>NZ_JBFAQM010000013.1:0-206707 GCF_040677315.1 Actinoplanes sp. NPDC049316 | reverse complement strand
GGCCGCGTACCTTCTCGCGGCCGAGGAACATGTTCTGGACGATGTCCAGGTTGTCGCAGAGCGCGAGGTCCTGGTAGACGACCTCGATGCCCAGCGACGCGGCGTCGCGGGGGCTGTGGATCGCGACCTGGTTGCCGTCGAACGTGACCGTGCCGGCGTCCATGGTGTAGATCCCGCTGATGCACTTGACCAGCGTCGACTTGCCGGCGCCGTTGTCGCCGACGAGCGCGGTGACCTCGCCGGGATAGACGCTGAGTCCGACGTCGTGGAGGACCTGGACGGGACCGAAACTCTTGTCGATCCCGCGCAGCTCCAGAAGAGGTGTCGCGGCCACGAATGCTCCTTCTCGATGCGGCGCCGCCCACGCCCGGCCAGGCGTGGGCGGCTCCGGTGTTTCAGTGTTGTCCCGCGGTCAGCTGACCCCGTTGTCGGTGCACAGCTTGGCGAAGTCGCCGGTGCACAGCTGGTCCTTCGTCACGAAGCCGTCCGCGACGACGTCCTTGACGTTCTCCTTGTAGATCGCCTTCGGGACGAGCAGCACCGAGGGCACGTCCTGGCCCGACTCCGGGTCCTTGACGCTCTGGCTGACCGACTTCTTCTCGCCCTTGGCGAGCGAGATGGCCAGGTCGGCGGCGGCGTCGGCCTCCTGCTTGATCGCCTTGTAGACCGTCATGCACTGGTCGCCGGCGAGGATGTTCTGCAGGCCCTGCACCGTGGCGTCCTGGCCGGTGACCGGGACCTTGCCGTTCAGCTTGTTCTTCTTCAGCACCGAGACGACCGCGTTGCCCAGGCCGTCGTTGGCCGCGAGCACACCCTTGATGTTCTTGTTCTGGGTCAGCATCTGCTCGAAGATCGTGCCGGCCTGCGCGTTGTCCCAGTCCGGCACCGACTGGTCCGGGCCCTTCACGTAGTCGCCGGAGTCGTACTTCGGCTTGAGGACCGAGTCGTAACCCTCCTTGAACAGCGTGGCGTTGTTGTCGGTGGGGGAGCCGTTCAGCTCGGCCACGACCGGCTTGACCGCCTTCATGTCGGTCAGGCACTTGACCAGGCCCTCGCCCTGCAGCTTGCCGACCGCGACGTTGTCGAAGGACACGTAGTAGTTCGCGCCGCCGTTGAGCGTGAGCCGGTCGTAGTCGATCGTCGCGATACCGGCGCTCTTGGCCTTGTCCAGCACGGCCTTGCCGGTACCGGAGTCCAGGTTGACGATCATGAGCACCTTGACGCCGCTGGAGATCATGCCGTCCGCGATGGTCTGGAACTGGCTCTTGTCGCCCTGCGCGTTCTGGATGTCCACCTGGACGCCGGCCGCGTCGAATGCCGCCTTCAGGAACTTCGGGTCGTCCGAACCCCACCGCTGGGAGCTCGCTGTGTCGGGCAGGATCACGCCGACCTTGCCGACCGACGACCCGCTCGTGCCGCTGCTGCCGGTTTCTTCACCACTGTCGCCGCCGCAGGCGGCCATGCTGCCGGTGGCCAGCAGACCCGCCGCGGCAAGAGCGAACATTCCCTTACGCATTCCTCGTGTCCTCTCGGATCAATCCGGATCTTGCCTCGGATTCCCTGGCGCGCGTAACCGGGACTGCCGCTCCTGTGCGGTTCGGTGAGTCGGGCAACGTGTTCCCGTCGCGCGGTGCAGCCCAACCGGTCCGATTCAGCGGTCACGCCGACCTCCGTCAACCGGTTGCGGAAGTTGCTCCACACCGCGACGCTAGGTCACATCTGAACCCGAAATCGGCGGTTCTCCGGAGAAAGATCCGGTTTGCCCGTAACGGTGGCGTAACGATCCGCTGGCCGCGGGAACTATGGCAGGCTATGTCCGAATTCGAGCCGTCGCGGCGCCCGTCAGCCGAATCAGATCGGCCGGGGCCAGCGACACCTGCAACCCCCGGCGGCCCGCCGAGACGTACATCCGCTCCAGGTGCTCCGCGGAGTCGTCGACCACCGTCGGGAGGCGCTTGCGCTGCCCGAGCGGGCTGATGCCGCCGCGGACGTAGCCGCTGCTGCGCTCCGCGGCTGCCCGGTCGGCCAGCACCGCCCGTTTCCCGCCGGCGGCGCCGGCCAGAGCCTTCAGGTCCAGCTCGCCGGTCACCGGCACGACGGCCACCGTCAGCGCGCCGTCCACCTCGGCGATCAAGGTCTTGAACAGCGATTCCGGGGGTACGCCCAGCGCCTCGGCCACCAGCGCGCCGTAGTTCGGCGCATCCGGTGAGACGTCGTACGGGTGCAGCTCGTGCGCCACCTTCTGCGCGGACAGCAGTACGGTCGCCGGCGTCCCGGCCGCCTTCTTAGCCACGATGTCGGAGGTTAACGGCACAGCAGCACGGTCGGCGCCCCAGCCACCCGGGTCAGCACCAGCGACGCCGAGGCGCTTCCGCTCAGCCGCAGGTCCCGGCGCAGCTGCTCGGGCTCCAGCGCGGAACCGCGCTTGCGGATCTCGAGCCGGCCCACCCCGCGCTCGCGCAACAGCGCCCGCAGCCGCTTGAGCGAGAACGGCATCACGTCGGTGATCTCGAGGCGGCGGGCGTACGGGGTGTCCACCGGGTCGTCAGTGTGCACGTACGCGATGTCGGGATCGGCCAGCCGCCCGCCGACCGTGGCGGCGAACTCGGCGACCAGGTGCGAGCGGACGACGGCCGGGTCGGGGTCGTACAGGAAACGGCCGACCGGGCCGACCGGCGCGGCCTCGACGCCCGAGCCGTGCAGCATCCCGCCCGACGGCAACAAGCTCGCCCGTCGAGGAAATTCGGCGAGCGGCCCGCACCAGAACGCCGCCTCGACCAGGTCGCCGTCGACGCTGACCCACTCGCCCTCGGCGCCCGGCGGCAGCAGCGCGTGGTCGATGCCGGGCGCGAGCTTCAGCACCGTCCTCGGCACCCGCTGCGGCAGGGCGGCGATGAAGTCCCACGGCGGCGACCACGACTGCGGATCCATCAGCCGTCCCCGGCCCGCGCGGCGGCGGGCCGGGTCGGCGAACACAGCGTCGAACCGCTCCACGGGGACGCTCGTCGCGTCGGCGCATTCCACGGTCACCAGCTCCGCGAGACCTGCCGCGTCCGCGTTGGCCCGGGCGGCCGCCGCGGTCAGCGGATCGGCGTCGACCGCGTACACCCGGATGCCCTGACGGGCCGCGGCCAGCGCGTCCGAACCGAGGCCGCAGCCGAGATCGGCGAGGGTGGTGACGCCCGCGGCCTGCAGCCGCGCGGCGCGGCGGTCCGCGACCACCGCGCGGGTCGCCTGCTCGAAGCCGGCCCGGGTGAAGAACATCGCCGCCGCGCCGGCGCCGAACTTGCCCACCGCCCGTCTGCGCAGGTCGGTTTGGGTGAGCGCGGCCGCGGCGAGCGGCGCCGGGACGCCCCGCGACCGCAGGGCCGAGGCGGCCGCCAGCGGATCGCCGCCGGCCACCTCCGCCGCGGCGGCGAGGGCGTCCGACCCTTCCGGGGTACGCAGGGCGGCGAGCAGTTCCAGGTCCACGACGGGTCATTCTGCCGTGTTGGCACTCTCCTTGACGGAGTGCTAGTTCCGGCATAATCTCCGATTAGCACTCTCAACCCGAGGGTGCCAGCGCGCGGCCCGCTCCGGGGCGCGTGCTTGCGCCAGGCGGACCGGCACCCGCGACGACGGCCCCGCCCGGTGGCATGAGGCATCAGATCGGCCGACGCAGGCCGGCGAAACCTGTACCCAGGAGGGTATGCCCGTGACTACCGCGACCAAGGTTGCGATCAAGCCGCTCGAGGACCGGATCGTGGTCCAGGCGAACGAGGCTGAGACGACCACGGCGTCGGGCATCGTGATCCCCGACACCGCCAAGGAGAAGCCGCAGGAGGGCACCGTCCTCGCTGTGGGCCCGGGCCGTATCGACGACAAGGGCAACCGCATCCCGGTTGACGTCAAGGTCGGCGAGACGGTCCTCTACTCGAAGTACGGCGGCACCGAGGTCAAGTACGCCGGCGAGGAGTACCTGGTGCTCTCCGCCCGCGACGTCCTCGCGGTCATCGAGAAGTGACCTACTGACAGTGCTTCCCGCCCTGGCCCGACACACCTCGGGTCAGGGCGGTGGTGCGTGAAGGGACCTACACATGGCGAAGATCCTCAGTTTCTCTGACGACGCCCGGCACCTGCTGGAGCACGGCGTCAACACGCTCGCCGACACGGTCAAGGTCACCCTCGGCCCGCGCGGCCGCAACGTCGTCCTCGACAAGAAGTTCGGCGCGCCCACGATCACCAACGACGGCGTCACCATCGCCAAGGAGATCGACCTCAAGGACCCGTACGAGAACCTCGGCGCGCAGCTGGTCAAGGAGGTGGCGACCAAGACCAACGACGTCGCCGGCGACGGGACCACCACCGCCACCGTGCTCGCCCAGGCCCTCGTGCGCGAAGGCCTGCGCAACGTGACCGCCGGCGCCAACCCCATCGCCCTCAAGCGGGGTATGGACCTGGCCGCCGAGGCGATCTCCAAGGCGCTGCTCGCCAAGGCGGTCGAGGTGTCCGACCACAAGTCGATCGCCAACGTCGCCACCATCTCCGCGCAGGACGCCACCATCGGCGAGCTCATCGCCGAGGCGATGGACCGCGTCGGCCGCGACGGTGTCATCACCGTCGAGGAGGGCTCCGCGCTCAGCACCGAGCTCGTCGTCACCGAGGGTCTGCAGTTCGACAAGGGCTTCATCTCCCCGAACTTCGTGACCGACGCCGAGGCCCAGGAGGCCGTGCTCGAGGACGCGTACATCCTCATCACGACCCAGAAGATCTCCAGCGTCGAGGAGCTCCTGCCGCTGCTGGAGAAGGTGCTGCAGGCCGGCAAGCCGCTGCTCATCATCGCCGAGGACGTCGAGGGCCAGGCCCTGTCCACCCTCGTGGTGAACGCCCTGCGCAAGACCTTCAAGGTCGCCGCCGTGAAGGCGCCCGGCTTCGGGGACCGCCGCAAGGCGATGCTGCAGGACATGGCCATCGCCACCGGCGGCGAGCTCATCGCCCCGGAGCTCGGCTACAAGCTCGACCAGGTCACCGTCGACATGCTCGGCACCGCGCGCCGCGTCGTCGTCGACAAGGAGAACACGACCATCGTCGACGGCGGCGGCAAGAAGTCCGACATCGACGACCGGGTCGCGCAGATCCGCAAGGAGATCGAGGCCTCGGACTCCGACTGGGACCGCGAGAAGCTCTCGGAGCGGCTGGCCAAGCTCTCCGGCGGCGTCGCCGTCATCCAGGCCGGCGCCGCGACCGAGGTCGAGATGAAGGAGCGCAAGCACCGCATCGAGGACGCCATCGCGGCGACCAAGGCCGCGGTCGAGGAGGGCACCGTGCCCGGCGGCGGCGCCGCCCTGGCGCAGATCGTCTCCGCGCTCGACGGCGACCTCGGCCTCACCGGCGAGGAGGCCATCGGCGTCTCGATCGTGCGCAAGGCGCTCGTCGAGCCGCTGCGCTGGATCGCGCAGAACGCCGGCCACGACGGCTACGTCGTGGTGGGCAAGGTGGCCGAGCTCGGCTGGGGCCACGGCCTCAACGCGGCCACCGACGAGTACGTCGACCTCGCGGCCGCCGGCATCATCGACCCGGTCAAGGTGACCCGCAACGCGGTCTCCAACGCCGTGTCGATCGCCGCGCTGCTGCTCACCACGGAGAGCCTCGTGGTGGAGAAGCCGGCCGAGCCCGAGCCCGCCGCGGCCGGCGGCCACGGGCACAGCCACGGTGGCCACGGCCACCAGCACGGCCCGGGCTTCTGATCCGTACCGGTTCGGCAAGGGCGCGTCGCTTCCGCGGCGCGCCCTTCTCGTGTGTGATGCAAGCTTCCGGGGAAAGGGTGCGCCGATGATCGTCGTCGTGGAGGGACCCAGCGCGGCCGGAAAGACCTCCTGGTGCCGCCGGTACGTCGGCAGGTATGTCCCCGAGTACACCCCGACGGGCCGCGAACCGGTCGACGCCGTGGCGCTCGCCCGGCACTGGGTGCGCGCGGGCATCCAGCGCTGGGAGGCCGCGCTCGAGCACGAACGCGCCGACGGGATCGCGTACTGCGACACCGACCCGGTGAAGCTGCACTACGCCTGGGGGATGGCGGCGCTCGGGCTCGCCCCCCGGGCCCGCTTCGACCGGGAGCTGGCGGTCACGCGCGAGGCGTTCCGGACCGGACGGCTGGGCTTCGCTGACGCCGTACTCGTCGGTCTGCCCGACGCGGCCACCCTGCAGCGCCGCCGCGACGGCGACGACACCCGGCGCCGGCGGAATTTCGCCGCTCACGTGCAGCTCCGGGAGCCGCTGCAGCAGTGGTACGCGACGCTGGACGACCTGTCGCCGGGGCGGGTGATCTGGGAGTTGCCGGTCGAGGGGGTGCCCAAGCTGCCCGAGCCTCGTGAGGAGCGGTGCGATCTGGGTCTGCTCGACGCGCTCGTGGCCGGTCTGCCGCCGCTTGCTCCTCCGTCGTGAGTGTGGCTTCGCGGCTGCTTGCCGGGCCGTCGTCGTGAGTGTGGCTTCGCGGCTGCTTGCCGGGCCGTCGTCGTGAGTGTGGCTTCGCGGCCGCTTGCCGGGCCGTCATGACTTTGTAAGAGGCGTTCCCGGCGGGCGAGGGCAGGATGAAGGCGTGAAGCTTTCCGTTCGGGCCGGGCTGGCCGGGATCGCGGCCGCCGCCGTCGCGCTCGGCGTCGCGGAGATCGTCGCCGTCGTCACGGGGCCGCTGTCGTCGCCGCTGCTGGCCGTCGGCGGCGTGGTCGTCGACACCGTGCCGGGCACCGTCAAGGATGCCGCCATCGCGGTCTTCGGCACGCACGACAAGACCGCCCTCATCACCGGCACGGTCATTCTGCTCGCGCTCTACGCCGCGGCGGTCGGCGTCGTCGCGCTCCGCTCGTGGCGCATCGCACTGGCCGGGGTGGTGCTCTTCACCGGCGTCGGCACGGCCGCGGCCCTGACCCGCCACGACGCGGGACTGACCGCCGCCGTGCCGTCGATCGCGGCCGGTGTCGCCGCGATGGTCGCGCTGCGCTACCTGATCACTCTCGCCGTCGCCGCGTCCCCCGCCGAGACGAGGTCGCTGGTGACGGTGGGTGGCGAGGACGGCGCTCTCGCCGAGACCCGTCCGTCCGCCCCGTTCCCCGACGACAGCCGTCGCCGTTTCCTCATCGGCCTCGGCGTCACGGCCGGCATCGCGGTGGCCGGCGGGATCGGCGGGCGGTTCCTCACCTCCCGGCGCGCGGTCACGGCCGCCCGCAAGGCCGTCGTCCTGCCCCCGCCCGTGGCGGTCGCACCGACGGTTCCGGCGGGTGCCCAGGTTCAGGGCGTCACGCCGTACGTGACCTCGAACAAGGACTTCTACCGCATCGACACCGCGCTGTATCCGCCACAGGTCGACCCGTCCAGCTGGCAGCTGCGGATCCACGGCATGGTGCGCAATCCCATCACGCTGACCTGGGAGCAGCTGCTGCAGCGGCCCATGGTCTCCCGCTATGTCACCCTCGCCTGCGTCTCCAACGAGGTGGGCGGCGACCTGATCGGCAACGCCCTGTGGCTGGGCGTCCCGGTCAAGGAGCTGCTCGACGAGGCGCAGCCCTTGCCCGACGCCGACCAGACCGTGTCCCGCTCGGCCGACGGCTGGACCTGCGGCACGCTCACCGCCGTCCTGCGCGACGGCCGCGACGCGCTGCTGGCCATCGGCATGAACGGCGAGCCCCTCCCGGTCGGACACGGCTTCCCGGTCCGCATGGTCGTCCCCGGCCTGTACGGCTACGTCTCCGCCTGCAAGTGGATCACGGAGATCGAGCTGACCCGCTTCGCCGACTTCGACGCCTACTGGGTGCCCCGGGGCTGGTCGGCCCAGGGCCCCGTCAAGACCGAATCACGGATCGACACCCCTCGCGACGGCGCCACCCGCAAGCCCGGCCCCCTGACGATCGGCGGCGTCGCCTGGGCCCAGCACCGCGGCATCAGCCGGGTGGAGGTGCAGGTCGACGCGGAGCCATGGCGGGAAGCGACGCTCGCCCCGGTCGTTTCGGCCGACACGTGGGTCCAGTGGTCGTACCAGTGGCAGGCGACCCCGGGCAACCACACGATCCAGGTCCGAGCCACCGACAGCGAGGGGCAGACCCAGACCAGCACCCCGGCCCCACCACCTCCGGACGGCGCCACAGGCTGGCACTCGATCCGTATCTCCATCGAATGAGCGCAGGGCCGTTCGCCTCGGTGGCGTGCGGCGCGACGTACCGGCACGACCAGCGCTGCGGGCCCACAATGATGATCGTGGACGACCTCTCGGACTTCCTCCGGCAGATGGAGCTAGCAGCTCTCGAGGAGGCGTCGCTCTACCAGGTTCCGGCAGGTTCCGTCGATGACCCGACAGGATCGCCTCGGCATCACGGTCCGTGGCCCGGATCGACGTGTGCGGCCGTTCTGAGGCTCTGGTACCGCGCCGGGTGGATCGGTCTCTACTTCCGCGATCCGCCGCCCGGCTGGAACATCCCTCCGGCGGAGTGGCGAAGCCGCCTGGGCGACGACCATGACCTCGCTTCCCGGGACGCGTACGACCTTCTCGAACAGCCCGAACGCTGGGTCATCGAGCACGCGGACGGCCACGTGCAGCTCTACAGAACTGCGGAAGGGGAGTCAGCGCCGCGAGAGACGTGGTACGAGCAGGTCATCGAGACAGCTCGGCGTCTCACCCTCAAGCCGTAGCAGCCGTAGCAGCCGTAGCAGCCGTGGCAGCCGTCCTGCGACGGGCTCGGGCAAGCGTGACACCCCCGGAGGGTCGCGCCGTACGGCTTGCACCATCCTTGCCACCTGTGTTAGTCGGCCACCGCCCGGCCACCCCGGCCGGTGGCAACCGTCAGCCACTCACCGGCTGACCACGTACCGGTCGGCCTGGAATTCCATGCCCTGCGAACGGCTCGGCGCGCAGCTCACGAAGAGCGCGGCTCGCCGCAGGGCTCACCCGGCGGAACCTGTCCGGCGAACGCAGACCGCCCCTCGCAGCGGGCGGTGAATCGCGTCCTCGTCCGGTGGAATCGTGTCACGCGGAAGCCGCACTTTTCGTCCGACGTCAAGGGCAAGTTCGCTCATACGGTGGCTTGCATGTTCACCGATGCGACTGACAAGCCGCCGACGACGCCGGCGCGGCTCCCCGCAGGAAGCCGCGCCGTCAGGTGTGTTGTGGTGCCGCGTCCGGGGCGGCGTCAGGCCGCCGGTGCCTGCCGCTGTGCCGGCACCGTGGACTTGTGGGGCCGGCCGAGGCGCGCCTCGAGCCGGGCAAGGTCGACCCGTCCGTGATGGCGATCGGCAAGGTCCTCCCAGCCGACTGCGAGCAGCCGCAGCCGCTCCGCTTCGCTGAAACCTCCCCAGACGCCGTACGGCTCACGGACCGCCAGGGCATGGGCGGCGCACTCGGCCCGGACCGGGCATGCGCCACACATCGCCTTGGCCTTCGCCTCGCGGCGGTTGCGGGAAGATCCGCGCTCGCCGTCGGGGTGGAAGAACTGGGCGCTGTCCCGCCCTCTGCACAGGCCGAGTCGCTGCCAATCCCAAAGGTCGGCGATGGGCCCGGGCAGTCTGCGAACGTTCGACATCAACACCCTCCTCCCGCGCGGCACCGCGGAGTGTTGTCATGAGGGGCCTGGCTCAGGCCTGCCGCCCGTGTACCCCGGCGAACGCCGGATCACACACGAGTTGTCGATGTCTTCGTCGGCCGTATCTCACCGGTGCCTAAAACCGTTCCGATGTTTCCCATTTTTTCCATCTAAAGCGCGTAATGCTGCGGCCCTCGCGTGATCTCCTCTGAGAGAGAAGGAGGATCACTGTGCGTACCGTCCTCGTGTGCGTCCGTACCCCACTGGCGGCCCAGACCGTCGCGTCGACCGCGGCCCGGCTCGGGATGACCGGTGTCGTGCGGACAGCGGTCAGCGAGACCGAGGCCATGATCCGTCTGGCTGAGCGGCCGGCCGAGGTCGTCCTGGCCGACACCGCCGTGACCCGTCCCGACAGCGTCGGCTTCACCCGGCGCGTCCTCGCCCGCGCCCCGCAGGCGCAGGTCGTCCTCTTCGGCGCGGAAGACCCCCGGGTCGCCGCCGCCACGGTCGCCGCCGGCGCCCGCGGCGTCATCCGCGGCGTCGAGCACGACCTGGTCAGTGTCGTCGCCAAGGCACTGCTGCTCCTGCTGCTCCCGGTACGCCCGCAGGGCATGCCGATCAACGGAGCGAACGCCCAGCCGGCCGCGGTCGGTCAGGCGGGGCGCAACAACAACTCGGCCGCCGCCCGCGGCCTGCACCGTGACGGCCTGGCGATGGCCGGCACCCCGAATGCGCCGGGCATCCCGGCGATGATCCCGAACACCGCGATGGTCCCCGCGCAGCGCGGCGACGGTTCCGAGATCGACCCGGTCACGGGCCGCCCGCTGGTGTGGCCGGGCAACGACAGCCGGGTCGGCGAGGCCGCTCCGGCAGGGCGGCGCCTGACGCTCACCGAGCGGGAGCTGCAGGTGCTGCGCGGCATGGCCGACGGCAAGAGCAACGCGGAGATCGGCCGGGAGTTGTTCGTGTCCGAGGACACGGTCAAGACCCACGCCCGCCGGCTCTTCCGCAAGCTGGGCGCCCGCGACCGGGCGCACGCGGTGGCCGCGGGCTTCCGCGCCGGCCTCGTAGCCTGACGCCGGTCACGGCCGGGGTGGGTCGTGACCGGCGTCAGCCGGGCTTGAAGCGAACGGGCCGCCCGTGAGGGCGGCCCGTTTTCTCAGGACGACGAGGATGACGCGTCGTCGTCCGTACCTTCCGTCAGGGTGTCGTGCACACCGTCCGCATACCCGCGTGCGTACTCCCACGTGACGTAGTGGTCCGGGTCCGGGTCGTACGCCGGCTCGTGCACCCGCGGCCGCCCGCTCGACAGCAGATGCCGCAGGTTCCCCCGCAGCAGATCCCAGTCGAAGTAGTGCGGCTCGTGGCAGTCCTCGCACTCTATGACCAGCCCGCGGATCCCCGTCGGGCTCAGCAACGCCTGGTATATCTCCAGGTCGGAAAGGTCCTCGAGGACATCCTGCCGCTCGGCCTCGGTCAGCGGATCCTGCTCGGCGTCCTCCGTGAGGTCGTCGAGTCCCGCGGCCGGGTCGGCGGGGTCACCGTTGAACGGGTCGATCGGCTCTTCTTGCACGCGTCTACCGTACCCATCAAGCGGCACTGTGTGCTGGCCCGCACGTGCTGTCCGCCCCCTCGGGGCCGCCCTGGCCGATGAGTAGGATGTAACACTCCGCCTCTTCTCTAGGGATGATCTGTGGAAACTGAGTCCGCGCGCACGGTTCCTCTCGGTCTGACGTTCGACGATGTTCTCCTGCAGCCCGGCGAATCGGACGTCGTGCCGAGCCGGGTCAACACGGTCACTCGCTTGACCCGCAATGTCGAGCTCGCGATCCCGCTGCTGTCCGCGGCGATGGATACCGTCACCGAGGCGCGGATGGCCATCGCGATGGCGCGTGAGGGCGGCATCGGGGTGCTGCACCGCAACCTGTCGGCCGAGGATCAGGCAGCCCAGGTGGACCTGGTCAAGCGGTCGGAATCCGGCATGATCACCAATCCGGTGACGTGCAGCCCGGACGACACGCTGCGCCACGTCGACACGCTCTGCGGCAAGTACCGCATCTCCGGCGTGCCCGTTGTCGATGCCGAAGGTGTCCTCGTCGGCATCGTCACCAACCGTGACATGCGCTTCGTCACCGACGACAGCATCAAGGTGCGCGACGTCATGACGAAGTCGCCCTTGATCACTGCTCCGGTCGGGGTCGGCAAGAATGACGCGCTCGGTCTCCTGCAACGCCACAAGGTGGAGAAGCTGCCCCTCGTCGATGACAGCGGTCGGTTGCGCGGACTGATCACGGTCAAGGACTTCACCAAGAGCGAGCAGTTCCCGATCGCGACCAAGGACGCCCAGGGACGGTTGCGGGTCGCCGCGGCCATCGGTGTCGGCGACGAGTCGTACAAGCGCGCACGGGGTCTGATCGAGGCGGGCGTCGACGTCATCATCGTCGACACGTCACACGGGCATCAGCGTCAGGTGCTCGACATGATCGCGCGGCTGAAGAAGGACACCACCACCGACATCGTCGGCGGCAACGTCGCCACGTACGCGGGCGCGAAGGCCATGGTCGAAGCCGGCGCGGACGCGGTGAAGGTGGGCGTCGGTCCGGGTGCGATCTGCACGACACGGATCGTCGCCGGAGTAGGCGTCCCTCAGATCACGGCCGTGATGGAGGCGACCCGGGCCTGCAAGCCGGCCGGGGTACCGGTGATCGCCGATGGCGGCGTGCAGTATTCCGGCGATATCGCCAAGGCGATCGTCGCCGGCGCCGAGACGGTGATGCTCGGCGGTCTGCTCGCCGGGTCGGAGGAAAGCCCCGGCGATCTGATCTTCGTCAACGGCAAGCAGTTCAAGTCCTACCGCGGCATGGGCTCGCTTGGCGCCATGCAGTCGCGGGGCCAGGCGAAGTCCTACTCGAAGGACCGCTACTTCCAGCACGACGTCCCGGAGGAGAAGCTGGTTCCCGAGGGCGTCGAGGGCCAGGTGCCGTACCGCGGACCGCTGTCGCGGGTGATGGCGCAACTCGTCGGCGGGCTGCGCCTGTCGATGGGCTACGCCGGTGCCGAAACCATCGCGGACTTGCAGCAGCGCGGTCAGCTCATCAGGATTACCGCGGCAGGTCTCAAGGAGAGCCACCCGCACGACATCCAGATGACGGTCGAGGCTCCGAACTACCACTCCCGCTAAAGGGGCGAACAGCATGCGTGACGTTGTGGAGATCGGTCTGGGCAAGACCGCCCAGCGCGGGTACCACCTGGACGACATCGCGATCGTCCCGAGCCGCCGTACCCGTGACGTGGACGACGTCTCCACCGACTGGAAGGTGGACGCGTACCCGTTCAAGATCCCCTGCGTCGCGCACCCGTCGGACGCGACCATGAGCCCCTCCTCGGCGATCGCCCTGGGCCGCCTCGGCGGCCTGGGCGTGCTCAACGCCGAGGGGCTCTGGACGCGCTACGAGGACCCCACCAAGATCCTCGAGGAGCTGGCCTCGCTCGACGAGGAGGCGGACGCCACCAAGCGCCTCCAGGAGGTCTACGCCGAGCCGATCCGGCCGGAGCTGATCGCCGAGCGGGTCCGCGCGATCCGTGAGGGCGGCGTCACGGTCGCCGTCCGCGTGTCGCCGCAGCACACGCTGGCGCTGGCCCCGGTGATCCTCGACGCGGGCGTCGACCTGCTGGTCATCCAGGGCACGCTGGTCAGCGCCGAGCACGTCTCCACCACGGACGAGCCGCTGAACCTCAAGGAGTTCATCGCCGACCTCGACCTGCCGGTCATCGTCGGCGGCTGCACCGACTACAAGACCGCGCTGCACCTCATGCGCACGGGCGCGGCCGGCGTCATCGTGGGCGTCGGCGCCGACGAATGGTCCACGACGGACACCGTGCTCGGCATCCGCGTCCCGATGGCCACCGCGATCGCGGACGCCGCGGCGGCCCGCCGGGACTACCTCGACGAGACCGGCGGCCGCTACGTGCACCTCATCGCCGACGGCGGCATCCAGACCTCCGGCGACATCGCCAAGGCGATCGGGTGCGGCGCCGACGCGGTCATGCTCGGCGAGCCGCTGTCGCTCGCCGAGGGCGCGCCGGCCGGCGGCGCCTGGTGGCACTCGGCCGCCAGCCACCCCAGCCTGCCCCGCGGCGGCTTCTGCATCGCCGGCGAGCCGGACGGCACCCTCGAGGAGATCCTCTACGGCCCCGCGGACCGCCCGGACGGCCAGCTCAACCTCTTCGGCGGCCTCAAGCGCGCGATGGCCAAGTGCGGCTACCACGACGTCAAGGAGTTCCAGAAGGTTTCGCTCGTTCTCGATCGGTAGATCAAGATCAAGAGCTTCCTGTCGTAGCTCGGTGGGTGGTGCAGACCGCAACTCCCGTCGAGGCCGGGGCCGGGGCCCAGCATGCGCCGGCCCTGGCCCCTTCATTCTGCGTGAGTGGTGAAACCCCGCCCTGTGGATGACGTCGGTCCGCTGTCCGGCTGCGTGAGTGGGTGAAACCCCGCCCTGTGGATGACGTCGGTCCGCTGTCCGGCTGCGTGAGTGGGTGAAACCCCGCCCTGTGGATGACGTCGGCCTGCTGTCCGGCTGCGTGAGTGGGTGAAACCCCGCCCTGTGGATGACGTCGGTCCGCTGTCCGGCTGCGCGAGTGGGTGAAACCCCGCCCTGTGGATAACGCCGGTCTGCCGTCCGGGTGCGACGTAGAGTCGCAGTCCGGGCGATGTGGGGGAGTGGACATGCGGGTTCGGATCGCGGGGGTCGTGGTCGCCGTGCTGGCGCTGGCCGGCTGCTCGACGGACGACGAGCCGCGGCCCGTTCCGAGCGCGTCGGCGGCCGTGGCGCCGAGCTTCGCGCCGGGGGCCGAGGGGGCCGGGGATCCGTATTTCCCGACGTACGGCAACGGGGGCTATGACGTCGCGGGATACGACCTGAAGCTGCGCTACGACCCGGCCAAGGGACGCCTGCAGGGGACCGCCACGATCACGGCCGGCGCGACGCAGGACCTGTCGGACTTCCACCTGGACCTCGCCCACCTCACCACCGGCAAGGTGACCGTCGACGGACGGCCCGCCACCGCGAAGGCGGAGAAGAACGAGCTGATCGTCACCCCGGCGGCCGGCATCGTCCACGGGCAGCGGTTCACCGTCGTCGTCGAATACGCCGGGGAACCCAAGCCCCTCACCAACGACGCCCTCGGCGTGGGCGGCTGGCTGCGTACGGCCGACGGCGGTTTCGCCCTGGGCCAGCCCGAGTCGGCCAGCACCTGGTTCCCGGTGAACGACCACCCCTCCGACAAGGCGACGTTCGCCCTGGCGATCACCGTGCCCGCGGGCGTCGAGGCGATCGGCAACGGGGTGCCCGGCCCGCGCACCACCGCCGACGGCTGGACCACCTGGACGTGGACCGAGTCGAAGCCGATGGCCAGCTACCTCGCCACCGTCGTGATCGGGCAGTACCGCGTGCAGACCTCCACACACGACGGCAAACCCGTGGTCACGGCCATCCCCGAGTCGCTGCCCGCGAACGGCCCCGCGGCCAAGGCCATGGCCCGCACCACGGAGATCGCCGACTTCCTCGCCACCCGGTTCGGGCCGTACCCCTTCGACGCGTACGGCGGGGTGGTCATCGACGACAACCGCGTCGGCTACGCCCTGGAGACCCAGTCCCGGCCGGTCTACGGCAACGTCTTCTTCCGTACCCGCCCCGACGCCACCGTCGTCGCCCACGAACTGGCCCACCAGTGGTACGGCGACAGCGTCAGCCTCGACCGCTGGCAGGACATCTGGCTCAACGAGGGCTTCGCCACGTACGCCGAATGGCTCTGGCAGGAACACGAGGGCGAGCAGACGGCGCAGCAGGCCTTCGACCGCACCTACGAGGGCTTCGACTGGAAGGTGCCGACCGGCGACCCGGGTCCCGGCCGCCTCTTCGGCGAAGCCGTCTACCAGCGCGGCGCAATGACCGTGCACGCCCTGCGCAAGACCATCGGCGACGCCGCCTTCTTCGAACTGCTGCGCTCCTGGCCGCAGTCCCACAGCGATGGCAACGCCACCACGGTCACCTTCATCAGCGACGCAGAGAGGGCCGCCGGCAGAGACTTGGGCGACTTCTTCGAAGCGTGGCTCTTCGGAACGACCGCGCCACCCCGCCCCTGAGCACGCCGCATCCTGACTCGGGCCGCCGTTCCGACCGCTTCCACCGCTCGCGCCGCGCCCGGGTCGCTCCGTACCGTGCCTGGGTCGCTCCTGTGCCGGGCTCGGGGTCACTCCTGCGCCGCGCCCGGGTCGCTCCTGCGCCGTGCCCGGGGTCCGCCTGCTTCGCGCCCGGGTCGCTCCGTACCGTGCCTGGGTCGCTCCTGTGCCGGGCTCGGGGTCGCTGCTGCGCCGCGCTCGGATCGCTCCTGCGCCGTGCCCGGGGTCCGCCTGCTTCGCGCCCGGGTCGCTCCTGTGCCGGGCCCGGGGTCGCCCTGCTTCGCGCCCGGTCGCTTCGCGCCGCGTCCGCGTTGTGCTTGCGTCGCGGCCGCCCCGGCGGGCTTCTTCGGCTGTCTGTCCCTCCCGGGTCTACTTGCTGCGCAATTCCGGATGCTCGGCCAGGTACGCCCCCGGGTCGCCGTCCGCCACCGCCCGCACGAACCCGAGGCCGGTCGAGTTCAGCTGTTCGCCGATGTACCCGCCGCCGGAGAACACCGAACTGCCGGGCAGCGACACCGACGTCAGCCCGGACGGCTTCAGGTCGCGCAGCGCGTACGCGTACTCGAGGGGTGTCCGGGTCCCGGAGGTGACCAGCGTGTCGCCCAACGCGCCGAGCACCGACCGGAGTTTGGCCTGGTCGGTCGCCAGACCGGCGGCTTCGGCCTTGGTGAGCAGGGCCTTGACGAGTTGTCGCTGATGGCGTTGCCGGTCGTAGTCGCCGTTCGGCAATCCGTAGCGCTGGCGGGCGTAGTCGATCGCCTGCCAGCCGACGAGCGTGCGCGTGCCGGGCAGGTACGTCGCCTGCGGCCCGACGTAATCACCGCCGCCCGGGCGCAGCGGACGCGCGGTGCCGTCCGGTTTGCGGTGGTGCGAGACCACCTTCTGGTCGATGGTCATCGTCACGCCGCCGAGCGCGTCGGTCAGCTTGCTGAGCCCGTTGAACGTCAGGATCGCGCCCGCGTCGAACTTCTTGATGCCGGTGTACTTCGAGATCGTGCGGCTCAGCAGCTCGTACCCGTTGAAGACGTTCGCCTTGTCCGTTCCGGCCTGCTCCGACCCGTACGCCATGGCTTCGGTCAATTTGTGTCGTCCGCCGCCGTAGCCGTTCTTGGGGTACGCGGGGATGTCCACGCGGAGGTCCCGGGGCAGCGAGTACAGATATCCGCTCTTGAGTCCCTCGTCGATGTGCAGCAGCATGATGGCGTCCGCGTGCGGCTGCCAGTCCGGGATGCTGACGCGGGTGTCGAGGCCGATCAGCAGCAGGTCCAGCGGCCCGGTGATGTCCGCCCCGGGCGGCGGGGGAGCGTTCGACGGCGCGGGCGCCGCGGACGACGGAACGGGGCCCGGAGCTGCGGTGTTGCCTGAGCTGCCCGCGCCGCCGCGCAGGGCGAAGGCGATCCCGGCGCCGGCCACGAGCAGGGCCACGACTCCGGCCACCGTCCACAGGATCCTCTTGTTCCGCATAGTGGAACAGTAAGCGAGGGCAACAAGCTGCTCAATGGGACGAGATCTCGCTTTCTGGAACGGGGCATTGAAAAATACAAGATCGGCCGTACGCTGGCCGCCGCGATTCGCCGAGGCGGCGGTCGAACACGGGGAGGCACGTCCTACATGAAGCTTGTCTCACGGCGCGTGGTCGTCGGAGCGCTGTCGGTCACGGTCGTCGCGGCGACCGCCGGCGTCTCGACCTGGGCCCTGGCGGGCGAGACGCCGTCCGCGCCGGTGCGGCTCGTCGTCGGCCTGAAGCAGGGCGCGGACACCACCGCCCCCATGCGCACCGTGTCGTCGATGGGCGTCCGCTCGGTCGACTCGGCCGGCCCGGGCGAGCAGGCGATGTCGGAGCTGCGGGCGCAGACCCTGGAGGTCTCCCCGGCGCGCAGGTCGCGGGTCATGGCGGCGCTCAAGAGCGACCCGAACGTCGCGTACGTCGAGGTCGACCACGTCCGCAAGGCGTACGACCTCCACCCCGACGACCCGATGTACGTCGGCACCACCGACCCCCAGGGCAACCTGCAGCGGTTGCAGCCGGAGGTCGACCAGGTGAACCTCCCCGCCGCCTGGGAGACGACGACGGGCGCCGCGGTCAAGATCGCGGTGCTGGACACCGGCGTGGCCAAGGTCGGCGACCTGACCGGCGCGGTGCTCGGCGGCTACAACTACGTGAGCAACAACGGCAACACCGCCGACGACTACGGTCACGGCACGATGGTCGCGTCGCTCATCGCCGCCCGCGGCAACAACGGCAAGGGCATGGCCGGCGGCTGCTGGAGCTGCATGATCCTCCCGGTCAAGGTGCTGGACAAGAACGGCTCCGGCTACGACAGCAACATCGCCAAGGGCATCGTGTACGCGACCAACAACGGCGCGAAGATCATCAACATGTCGCTGGGCGGCACCGAGACCAGCAAGGTCCTCGCCGACGCCGTCTCGTACGCGAACCTCAAGGGCGTCCTCGTCGTCGCCGCGGCCGGAAACGCGGGCTTGACCGATTACGCAACGACCAAGCAGTATCCGGCGGCGTACCCCGACGTGGTGGCTGTGGGCGCCACGGACCGCAACTCCGACGCGCCGGCCGCGTTCTCGAGCCGCAACAAGCCCGGCGACAGCTGGGTCGACATGGCGGCCCCGGGCATCGTGACCGCCATGGACCGGTTCGAGAACTACCACACCGGCGAGCCCGGCACGTCGTTCGCGGCGCCGATGGTGTCCGGCGCGGCCGGCCTCATCAAGACCGTGCACCCGGAGTACACCGGCTGGTCGATGCAGCGCGCGCTGCTCACCTCGGCCCGCTCCATCGGCGCGAACAACGGCTGGGCCAAGTACGGCATGCTCGACGCCGGCAAGGCGCTGACCGTCGGCACCGACACCACCGTGCCGACCATCAGCGGCCTCTCCACCCCCGGCGAGGGCTGGCGCGTGCACGGCAAGATCCCGGTCAAGACCACCGGCGTCGCTGACAACTGGTCCGGCGTCCGCAACGTCGACCTGTTCGCCGACGGCGTCTACAAGGCCCAGGACCGCACCGCGCCGTACGAGTTCACGTACGACACGGCCGGCAAGAACGGCAAGGTCAAGCTGGAGATCAAGGTCTACGACAAGGCCGGCAACCGTACGGTCTTCACCCGCTCGATCACCGCGGACAACACCGCGCCGACGGTGACGATCACCAGCGGCCCGGCGAGCGGCGCCAAGGTGACCGGAACGGTGAAGCTCGCGGCGACCGCCTCGGACGTCAACGGCATCCGCAGGGTCGAGATGCTGATCAACGGCTCGGTGAAGGCGACCGACACGACGTCGCCGTACAACTTCAGCTTCAAGGCCTCGAGCTACGCCTCGGGCATGAAGGTGCAGATCCGCGCGACCGACAACGCCGGCAACGTCAAGTACGCGCCCACCCGGACCTACAAGCGCTGACGTACGCAGCACCGAAAGCCCCTGCCGAGCGCTCCCGGCAGGGGCTTTCTGCTACCCGATAGCTCCCCGTACGGTCCGGATTTCCGCCCGGTCCCCGCCGAGTGTGGGGGCCATGATCCTGCGTGCAGTGACGGTCGGCCTGCTTGTCGGTGGCATCGCGCTTGCCCCGTCCCCCTCCCTGGCCGCCCCGGCTGCCTCAAGCGACGCCGCCTCGCCCGTGGCCGGCTCAGGCGGGGTCGTCTCGCCCGTGACCGGCTCGCCCGTGACCGGCTCGCGCGAGGTTGCCTCGCGCGCCGCCGCGGAGCCGGTGTCTCTGGTCGTGGGGCTGCGGGCCGAAGCCGAAGCGGACGGACCCGCGGACATTTCGGGCGGCACGGACGTCGTCGCGGACCTCGCGGAGACCGTCGACGTCGTCTCCGCCGAGCCGCTGACCGGCGCGGTCGCCGTCGACGTGCCCGCCGGCCAGGCAGCGGAAGCCGCCGACGTGCTGCGCGCCGACCCGGCCGTCGCGTACGTCGAGCAGGACCACCTCGCCACCGTTGCCACCACCCCGAACGACCCGGCCTACAGCGGCCAGTGGGGCATCACGCGGACCCGCGTCGACGCCGCCTGGGACACCACCCGCGGCCGCGGCGGCGTGGTCGTCGCCGTGGTCGACACCGGCGTCAAGGCGCTGCCCGACCTCTCCGGGCGCATCCTGCCCGGGTACGACTTCGTCAACGACGACAGCAACGCCACCGACGACCAGGGACACGGCACGTCGACCGCGGACGTCATCGCCGGCTCCGGCAACAACGGCGTCGGGGTCGCTGGCATCTGCTGGTTCTGCAAGATCCTGCCGGTCAAGGTGCTGAACTCCGACGGCGTCGGCTCGTACAGCGACATCGCCGAGGGGATCCGCTGGGCGGCGAACAAGGGCGCCGACATCATCAACCTGTCGCTCGGCGGCGACTCGGACAGCCGGGTGCTGCGGGACGCCGTCGCGTACGCCACCGGCAAGGGTGTCCTGGTCCTCGCGGCCGCCGGCAACGACGGCAGCTCCGCGCTGCACTACCCGGCGGCGATCCCGTCGGTCATCGCCGTGGGCGCCTCCACCTCCACCGACACCCGCTACTCCTGGTCGAACTACGGCAGCAGCTGGGTGGACATCGCCGCGCCGGGGTGCAACCCGGCACAGTCCATGAACGGCATCGTCACCCAGTTCTGCGGCACGTCGTCGGCCACCCCGTTCGCCTCCGGCGTCGCGGCGCTGCTCGCCTCGACCACGCCCACCCCGACCGCCGCGACGATCCGTACCGCCCTCACCTCGTCGGCCGACAAGATCTCCGGCGGCTGGGTCGCCTCCTCCTCGGGCCGCGTCAACGCCGCGGCCGCCCTGGCGTCGCTGCCGGTCGCCGACGACACGGTCGCCCCGGCCACGTCGTTCGTGTCGCCGTCCGGGTCGGCCCTGGTACGCGGCTCGATCAAGGTGAGCGCCAAGGCCACCGACGACATCGGCATCGCCAAGGTCGAACTGCTCGCCAACGGCGTGGTCGTCAACGTCGACCGCGTATCCCCGTACACCCTCGCGTGGCGGCCGGCGATCCGCGGCGGGACCATGACGCTGATGCTGCGGGCGTACGACCGCGGTGGCAACGTGGCGACCGCCACCCGCAAGGTCCTCGTCGACAACTGGGGACCGGCGGTCCGGATCACCTCCGGCCCCAAGAACGGCACCCGCCACATCCGCAAGACGCGCCACGTGGCCGCCCGGTCCACGGACCGCAATGGCATCCGGAGGATGGAACTGCTGGTCAACGGCAAGATCATTCAACGGTACGCGGGCAGCACGCACTCGTTCGCCGTGCAGACGTGGAAGTTCGGCCGGAAGCTCAAGGTCCAGATCCGCGCCTACGACCGGGCCGGCAACGTCTCGTACGCTCCCGCCCGCACCTGGTATCGCTGACCTCGCCTGCCTTCGCATCGCTGGCCTCCCTTCCCGCGGTCCCATCATGGGCCCCCGGTCCGGTGGAGCTGCGGTTATCCACAGCTGAGCCCGGGCCGGGTGCGGTTATCCACAGGTGCCGCCCCGGGCCGGGAGGGCCGCCGCTCCCGCCGGTAAACTCGCGGGCCATGAGCACACCGCGTCCGGTCCTTGTCGTCGACTTCGGCGCCCAGTACGCCCAGCTGATCGCCCGCCGGGTCCGCGAGGCGCGGGTCTATTCCGAGATCGTTCCGCACTCGATGCCGGTCGCGGAGATGCTCGCCAAGAACCCGGCCGCCATCATCCTGTCCGGCGGACCGTCCAGTGTGTACGAGCCCGGCGCCCCGGTGCTCGACCCGTCACTGTTCGACAACGACGTGCCGGTGTTCGGCATCTGCTACGGCTTCCAGGCCATGGCCCAGGCGCTCGGCGGCACCGTCGCGCACACCGGCGCGCGCGAATACGGGCGTACCCTTCTCGCGCCCTCCTCGCAGGCCGGGACGCTGCTGCGTGAGCTGCCCGCGGACCTGCCCGTCTGGATGTCGCACGGCGACTCGGTGACCGAGGCCCCGTCCGGCTTCTCCGTGACCGCCTCGTCGGCCGGCGCGCCCGTCGCCGCGTTCGAGGACCTCGGCACCCGGCGCGCCGGCGTGCAGTTCCACCCCGAGGTGGCGCACACCCAGCAGGGCCAGGAGATGCTGCAGCGCTTCCTGTACGACATCGCCGGCATCGAGCCCACCTGGACGCCGACGAACATCATCGAGGACCAGGTCGCCGCGATCCGCGCGCAGGTCGGCCACAAGCAGGTCATCTGCGGCCTGTCCGGCGGCGTCGACTCGGCGGTCGCGGCCGCGCTCGTGCACAAGGCGATCGGCGACCAGCTGACCTGCATCTTCGTCGACCACGGCCTGCTGCGTGCGGGCGAGGCCGAGCAGGTCGAGAAGGACTACGTCGCGGCGACCGGCATCCGCCTCAAGGTGGTCGATGCCTCCGACCAGTTCCTCGGCCACCTCGCCGGCGTCACCGACCCCGAGCAGAAGCGCAAGATCATCGGCCGGGAGTTCATCCGCACCTTCGAGGCCGCGGCTCGCGAACTCGACGCCGAGCGCCACATCGAGTTCCTCGTCCAGGGCACCCTCTACCCCGACGTGGTCGAGTCCGGCGGCGGCACCGGCACGGCCAACATCAAGTCCCACCACAACGTCGGCGGCCTCCCCGAGGACCTGCAGTTCGCCTTGATCGAACCGCTCCGCACCCTCTTCAAGGACGAGGTGCGCGCCCTCGGCGCCGAGCTCGGCCTCCCCGAGGAGATCGTCCAGCGCCACCCGTTCCCCGGCCCCGGCCTCGCGATCCGCATCATCGGCGCGGTCGACCGCGACCGCCTCGACATCCTCCGCGCGGCCGACCTCATCGCCCGCGAAGAACTCACCGCGGCGGGCCTCGACCGGGACGTCTGGCAGTTCCCCGTGGTCCTCCTCGCGGACGTCCGCAGCGTCGGCGTCCAGGGCGACGGCCGCACGTACGGCCACCCAGTCGTCCTCCGCCCGGTCTCCAGCGAGGACGCCATGACCGCCGACTGGTCCCGCCTCCCGTACGACGTCATCGCCAAGATCTCCACCCGCATCACGAACGAGGTCCGCGAGATCAACCGAGTCGTCCTCGACGTGACCAGCAAGCCCCCGGGCACGATCGAATGGGAGTGACCCCGGCCGCCCACTGAGGCAGGGCAGCGTCGGCCTGAGGGCAGGGCAGCGTCGCTCTGAGGGCAGGGCAGCGTCGCTCTGAGGGCAGGGCAGGGCAGCGCCGGCTGAGGGCAGGGCAGCCCCCTGAGGTGGCGTCGTGCTCGCTTAGGCAGCTGGCGGCGTGCTCGTCGGCGCAGAGGAACCCGGCTGCTCGCCGGCGGGCTGCGTCCATGCCGGCCCACCCGGGTATGCCGTCGGGTGACCCCACGCGGGATCGGCCGGGTCACGCCAGACGGGCCCGGCGGGGGCCGGCTCCTCCGGCATCAGGAACCACGCGATCGGGTAGGCGAGGAGCCCCGCCCCCCACGTCATCACCGCGAGGACGGCGAACCCGACCCGGATCAGCACCGGGTCCACGGACAGGTACCGGCCGATGCCGCTGCAGACCCCGGCCACGATCCGGTCGTCGAGCGGGCGGCGAAGTTGCTTGTACGGGGCGACAGTCGGTTGAGTCATGCCTCAAGAATCGTTCCCGCGACGCCCGGCGACCTCCGTGACTGCCCGGAGACCAACCCTGATTCGTCCCCGGGTACGGCCCTTCACGGACCCGTCTGGTGCATCCCGCCGCCCGGGCGCAAGTTGCCGCCGGGGCGCATCCCGCCGCCCGCGCGTCCCGCCCCGGCTTCCCGCTCGGACCGCCTGCCCGGGCCGGCCCCGACATCCTGCCGGGACCGCCTACCCGGGCCGGCCCCGACATCCTGCCCGGACCGCTCGCTCGAACCTCTTGTCTCGGCCCGCCCGACATCCTGCCGGGACCGCCTGCCCGGGCCGGCCCCGACATCCTGCCGGGACCGCCTGCCCGGGCCGGCCCCGACATCCCGCCCGGACGCTCGCTCGAACCTCTTGTCCCGGCCCGCCCGACATCCTGCCGGGACCGGCCGCCCGGACATCCCGCGTCGGCGTTCGCGCCGACGCGCAAGCCGGCCTCGAGACCCGCCGCCGCCCATCGGCCCACCGCACCGCGACCCTGCCACCGCAGCACCCGAACCGCGGCGATAACGCCACATTGCTGTGTGTTACATACTTGCTGCGATCGGTGCGCAGAACCGCCCTGATCTGCGATTACTGAGGGCTATCGCCCTGTCAGGAATCCGACAGACGTTTCCTGGAGTTAACATAAACCGGGCAAGATGCCGCCCGTGACCCCCGCACTGGAGCCGCTTCGCAGGATTGCGGCATATGCCGTCGCGACCGACCCCCACGGCCGCGTCCTTCTCGTCCGTGCCTCGACCCGGTCGGGCACTCCCGGCGTCTGGTCGCTGCCCGGCGGCGCCGTCGATCACGGCGAGGATCCCAATCACACCGTCGTCCGCGAGACCGCCGCGGAGACCGGCCTGTCCGTCGCCGTCACCGGGCTGCGCGACGTTCTGGCCGACATGAGGTCGTTGCCGCACCGTGGCGTCACGATCCACACCGATCGCCTGATCTACGAGGTCTCCGTACGCGGCGGCAATCTCATCGACCGGGTGGGCCAGCCGACCGACATGGCTCGATGGCACACGCTGGAGGAGGCTCAGCAGCTGCGGCTGCGCCCGTTCACGGCCGCCGCCCTGGGGCTTCCCGCCGCCTCCGCCGACCTGCGGCCCGAGGAGGTGCCCGACTTCCCGTCGTTCTACGCGTACGCCGGGCCGGACGGGCTGCACCGCGCGCAGCGCTTCGCCGCGTACGCGATTGCAACCGATCCTTTCGACCGCCTGTTGCTGACCCGCATCGCGCCGGGGTATCCGGGCGAGGGGCGCTGGCACCTGCCCGGCGGCGGTACGGACTACGGCGAGCAGCCCGGCACCGCCCTGATCCGGGAGCTCGTCGAGGAAACCGGCCAGCAGGGCCGCCTGCTGGAGCTTCTCGGCGTCGCGAGCCACCGGGACGCAGCCTCGCTGGGGCCCGAGGGTTACCCGATCGACTGGCACGGCGTACGCGCCTTCTACCGGGTCTTCGTCGAGTCGCCCACCGACGTCACGGTCAAGGATGTGGGCGGGTCGACGTCCGAGGCGTGCTGGATGGCCTTGGAGGAGGTCGGCGGCCTGCCGGACGACCAGGTCACCGAGGTCACGGCCGAGGCGCTCAAGGCGGCGAACCTGACCTGACGGCGACCGGCCCCGCCGCCGCGGGCCGAGCCGGCGCAAACGCCCACCGGCACGACCGGGCCGGCGTGCCCGTCCGCAAGCGTGCCCGCCGGCGCAACCGGGCGAGCGTGCCCGCCGGCGCAACCGGGCGAGCGTGCCCGCCGGCACGACCGGGCGAGCGTGCCCGCCGGCGCAAGCGCCCGCCGGCACGACCGGGCGAGCGTGTGCAACTCCCGCCCCGCCTGAAATGCCCGATCGATCCCCGGCCCGCCCGGCTAGCCTTTCTCCTGTGAAGGTCAGACGAATCGGCGCGTACGGCCTCTGCCGTGACGCCGCCGGCCGCGTCCTGCTCGCCCACAACTCGGCCCTGTCCGCGTTCCCAGGGCTCTGGACGCTGCCCGGCGGCGGCGTCGAGCAGGGTGAGGACCCGGACGACACCGTCGTGCGGGAGTTCGCCGAGGAGACCGGCCTTCGGGTGCGCGTCTGCGGCCTGCATTCCGTCACCTCCGACGTCTTCCGCCTCCCGGGGACGGATACGTGGGAGCACACCGATCGGATCATCTACGACGTCGAGATCGTGGGTGGGGACCTTCGTGACGAGGCTTCGGGTACGACGGACCGCGTCGGCTGGGTGGCGCCGGGTGACGTGCCGGTGATGCCGTTCACCGCGCGCGTGCTCGGGCTGCCCGTGGCCGTGTCCGACGTGCCCGCCGATCCGGGGGAGCCGCCGGTTCGGACCAACCAGCGCTTCGGCGCGTACGGGGCCGTTACCGACCCGGATGGGCGAATTCTGCTGACCGAGATCGCCCCCGGATACCCGGGTGCCGGGATGTGGCACCTCCCCGGCGGGGGTACCGATCACGGTGAGCTGCCCGAGGTGGCGCTCGCCCGGGAGCTCGTCGAGGAGACCGGGCAACACGGACGGGTGATCGGCCTGATCGGCACGTCGCACCGGCACTATCCTGCGGCGCTGGGGCCGGAGGGCGTCCCCGTGGACTGGCACGTCGTGCGCGTCCTGTTCAGGGTTTGCGTCGACCGGCCGACAGAACCAGTGGTGACGGAGGATGCGGGGGGCTCGACAGCCGCAGCGGCCTGGTTCGACCAGGTCACGGCGCGTGAGCTTCCGCTGACCGATGTCGCCGCCTCGGCGCTGCGGCACGTCGCCGGGGAGGACCCGGCGGCACGCGGAGGAAAGCGCTCATCAAGGATCGGCTTGCGTGACCTCGGTTAGACTCGTCACAGGGCCAGGCAGTGTGCATGCCTCCTCGCCCACGACGGAGGATGAAAACTCCACATGACGTCGTTGCACACGACGGTCGATTTCCTCTCTCGCCAAGAGAGCCCGGCTGTGCGATTGTGTAACCCGTTTTAATCACGGTCCGTAGACGTACGGGCGATGGGCAGCACCCCGCGGCGGCCGAAGCCGGCGGGCTAACCAAACCCCAAGATGGAGGAGCACGTGCCGAGAACCCCTTGGCGCCGGCGTCGTACGACGGATAGTCCCCGTCCCGCCGGACGTCGTTGGGCAGGCCGGCTGCGCCGCGGCGGAAGTCTCGCCCGGCAGGCCCTGCTGGTGCGAGTGGGGCGCCGTTCCGGTGATGCCGGACGCGCCGCCACGGCCACCCGGGCCGAGGTGATCTACACCGGCACGGAGCTCGCTCCGTACGCCGGACGTGGCCGCACGGTGGCCACCTCCGGCAGCCATGGCCCCGTCGCCATGGCGCAGCCGGTCGTCGTCGAGGCCGATTCCGGAGCTCTGCTCCCCGGCGAGCGCACCGTACGCCGCCGGATCAGCTTCGCCGTCGTCAACGGCTGCACCCTCGCGAGCCTGGGCCTGGGCCTGCTCGCCATCTTCCTGGCCATGCAGGGCGAACCCCGGTTCGCCGCGGCCTGCCTCGTCGCCTGCGTGGCGTTCGACGGGCTCGACGGCGCCCTGGCCCGCCGGCTCGGGGTGTCCAGCCCGTTCGGGGCCCAGATGGACTCCCTGGCCGACATGTGCTCGTTCGGCCTGGCCGCGCCGGTCGTCGTGTACGCGTCGCTGGCTCACACGGTTCCCACCGCGGCCGCCGCGGTCGCCTGCATGCTGGTCGCGGGCTGCGCGGCCATCCGGCTCGCCCGCTTCAACGTCTCGCCGAAGGACGGTAAGTTCTTCGCCGGCGTCCCCACGACCATGGCCGCGGCGGTGCTCGCCGTGACCGTGCTGATCGGGCTGCCGCTGCCGGGCATCGCGGTGCTGGGCGGCGTGGCCGTGCTGGCGTTCGCGATGGTGTCCAGCTTCCCGTACGCGAAGCTCGCCCGGATCGTGAAGCTGCCGCCGTGGCTGTGGCTGCTGCCGATCGTCGGCGCTCTGGTCGACGCCCGGCTGACGTTCGTGCTGATCGTCGGGACCTACCTTGTGAGCGGCCCGGTCATGTGGCTGCGAGCGAAGCGGGTCTGACCAGCGAGAAGGTAAATGCGCCTGAACGACGAAGCGCCCACCCGGCCGAGCCGGGTGGGCGCTTTCGTGTCCGGCTACTTCCAGCGGGCGATGATCGAGGTGCCACCCCGGACGATGTCGCCCACGGCGACCGTCGCGTCCGCCTTGTCCACCGGGAGGTAGACGTCGGTGCGGGAGCCGAAGCGGATCAGGCCCATCCGCTCGCCGCGGGCCACCAGCGTACCCACCGGCGTGCGCTGCACGATCCGGCGGGCGATCAGACCGGTCCGCTGAGCGACCGCGACGGTGCCGTGGTCGGTGTCGAGGATCGTGTACGCCGCCACGTTGTGCTCGGCCGCCGCCGTCATGGCGTTCGCGTAGCCGCCGTCGATCACGAAGTAGTCCGTCACCCGGCCGGCCACCGGCATGCGGTTGACGTGCACGTCGAGGACCGACAGGAACACCGCGATGCGCAAGAACTCGCCCTCGCCCAGGCGGTCGTCGGTGAGCCGCTCCACCGACAGCACCCGGCCGTCGCTGGCCGCCACGACCGCGTCCTGATCGGTGGGGACGTCCCGCTCGGGGTCGCGGAAGAACGCCGCCACCGGCGCCGCCGCCAGGGCCGGCAGCAGCCAGAGCTTGGACTGGGGGCGGGCCGAGCGGGCCAGCGCGGCCAGGCCGAGGGCGATGCCGGCCGCCGCGACGCCGTTCGAGTCGATGTGCATGCCGCGGGTCACGGGCACGCTCGAGGGACGGTACGCCGGAGCCAGAGTGGCCGCCTTCGCGGTGTCCGCCGGGCTGAACCGGAGCCGGTGGATCCGCAGCGGGGGCTGGTTACGGACGACGAGGTCGGAGCCCACCCCGAACAGGGCGCTCTGCCGGAACAGCTCGGCGGCCGCTCCACCCGTACGCCCGGGGACTGCCGGCGTGGCCAGCGAGACGACCGCACCGTCCGTCAGGTATTTGCTGAGGCCGTCGAGGACCGCGCGGGTCTCCTCGGCGGTGCCGGTCAGCGGCTCGCCGAGCACCACCACGTCGGCGGGCTCCGCCTCGGCGAGCGACTCGACGATGCGGACCCGGTCGGCGATCCAGCTGCCGAGGCCGGTGATGTGGTCCCGCAGCAGCTCGGCGGTGCTGCGTTCGCCCGCGACCAGGGTCAGCGTGTCGCCGGGCAGCAGCGCCTCGACCGCCGCGGCGACCACGGTGGAGGAGTGGTCGGCGCCGATCACCAGGGCCGTCGTCGCGGCGTTGTGGCGGGCGAACTCGGCCGTGAGGCTGCGCGCGGCGCGCGGGCCGACGCCGGTCACGGGGGCGGTGGACACGGAGGGAAACGGCGTCATGCGCAAGAGCATATTGCGCCGCCCGCCGGTCCCACCCGCTGGTGTGACCGACGAACGGCGCAACCTCGCTCAATCCTGCTGCCGCGACGCGTCCGGCTTCTCGCCGGCCACCGGTGGCGCGGGGGGCAGATCAACGCGCTCGGCCGGGTTCTCCAACAGCTCCCGGACGATGTCGGCGTGCATCTCGGGCGGCAGGTCGCCCGGCACCTCCACCTGCGCCTCCGCCGCCACCGGCGCGGGCGTCTCGGCCCGGCGCCCGGACCGGATCGCGCCGAGCAGGCCGAGGGCGCCGAAGAGGATCAGCACGCCGGCGACCAGCCAGCCGAGCGCGGGGAGCCGTACGGTGACCACCTGCGCGACCGCCCACCACGCTGCCACCAGCAGGAAGATCAGGCCGAAGCTCAGCGAGATGCCGTCGGTACGGTGCGGCTTCACCGGGTCACCTCCACGTTGCCCGTGTGCATCTGGATGGTCAGGCGCAGCGTGCCGCCGCCCTCGCCGTCGGGGCCCAGGTCGGACACCGCTTGGACGTTCTGGTTGCCGGTCAGCTCGCGGCCGTACAGCAATGCGCGGCCGTCGTCCATGGTCAGCGAGGTCGTGGTGTCGACGTTCGCCGGCAGGAGGACCCTGACCTGCCCGAACTTCATCGCCACGGTGACCGCCTGGTCGTGGCCGGTGAAGTCGACCGAGCGCAGGTCCAGCGTCGCGTTGCCCACCGAGAAGTCGTATCGGTCGGCCACGGCGGCGAGGCTCTGCGGCCGGAACGAGCTGTTGGCGAACTCGCCGCCGAAGCGCTCGACGCCGCTCGAGACGGCCAGCCCGAACGTCGCCAGCACCGCCAGGAAGATCAGTCCGCGGGCCCGGCCGAACCAGGCCCCGACGATCAGGCCGAAGGCGATGGTCGCCAGCGCGGCCGCGAAGTATCCCGACACCGGCACGTTCGCGCCGGCGGAGTCGATCAGGGCCAGGACGCCCATCACGACCACCAGCCCGAAGAACGTGATGCGGCCCAGCTTGGAACGCTCGCGGGGTCGCTTCGGCGGCCGCGGTGGCGACGGCGGTGCCGGCGGAGCGTACGGCGGGTGCGCGGCCCCCTGCGCCCACGGCCCGTGCGGCGCGAACGGCGGCCGGTACCCGCCGGTCGGCGGGGCGAACGACGGCGGCGTGTACGAGGGCGGCGCCGGTGGTGCGGGGGGAGCAGAGGCAGCTCCCGGCACGGGCGGCATCGGTGGCAGCGGGGCGGTCACCGGTTCGCCGGCCGGTGCTGCGGCGGCCGCCTTCGTGAACGAGGTGGCCGGCTCCTCCGCCGGGGCCGGAGCCGCCGGGGCCGGCTGCGCGGGCGTCGCCGGGGGAAAGGTCGCGGTGGCCGCCCACGGGTCGGCCGGGGCCGGTCCGGCGGGCGCGGAGCCGCCGGCCCTGTTCGACTTCTTGAGGGCGAGCGCGCCGACGACCAGCACCGCGGCCGCCAGCAGGGTGGCGCGGAAGCCGTCGCGGACGATGAACGCGAAGGTCAGGGCGGCGGCCGCACCGAGCAGCACCACGGACAGCGGGGCCATGGCGGACTTGCCCCGGCCGAGCAGCGACTCGATCGGTGATGCGGTGTCGCCCTCGGCGGGGATCAGCAGCCAGCCGGCGAGGTAGATCAGCACGCCGACGCCGCCGAAGAAGCCGAGAACGGCCAGCAGCACCCGCCAGAGCACCGGGTCGGTGTTCGTCGCGCGGCCGATCGCGCCGCAGACGCCGGCGATGTAGCGGCCGCGCGCCGGGCGGATGAGCTTGTCGCGGGAGAACGTGGGCCCGTCGGGAGCGCCGAACCAGGGCGGCGGCTGGCCGCCGGGCGGAGGCGGCATGCTCCCCGGGGGCGGCGTGCTCCCCGGCGGCGGCGGTGTGCTTCCGGACGGGGGCGGTGTGGCGCCCGGCGGGGGCGGCGGCGGGTCGTCGGCCGGCGGAGCGCCCGGTGCGGGCGGCTCGTACGCCGGCGGAACGTCGCCCGAGGCCGCCGGCTCCGGTGGCGCCGGCGGGACGGCCGAAGGTGCCGGAGCGTCCTGCGACGACCCGGCAGCTCCGCGGGACTGGGCAGCTTCGTCGGTCATGCCTTCGATACTGGCGGTGCGAGCACCCGGCCCGCCTCAGGCGCCGACCCTGAGGGCACCCTGAGATCCGGGGAGCCGATTCCTGGGGGTGTTTCCCCGTAGCCGCCGCTCACCGGGACGTGTGACGATCGAACAGGCCCACGAGTACGGCGTGACGAAGGAGGACAGCGATCACCGCCACTGCAGCACCCCCGCCGACGCGCCGTCTGTACCGGCCGCGCGACCACCGTGTCATCGCCGGGGTCGCGTCGGGAATCGCGCGTCACCTGAGCATTCCCGTGACGGCGGTGCGCGTCGCTCTCGTCGTACTCCTGGGTTTCAACGGTCTTGGTCTTCTGCTGTATGCGGTCTTCTGGGCGGTCCTGCCGCAGCAGGTCGCCACCGGCGCGCCGAAGCCCCGCCGCGATCTGGTCCTGCTGCTGCCCTTCGGGGCGATCGGCCTCGGCGTGATCCTGCTCGAAGGGCTGCTCTTCGGCGACGACAAGGGGGTGGCCGGCACCGCCGGCTGGCTGGTCGCGGTCATCGCGGTCGGCGCCGGGGTGATCTGGCACCAGTCCGACCCGACCCGGCGCGGGCACTGGGCCGACAACCCCGCGCAGGCGCCGTGGCTGGCCGCCGTGATCGCGGAGAGTGACCGCCGGTCGTTCCTGTTCCGCTTCATCGGCGGCGGCGTGCTGGTCGCGGTCGGCGTCATCGGCGTCTTCGCCGTGTACGGCCCCAAGAACAACCTCGTGATCGTCTTCAACGGGGTGATCTTCGCCCTGGTCGGCCTGCTCGGTGTCGGCGTGGTGGTGGCGCCGCTGCTGTGGCGCACGTTCAGCCAGCTGCGCAGCGAGCGTGAGGGCCGCATCCGCGAGCAGGAACGTGCCGAGGTCGCGGCCATGATCCACGATCAGGTGCTGCACACGCTCGCGCTGATCCAGCGCAACTCGGCCGACATCAAAGAGGTCCAGCGGCTGGCCCGGGGACAGGAGCGTTCGCTGCGCAACTGGCTGTACAAGCCGGCCGCGTCGCCGACCGAGCGGTTCGCGGCGGCGCTGGAGCAGGCCGCCGCCGAGGTCGAGGACACGTACGCGATCTCCGTGGAGACCGTGGTCGTGGGCGACACGCAGTGTGACGAGCGGGTCGCAGCACTGGTCGCTGCGGCCCGGGAGGCGCTGGTCAACGCGGCGCGGCACGCGGGCGTGCAGACCGTCTCGCTCTACGCCGAGGTCGAGGACCAGGAGCTCAGCGTCTTCGTCCGGGACCGCGGCGCCGGGTTCGACCTCACCGCCGTGGCCGAGACCCGGCACGGCGTCCGTGGTTCGATCATCGGGCGCATGCAGCGGCACGGCGGCAAGGCCGTGATCCGCAGTTCACCGGGGGACGGCACCGAGGTGCGCCTGACGCTGCCCGCCTCGCCGATGAGCGTCACCGCCGGAAAGGAGAACGCACGATGACCGAACCCGCCGCCGACGAGGGCCGCCGCCTCACCGTCTTCCTCGTGGACGACCACGCCATGTTCCGCGCGGGCGTACGCGCCGAGCTGGGCGCGCACGTCGACGTGGTGGGGGAGGCCAGCTCGGTCGCCGAAGCCGTCTCCAAGATCGCCGCCACCATGCCCGACGTGGTGCTGCTCGACGTGCACATGCCCGACGGCGGCGGCCGCGCGGTCCTCGAGGCCATGCGCCGCAGCCACCCGCAGGTCAAGTTCCTGGCACTGTCGGTCTCCGACGCCGCGGAGGACGTGATCGGCCTGATCCGCGCCGGCGCCCGTGGGTACGTCACCAAGACGATCTCGCCGGACGAGCTCGCCGCGGCGATCAAGCGGGTGGCCGACGGCGACGCCGTGTTCAGCCCCCGGCTCGCCGGCTTCGTCCTCGACGCCTTCGCCGCCCGGCCCGACGTGCCGGTGGCCGACCCCGAGCTCGACCAGCTCACCAACCGCGAGCGCGAGGTCCTGCGGCTGCTGGCGCGGGGGTACGCGTACAAGGAGATCGCCAAGGAGCTCTTCATCTCGATCAAGACGGTCGAGACGCACGTGTCGAACGTGTTGCGCAAGTTGCAGATGTCCAACCGGTACGAGCTCTCCCGCTGGGCTGCGGACCGCCGGCTGGTCTGACCCGGCACGCTGGTCGCGGGCCGTTCGCCGGGGGCGGCCACGCGGCGGGCTGGGTGCATCGGGACCTGGACCGCACCGCGACCTGGGGCGCGCCGCGTTGTGGGCGGTGGGCGCGGCGCCGCACCTAGCCGGGCTGGGCTGGGCGGTCGCACCCCAGGCCCGGGGGAGCGGTCGCGGTCGAGCTGGGCGGGGCAGTCGCGTTCGGTCAGGTCGGGGTTGGGCTGGGCGGTCGCGTCCAGGCCGGGCGCCGCGACGCGTCCGGGCCGGGCGCCGCGACGCGTCCGGGCCGGGCGCCGCGACGCGCCCGGACGGCACTCGGCGTGCTTTGCCCCGGCGGCGGGTGCTTTGCGTGGGCGGAAGAAAATACGCAGCGTCGGAGCGCCGTAAGGCCTACCCTGCCCACCCGGCGAGCGCCGCACCGCCGCCGGGTGTGCCTCGCGGCGGTGGCGAAATGGCGGGAAGCCGGCGGAATCCGGGCTGTGGATATCCCGATCGTCCCACCGTTGTTCGGGCAGAATGGGATGCACTCCAAAAGAGTGACGAATGTGGCGATCGGTCGCGCGCGACGGTCTGACCTGCTCAGACTTCAACTCGGATAAGCGCCGGAACGGCGGTGGGTGGCGCGGCGGGGGACCGCTCCGGACAAACAGCCGCGGAGGCGGGCGAACAGCCCAGACCGATGGTCACCGGGGCGCGAAGGGGAATGCTTGACGTCCCTGTTCTGGCTCCTCGTCGCGTATCGGGTTGATAACACGCCTTTCCGAGATGGGCAGGGGGTGTCAGAGTTGCTTCGACCTCGCGCCCGTGTCTTCTGCGGAGCTCGAACAGTCATCGCTGCCAATGGCGGTGCACTGTGCGGTGCCGACGGACGAGTGCCCGTCGGCCGTCGTGGTCGGCCGGGCGACCCACCGAAGTCGACCGGTATGGAGACGCACCTGCGGTAGCTTGCACCTCATCGGACGGCACCCCCGACCGGTGGCGGGTCCGCGGACATGCTCCGATGAGCCCACGAGGTAAGAACCTTTTAGAGGAGGCCTTGAACAATGAGAGTCTCGAAGCGGGCGGGCGTGGTCGCGCTGACCACCGCCGTCGCGCTCGTGGCTGCTGGTTGCAGCGGTAGCGACGACAGCGATACCGGCAAGGGCAGCGGCGATACCGCAAACGGTGCGATCACCATCGACGGCACTCAGCCCGAGGTCGGTCTGGTTCCCGCCAACACCACCGAGACCGGTGGCGGCAAGATCATCGACTTCATGTGGACGGGCCTGGTCTCGTACCCGAACGACGGTGGCGCTCCGGTGAACGCCGTCGCTCAGGACATCAAGACCACGGACTCCAAGGTCTACACGATCAAGATCAAGCCGGACACCAAGTTCCACGACGGCACCGTCGTCAAGGCGAAGAACTTCGTGGACGCGTGGAACTGGGCGGCCTACTCGCCGAACGGTGCGCAGAACGGCAGCTTCTTCAGTGACATCGCCGGCTTCGCCGACGTGCACACCGAGGACCCGGACGGCGACGGCCCGAAGAAGGCGCCCGAGCCCAAGGCCAAGACGATGTCCGGCCTGAAGGTCATCGACGACACGACGTTCGAGGTCACCCTCAACGCGCCGTTCTCGATCTTCCCGACCAAGCTCGGCTACAGCGCCTTCATGCCGCTGCCCGACGCGTTCTTCTCCGAGACCCCGGAGGCCTTCGGCAAGAAGCCGATCGGCAACGGCCCGGTCAAGTTCGTCTCGTGGCAGGACAACGTCGAGATCAAGCTGACCCGCTTCGACGACTACAACCTTGACGACAAGGTCAAGATCAAGGACGTCACGGTCAAGATGTACCAGGAGGACACCGCGGCGTACAACGACCTGGTGTCCGGCACGCTGGACTTCCAGCAGCAGGTCCCGGTCTCCTCGCTGGCCGGCGACAAGTGGAAGGCCGACCTGGCCGACCGCGCGATCGAGGCGCAGATCCCGGTCATGCAGATCCTGGGCATCCCGATCTACGACAAGCGCTTCCAGAACGCGAACCTGCGCAAGGCCATCTCGATGTCGATCAACCGCCAGGAGATCGCCGACAAGATCTTCTTCAACACCCGTAAGGCCGCCACCAGCTGGTCCAGCCCGCTGGCGCCCGGTCACACGGACGGTGACTGCACGGTCTGCAAGTTCGACCCGGCGGCCGCCAAGGCGGCGCTGCAGGCGGCCGGTGGCTTCACCGGTGAGCTGGTGCTCTACTACAACGCCGACGCCAGCCACAAGGAGTGGATGGAGGCGACCGCGCAGAGCATCAAGACCAACCTGGGCATCAACGCCCGGGCCGAGGGTGTGCCGACCTTCGCGGTCTTCCGCCAGACGATCAACGACCACAAGATGAAGGGCATCTACCGCGCCGGCTGGCAGCAGGACTACCCCGACGTCGAGAACTGGATCGGTCCGCTGTACGTGACCGGCGGTTCCTCGAACGACGGCCTGTTCAGCAACGCCCAGGTGGACAAGCTCTACAAGGAGGGCACCGCGGCTCCCTCCGTCGACGCGGCGCACGCCAAGTTCGCCGAGGCGACCAAGATCATCGACCAGGAGGTGCCGGCGATCCCGATGTTCGAGGTCACCCAGCAGTCGGGTGTCTCGGACCGCGTCACCGGTGTGAAGACGACCAACGTGGGAGAGATCGACCTCTCTTCGGTCCAGCTCAAGTAAGGCGCGAATCTCAGGTCCGGTCTACCCTGCGAGGGGTGGGCCGGACCTGAGTTCTTCCCACGCCCGGAGTCCTGCCGACCCCCGCACGGCTCCGGTTTCGTCATGGGCGTCACCAACGCCCGTTCTAGGAGAAACATCCATGGGCCGATACGTGCTGAGGCGGCTGCTCCAGCTGATACCCGTTTTCTTCGGGACCACGTTCCTCATCTATTACCTGGTCTGGGCCGTGCCCGGTGACCCCTTCGCCGGCAAGTGCGGCGAGCGGCCGTGCCCGCAGTCGTACGTCGACTTCATGACCGAGAAGTTCAACCTCGACAAGCCGATCATCGTGCAGTACGGCACGTACATGAAGAATCTGCTGCAGGGCGACTTCGGGCAGACCTTCGGCGGCCGGCAGATCAGCGACCTGATCGCGGACGCGTACCCGAACACGATCAAGCTGGCGATCGTCGCGCTGGTCATCGAGGCCGTCATCGGCCTGACCGCCGGCGTGATCACCGGCCTGCGCCGCAACGGCTTCCTGGACAACCTCGTCCTGGTCTCCACGCTCTTCATGATCGCGCTGCCGATCTTCGTGCTCGGCTTCCTGCTGCAGAAGTGGCTCGGCGTCGACCTCGGCATCGTCAAGCCGACGGTCTCCAACCCGCCCAGCATCGGCGAGCTGATCATGCCGGGCTTCGTGCTGGGGAGCGCGTCGATGGCGTACATCGCCCGGCTCGCGCGGACCAGCATCGCCGAGAACCGGCGCTCCGACTACGTCCGTACGGCGATCGCCAAGGGTCTGCCGATGAAGCGGGTCGTGGGTGTGCACCTGCTGCGCAACTCGCTCATTCCGGTGGTCACCTACCTGGGCACCGACCTGGGCGCGCTGATGGGTGGCGCCATCGTGACCGAGGGCATCTTCAACATCAACGGTATCGGCCGGCAGGTCTACCGTGCGATCGTCACGAAGGAGGGCGCGACCGTCGTGTCGATCGTCGTGATCCTCGTGCTCGTGTACCTGATCTCGAACCTGCTCGTCGACCTTCTGTACGCCGCGCTCGACCCGAGGATCCGCTATGAGTGAGCCCATGCCCCCGTCGCTGGTGACGTCGCCGCCGACCACCGAACCGACCGTGGGGAACGCGCTCGAGGCGGACGCGCAGGAGAAGAAGTCCCGCGACAAGCCCCGCGGGCTGCTCGGCGACGCCTGGCGTGACCTGCGCCGCAAGCCGCTGTTCTGGATCTCCGCCGCGCTGATCCTGCTGTTCGTGCTGATGGCCGCCATGCCGTTCCTGTTCACGTCGGCTAGCCCTTCCGAGGGCGTGCTCGCCCGCAGCCGGGTCAGCCCGTCAGCGGACGCCTGGTTCGGCTACGACGTGCAGGGCCGCGACGTCTACGCCCGTGTCATCTACGGCGCGCGGGCGTCAATCGTCGTCTCGCTCGCCTCCACGTTCGGCACCGTGCTCTTCGGCGGCATGATGGGAGTCATCGCCGGATACCGCGGCGGCTGGCTGGACGGCCTCGTGTCCCGGCTCGGCGAGGTCTTCTCCGGCATCCCGTTCGTGCTCGGCGCGATCGTCATCCTCTTCACGTTCAACGGCCCCGGCACCAACCGCGGCCCCTGGGCCATCATGGCGATCGTCGTGGTGTCGCTGGTGATCCTCACCTGGCCGGTGTCGATGCGCATCATGCGCTCCTCGGTGCTGGCCGTCCGGGACGCCGACTACATCGTGGCGGCCCGCGCGATGGGCGCCGGCCCGGGGCGGATCATCTTCAAGCACCTGATCCCGAACTGCCTGGCGCCGCTGCTGGTGTACTCCACGATCCTGATCGGCTCCTTCGTCGGCGCGGAGGCCACCCTCTCGTTCCTCGGCGTCGGCCTGCGGACCCCCGTGGTCTCCTGGGGCATCATGATCAACGAGGCGCAGAACTACATCCGGGTCTCGCCCTTCCTCCTGTTCTTCCCGTCGGCTTTCCTGGTGACGGCGGTTCTGGCGTTCGTCATGCTGGGCGAGGCCGTCCGCGAGGCCCTCGACCCGAAACTCCGGTAGGAGATCCCCTTGTCCGAAGTTGTTATCACCGACCCCCGGTACGCCAGTGCGGGCAAACCCTCCGGCAGGCTGCTCGAGGTCGAGGATCTGCGTGTCGAGTTCCGTACCCGGGACGGCGTCGCGAAGGTCATCAACGGTGTCACCTACCACGTCAACGCCGGCGAGACGCTGGCGGTGCTCGGCGAGTCCGGCTCCGGCAAGAGCGTGACCGCCCAGGCGATCATGGGCATCCTGGACACCCCGCCCGGCTTCGTCACCGGCGGCCAGATCCGGTTCCACGGCGACGACATGCTCAAGATGAGCGCCGAGCAGCGCCGCCGGATCCGGGGCAACGGCATCGCCATGGTGTTCCAGGACGCGCTGTCCGCGCTCAACCCGGTCTTCACCGTCGGCTTCCAGATCGCCGAGCAGTTCCGCGTACGGCAGGGGCTCAGCCGCGGCGACGCCAAGAAGCGCGCGATCGAGATGCTGGACCAGGTCAAGATCCCGCATGCGAGGCAGCGGGTGAACGAGTACCCGCACCAGTTCTCCGGCGGTATGCGACAGCGCGTCATGATCGCGATGTCGCTGGCGCTCGACCCGGAGGTGCTGATCGCCGACGAGCCCACCACGGCGCTCGACGTGACGGTGCAGGCCCAGATCATGGATCTGCTCGGCGAGCTGCAGCGCGAACGGCAGATGGGGCTGATCCTGATCACCCACGACCTCGGTGTCGTCGCCGACGTCGCCGACCGGATCGCCGTCATGTACGCCGGGCGCATCGTGGAGGAGGCGACGGTCTACGAGCTGTACGCCAAGCCCGCGCACCCGTACACGATCGGCCTGCTCCAGTCGATCCCGCGGCTCGACGAGAAGGGCCAGGAGCTGCGCACCATCAAGGGCCTGCCGCCGAACCTCATGCGGATCCCCTCCGGGTGCCCCTTCCACCCCCGCTGCCCGATGCGGGTGGACGACATCTGCATCCCGAACGTGCCGCCGCTGCTGCAGATCGGCGCCACCCGGGCCAGCGCCTGCCACTTCGCCGAGGACCTGGTGAACCGTGACTGAGACCATCCTGACCGTCAACAACCTGGTGAAGCACTACCCCGTGACCCGGGGCGTGGTCTTCCGGCGCACCATCGGCCAGGTGCACGCGGTGGACGGGGTGTCGTTCGACCTCAAGGCCGGCGAGACCCTCGGCGTGGTCGGCGAGTCGGGCTGCGGCAAGTCGACCCTGTCCCGGGTGCTGATGAACCTGGAGAAGCCGACCAGCGGTTCGGTGCACTACCGCGGCCAGGAGCTCTCCGGGCTCCGGGGCGCGGAGCTGCGCCGGATGCGCCGGCAGATCCAGCTCGTCATGCAGGACCCGTACACCTCGCTGGACCCCCGGATGACCGTCGGTGACCTCATCGGCGAGCCCTTCGAGATCCACCCCGAGGTGGCGCCCAAGAGCGGCCGCCGGCGCAAGGTGCAGGAACTGCTCGAGGTGGTCGGGCTCAACCCCGAGCACATCAACCGCTACCCGCACCAGTTCTCCGGCGGTCAGCGCCAGCGCATCGGCATCGCCCGCGCGCTGGCCCTGCGGCCGGAGATCATCGTCTGCGACGAGCCGGTCAGCGCGCTGGACGTCTCCATCCAGGCCCAGGTGATGAACCTGCTCGACTCGCTCCAGAAGGAGTTCGGGCTGGCGTACGTCTTCATCGCCCACGACCTGTCGGTGGTCCGGCACCTGTCGGACCGGGTGGCGGTCATGTACCTCGGCAAGATCGTCGAGATCGGCACCGAGGACGAGATCTACGAGCGGCCCACCCACCCGTACACGCAGGCGCTGCTGTCGGCCGTGCCGGTGCCGGACCCGACGGTCCGGCACACCAAGCAGATCATCCGCCTCACCGGCGACGTCCCCAGCCCGGTGAACCCGCCCTCCGGCTGCCGCTTCCGTACGCGGTGCTGGAAGGCGCAGGACGTCTGCGCGACGGACGTGCCCGAGCTCGTCGAACGGCGAGGCAGCGACCACCCGAGCGCCTGCCACTTCGCCGAGCCGCGCGAGGTCGTGGTGTCCCACGACGCGAGGACGGTCTGACCGTACGGCTCGAGCGGCCCGCCATCCCGGAGACGGGGGGCGGGCCGTTCGGCTTGTGGGCGCAAGCGCGGCGGGTGGCCCGGCCGCTGAGGGTCGGCAAGCGCGGCGGGTGGCCCGGCCGCTGAGGGGCGGCAAGCGCGGTGAGTGGCCCGGCCGCTGAGGGGCGGCAAGCGCGGTGAGTGGCCCGGCCGCTGAGGGAGGCGCGGCCCGCTGCGGGTGCGTGTCCGGCTGCGGGACCGGTGCGCACCCGCGGCGGGCGATCGCCCGGCCACAGGCCGGGAGGGCCTGCTAGAGCGGGCCGCGGCCGGCGCGGAGGATCATCAGGGCGACCTGGGTGCCGTCGGCGCCCAGAGCCTCGCGGAAGCGTTCCACGATCTCGCGTTCGCGGGAGAGCACCAGGCGGGTGCCGCCGGACGCCATGCGGGTCTTGCCGACCTCCTGGGAGAGCCGGGCGCGTTCCAGCCACAGGTCGATGATGGCCTGGTCGATCTCGTCGATCCGCTCCCGCATCGCCTTGATCTCCTCGGCGGCGGGGGGCGCTCCGGCACCGGTGGACTGGTCCATCACATCGGCGGTCATGTCGTGCTCCTCGGGTGCTGACGCCTCGGTCGGTCCGGCCCGGACAGCATCAAGCCCCGGGCTGGGAAGCCCGGGGCTTGATGTAGGAATGTCGTTCAGACGCGTCCTACGGCCGCCGGACCTCCGGTGCCGTAGTAAAAAAATCGCGCGGTCTGAATCACGGACCGAGTATGCCCCCGGCCCGGGCCGCCCCGCAAGGAAACGGCCCGAAGCGTGGGATCGCGCCCCGGGCCGCTCCGTGAGGGGGCGGCCCGGGGCGGGTGATCTCGGCTTGGGCCGCTCCACGAGAGGAGCGGCCGCAAGCGTGGGATCAGGGCGTTCAGCCCGCCTTGGTGATGCGGTCGGCGGGACCGGGCGCGACCGGCGCGCCCGCGCCCAGGTAGCCGACCAGGGCGTCGATGTCGAAGCCCGGGGCGGTCGTACGGCTCGTGCCCAGCGACAGGTTGGTGAAGCCGTCGCCGCCGTTGGCCAGGAAGTCGTTCGTCGTCACCCGGTACGTGGCGGCGGGGTCGATCGGCGTGCCGTTGAGGGCCAGCGCGGTGACCTTGGAGCCGGGCGCCGCCGTGCTGGTCCACGTGTACGTCAGGCCCGCCGACACCTGCAGGATGCGCTGGGTGGTCTGCCCGCCGAAGCCGACGAACTGCTGCTCCAGCACGTCCTTGAGCTGCGCTCCGGTGAACGTCTGCGTGACCACCAGGTTGTTGAACGGCTGGACGGTGAAGGCCTCGCCGTACGTGACCTTGCCGTCGGCCTCGCCGCCCGCGGACGCCTCGGCGTCGAAGTCGGCGCGGATGCCGCCCGGGTTCATCAGCGCGAGCTGCGCCCCGTCGTTCTTCGTCCACGCGAGCTGCGCGTCCGCGATGACGTCGCCCAGCGGGGACTCGCCGTTGGCGCCGGCGGTCCGCACGATGTCACCCGTGATCGTGCCGACCACGCGGTTGGCGATCGGCGCTACCGCCGTACGATATTTGTCGGCGACCTTCTTGGCAGCGGGGTCGACCGTGTCGGGGTTCTTGAGGAAGACGCCGTTGGCGTCCTTCAGCCATCCGCCCTTGCCGTCCGGGACGCCGTTCTGGACCACGACGTTCTTCGCCGAGATCTCGGCGAACCGGCCGGTGCGCCGGTCGATGCTGTAGTCGATGTCGGTGATCAGCTGGCCGTTGGTGCCGGCACTGGTGACCACCGAGGTGCCCTTCGCGTTGGGCAGCGTGCACGAGTAGAACCGGTGCGTGTGGCCGGAGACCACCACGCCGAACTCGGGGTTCAGGCCCTTGACGATGTCGACGACCGGGCCGGTGAAGTTGTTGCAGTCCGAGACACCGGGGACCGGCACCTGCTCCGACGCGCTCTGCTGGCCGCCCTGGTGCACGAGCAGCACCTGAGCCTTCACGCCGAAGAGCTTCAGGAGGCTGCCCCACTTGTTGGCGGTCTGCACCTCGTCGGCGAAGCGTACGTTCTTGATGCCGGCCGGGTTGACGATGCCGGCGGTGCCCTCGAGGGTGAGGCCGACGAAGCCGACCGGTTCGCCCTTGACGAACTTGATGTCGATGGGCGGCAGGATCGGCAGGCCGGTCTTCTTGTTGATGGTGTTGGCGGCGAGGTAGCTGAACTTCGCGCCGCCGAACCCGTCGCCGTCCTGGCATCCGTCCACGGGGTGGCAGCCGCCGCGCTGCATGCGGATCAGCTCGTCGACACCCTCGTCGAACTCGTGGTTGCCCACGGAGGACACCTGCAGGCCGACCTCGTTCATGAGCTCGATCGTCGGCTCGTCGTGGAACGCGGCGCTGACCAGCGGGCTCGCGCCGATCAGGTCGCCGGCGCCGACGGTCAGCGTGGAGCGGCCCTCACCGGCGGCCTCGGCGCGCAGGTTGCGCAGGTACGTGGCGAGGTATTCGACACCGCCCGCGGGCGTGCCGTTCACGACGGCGCCGGACCCGGCGGGCGGGTCGATGGCGCCGTGGAAGTCGTTGTAGCTGAGGAACTGTCCCTTGACGGTCTGCCCGGCGGGCAGACCGTAGGACACGGCGGCGGGCGCCATGCCGGGCTGGTACTGCGGAGCGGCTTGAGCCTGCTCGGAGCGCGTCATCGGCAGGGTGGCGACGACAGCCAGTGCGAGGGCTGGTACGGCGAGGTGGCGCAGCACAGCCCGGCCGCGACGGCGGGGGTGGTCCATAGTATTCGGTCTCCCGGTCGGGTTACGGTTCAACCAACCTCGACAGCCTGGTGTATCGACGCTGGTCAGCGCTACTACTTCCGAGTGACAGCTTGGTTGCGCCTCGGACGGCGGACGGTGATTTGGTCCAGGTGCGCCCCGGATCCTCCCCGAGGTGAAGCCCTCCTCGGATTGTCGGACCCCGGGCATACACTTGTCCGCGCGATGCGAGTCCTTCCGGAAAATTCCCAGCCCCTGTTCGCGGTGCCCCCGGTCCAGCAGGAGCCGCCGCGGCGGCCGGCCGCCCGGCGCCTCGATCCCGAGACGCTGCTGACCGGCCTCAACGGGCCGCAGCGCGACGCGGTGACCCATGCCGGGTCGCCGCTGCTCATCGTGGCCGGCGCGGGATCGGGCAAGACCCGGGTGCTGACTCACCGGATCGCCTACCTGCTGGCCGAGCGCGACGTGCACCCCGGCGAGATCATCGCGATCACGTTCACCAACAAGGCGGCCGGGGAGATGAAGGAGCGCGTCGCCGCGCTCGTCGGCCCGCGCGCCCGGCTGATGTGGGTTTCGACCTTCCACTCGGCCTGTGTCCGGATCCTGCGCGCCGAGCACGAGCACGCCGGCCTCAAGAGCACCTTCTCCATCTACGACGCCGACGACTCGCGGCGGCTGATGCAGCTCGTCGCCCGCGAGCTCGACCTGGACCCGAAGCGCTACACCGCGCGCGGGCTCGCGGCCCAGGTCTCCAACCTCAAGAACGAGCTCGTCGACCCGGCCGACTTCAAGGAGAAGGCGAAGGGCCCCAACGAGCGCGCCGTCGCCGAGGCGTACGAGCTGTATCAGCGCCGGCTGCTCGAGGCTCACGCGCTGGACTTCGACGACATCATCATGGCGACGGTGCACCTGTTCCAGTCGCACCCGCACGTCGCGGAGGCGTACCGGCGCCGGTTCCGCCACGTGCTCGTCGACGAGTACCAGGACACCAACCACGCGCAGTACACGCTGGTCCGCGAGCTCGTCGGCACGGCCGGCGGGGAGGTGCCCCCGGCCGAGCTGTGCGTGGTGGGCGACGCCGACCAGTCGATCTACGCCTTCCGAGGCGCCACCATCCGCAACATCCTCGAGTTCGAGCGTGACTACCCCGACGCGCGCACGATCCTGCTCGAGCAGAACTACCGCTCCACCCAGACGATCCTCTCGGCGGCCAACGCGGTCATCGACCGCAACACCAGCCGCAAGCCCAAGCGGTTGTGGAGCGACCAGGGCGCCGGCGAGCAGATCGTCGGCTACGTCGCCGACACCGAGCACGCCGAGGCCGACTGGGTCGCCCGCGAGATCGACCGGCTCTGCGACAACCACGAGGTGCGCCCCGGGGACGTCGCGGTCTTCTACCGTACGAACGCCCAGTCGCGGGTCTTCGAGGAAGTGTTCATCCGGGTCGGGCTGCCGTACAAGGTGGTCGGTGGCGTCCGCTTCTACGAGCGCAAGGAGGTTCGCGACGCTCTCGCGTACCTGCGCGCGGTGGTCAACGACGACGACACGGTGAGCATTCGCCGGGTGCTGAACACTCCCAAGCGCGGCATCGGCGACCGCGCCGAGGCGTGCGTGGAGGCGCTGTCCACACGCGACCGCATCTCCTTCGGCCAGGCCCTGCGCCGCGCCAAGGAGGCGCCGGGCATCTCCACCCGCGCCGCCAACAGCATCGCCGACTTCGTCCAGCTCCTCGACGACCTGCGCGAGCTGTCCCGCACGGCGCCGCCCGAGGAGGTTCTGGAGTCGGTGCTCCAGCGTTCCGGACTGCTGTCCGAGTTGGAGGACAGCCTCGACCCGCAGGACCAGGGCCGCGTCGAGAACCTCCAGGAGCTCGTGAGCGTCGCCCGCGAGTACACCGAACGCGTCGAGGCGCAGGCCGAGGAGGACGACACGCAGGCCGCGACGCTGGCCGGGTTCCTCGAGCAGGTCGCCCTCGTCGCCGACGCCGACCAGATCCCCAGCGACGACCCCGACCACCAGGGCGTGGTCACGTTGATGACGCTGCACACCGCGAAGGGCCTCGAGTTCCCGGTGGTCTTCCTGACCGGCCTGGAGGACGGCGTCTTCCCGCACATGCGGGCGCTCGGCGACAACACCGAGCTCGAGGAGGAGCGCCGCCTGGCGTACGTGGGCATCACCCGCGCCCGCCAGCGCCTCTACCTGTCCCGCGCGGTCACCCGATCCGCGTGGGGCCAGCCCCAGTACAACCCGCCGTCGCGGTTCACCGACGAACTGCCGTCGGAGCTGGTGCGCTGGGAGCGTACGGCCGGCTCGTACACGTCATGGTCCGGCACGGGCGGCGGCGTGGGCGGTCGCGGCGGCGACAGCGGCCGCGACTACGGTCGCGGCGGAGGCTTCGCCGGAGGTACGCCCAAAGCACAGCGGCTCGCCGAACGCCTCGGGGTGGACGCCAGCAAGCTGACCACCGCGAGCGAGATGAAGCAGGCCCCCAAGGTGGCGGCGGGCGACCGCGTCAACCACCAGCGGTACGGTCTCGGCCGCGTCGTGACGGTGGAGGGCCACGGACCGGGCGCGCGGGCGCAGATCGACTTCGGCGACCAGGTAATGTGGCTCGTCCTGCGCCACGCCCCGATCGAGAAACTGTAGGCCGCGGGGTGTTGCGGCCGGTCGGCCGCTAGAAGCTCACGCAGCCCGGGATGTCGACGCCGTGCTCGTGCATCCACTGCGTCGGCTCGATCGGGTTCTTGTAGCTGCCCTGGTGCACCTCGAAGTGCAGGTGCGGGCCCGTCGAGTGCCCCGTCGAACCCTCCTTGCCGATCTCGTCGCCGGGCTTGATGCGCTGGCCGAGCTTCGCCGTGATCTCGGACATGTGGCCGTAGTGCGTGAGGTAGCCGTTCCCGTGGTCGATCAGGACCGCGTTGCCGTAGCCCTGCTCGGGGCCGGCCGACACGACGATGCCCGCACCCGCCGCGCGGATCGGGGTGCCGCTCGCCGTGGCGATGTCGACCCCGGCGTGCAGGCGGCCCCAGCGCTGGCCGAAGCACGAGGTGACCGTGCCCTCCGGCATCGGGTTGACCCACTGGGGGAGCGGCTTGGCCTTGCGCAGCTGCGGGATGAAGGAGAGGGCGTCGCCGGGTGCCGTACCCGTGTCCGCGGCGGATGCGCCCGGGCCCGTGGCGACAGACCCGGTGGCCGAGCCCGCTGCGGCGCCGGCCGCTGAGGTGATCGCTGCGCTGGGGGACGCGCTCGGCGTCGGTGCGGCGGAGGCCGTCGTGGTCGCGGAGGTGGTCGCTGCGGGACTCGCGGGGGCGGTGGCGGAGGTCTGGGCCGAGCTCTTCGCGACGGCCCCGGCGGGGGAGGTGCTGTCGCCGGTGGCGGACACACCCGCGACGCCGACTCCGGCGACCAGCGCGGCGGCCACGGCGTAGCGGCCCTTATCGGCGATCGGCTCGCGCGGGGCACGGTGGCTGTGCAGCGGCGTCGTACGGCGGTGGCGACCGTGGACGTTCCGGGGGGCTCGGTGCTGCACGGCGGGCTGTTCCTCCAGGCTGCGACATCGTCCGACGTCTGCCTGTCGGCACCGGCCGGCTGATGATGAGCGCGGCGGGGCAGCTGCTACCGGGACGGTTGCGGGGAGGTATCAGAGCGGGGTTCGCGGGCCTCAGACAGAGGGGAACGGCGACTCACGGCGGATGGCGATCGGGTGATGGCGGCGCGGCAGCACGCCGACGAAAGCAAGCGCGGGGAGGCGGCGCGGAGAGGCGGCGCGGAGAGGCGGCGCGGAGAGGCGGCGCGGGGAGGCCAGCACGCCGGGGTAGCGGCACGCGGGGCGGCAGCAGCGCGGGCAGTAACCGCCCAGGCGGCAGGCGAGGGCCGACGCCCGGAGAGGCCGCCGGAGTGGGGAGAGGAAGAAAGGTTCAGGAAGCGGCGAGCGTGCCGAGCACGGACTCGATCTTGAGCTTGATGTCGACGCCGTGGTTGCGGAGGAAGACGATCGGGTCGGTGGGGGCGCCGTTGACGTGGACCTCGACGTGGAGGTGGGTGCCGTACGAGTAGCCCGTGTTGCCGACCTGGCCGAGGACCTGGCCCGCCTTGACCGTGTCGCCGGCCTTCACGAAGAGGCGGCGGGAGTGGGCGTAGATGATCTCGGAGCCGTCGTCGTGCTTGACCGTGACCGCGTAGCCGTAGCCGCCCGCGTAGCCGGCCGACGTCACCGTGCCCGCGTGGATCGCCTTGTACGGGGTGCCTTCCGGGGCCGCCAGGTCGATGCCGGCGTGCAGCTTGCCGAAGCGGACGCCGTACGGCGAGGTGAACTCGTAGTCCTGCAGCGGGAGGAGCCAGGCCTGCTCGGCGGCCTCCTCCTCGCTGACCTTGGTGCTGGCGCCGCGGTCCTCGCTGCGGGAGGCGCGGTCGTTGTCGGCGGAGCGGTCCGCGAGCGCGTCCTGGGCGACCGAGGCCTCTTCCAGGTTCTGCAGGACCGTGGGGCTGACTGCCTTGGCGTCCGGGAGCTGCGAGGCGGCTCCGAGGGCCACCACTCCGGCGCCGACGAAGGCCGACGTGACGACGGCCGCGTAGCGGCTGCGCGGAGGTGTGGGGACGCGACGACGGCCGCGATAGCGGTCGGGCTCAGACGACAAGCGCTGACGCACGAACAACCCTCCGTCGAAGACAAAGAACGGCTCCCACCGCGGGGGAACTGGTGCTGAACGGTGGTTTGCCGGGCGGTCGGTCCGGCGTTAACCGGTTGACAGCCGGGAGCCACGGTAACGAAACGCAACGCCGGTCACAAGTCGCACCGCCAATTCCCTGACAGTTCTGTCAGGGCATTCGGGGGCTAATGTCCGAGTTGGTCATCTTTTCGGAGGTCGCGCAGTGATGCCTGTGAGTAACGGCACCCGAAACGGAAAGTCATGTGACGTGGAATACGGTAAACGGTGCTTGCGCTCGATCGCCAGGGTCGTGTGATGCCGGGCGGTAGTACGGGGCGGCGGCTACCACGGTTCAACGATGCCGGGTTACCGTTCGTTAAGGTCGTCAGTCGTCGCGCGCCGAAGGGGTCGCAGATGGAAGCACGGATCAGGGTCGTGGTGGCCAAGCCGGGCCTGGACGGGCACGACAGGGGCGCGAAGGTCGTGGCCCGCGCGCTGCGGGACGCCGGCATGGAGGTCGTCTACACCGGGCTGCACCAGACGCCCGAGCAGATCGTCGAGACCGCCATCCAGGAGGACGCCGACGCGATCGGCCTGTCCGTGCTCTCCGGCGCGCACATGACGCTCTTCCGCCGGGTCATGGAACTGCTGGCCGAACGTGACGCATCAGACATCGTGGTATTCGGCGGCGGCATCATTCCGGCCGACGACATAGCCGAACTCGAGAAGCTCGGCGTCGCCCGCATATTCACCCCGGGCGCGACCACGGCTTCCATCATCGAATGGGTACGCGCCAATGTGGCGACGCCCGTTTCCTGACGCGAATAGTCACTGAATAACTGCGAAGAGTTAAGGGGAGAGGCCGGACGCACCCCTCACACGTCCGGCCCCTCATGCACGATGCCCCGCCGCCACCCCTCGACCGACAGGGCATCGGCCGCTTTCGTCGTCGCTCAGCGCTCCGACACCACACTCAACGACACCCTCTCCGACGGGTTACGCGGAAATCTTCAGGCATTTTCACGAGGTTGGGACCGCTGACTTCGAAGCCACAAGTACGCCGAGCGGGGCACCCGACCGCAGCAGCGGGGCCGGACCGCCTCCGGCGGCTACCGCGGTCAGGCGGGACGGTGGTCCGAGCCGTCCCCAGCCGCCGGCCGAGAGTGGCCCACCGGCGGGGAGTGGCCGGCCGAGAGTCGCCGCCGGAGGCCGGCTGCAGGTGCCGGGGAGCCGGGGGCGGGGGACGGCCGGGAGGGGTTGCGGCCTCGTTGCGGTAGCCGCCGGAGGCGGTCCGGCCACGGTGCTGCGGTTGCCGGACCCCGTCCTGCGTACCCATGAACGGTTTTGACTGTGGGTTCTTGCACACCGCGCACCCGCCCGGCTGCGCGCACGAGGGCGATGGCTAGGCTGCGAAACGAGGTCCGCTGCACCATCGGGCCGACATTTCTTCTCACGCTGGCGGCGACGCAACGACGCGCCGCGCACACAGGTCGGGACGCAGGTACGCGGCTTGCCGGGGCAAGCGTCGCGAGCGAAAGGAGACACGTGGACCTGTTCGAGTATCAGGGGCGCGACCTGTTCGAACGGCACGGGCTGCCCGTGCTGGGCGGCGGCGTCGCCGAGACCCCGCAGGAGGCGCGTGCGATCGCCGAGCGCCTGGGCGGCAAGGTCGTCGTGAAGGCGCAGGTCAAGGTCGGCGGCCGCGGCAAGGCCGGCGGCGTCAAGCTGGCCGACGGCGCGGACGAGGCCGAGGCCCGCGCGACCGACATCCTGGGCATGGACATCAAGGGCCACACGGTGCACAAGGTGATGCTCGCGGAGACCGCGGACATCAAGGAGGAGTACTACTTCTCCTACCTGCTGGACCGGGCCAACCGCACGTTCCTCTGCATCGCGAGCGTCGCCGGCGGCATGGAGATCGAGACGGTCGCCGAGGAGCAGCCGGACAAGGTTGCCAAGATCGCGATCGACGCCGTGAAGGGCGTGGACGAGGCCGTCGCGCGCCAGATCGTCGCCGCGGCGCAGTTCCCGGCCGAGGTCTCCGAGCAGATCGTCGAGATCGCGCAGAAGCTGTGGCAGGCCTTCGTGGCCGAGGACGCCACGCTCGTCGAGGTCAACCCGCTCGCCAAGGTCGGCGACGGCCGGGTGCTGCTGCTCGACGCGAAGATCACCCTGGACGAGAACGCCGGGTTCCGCCACCCCGACCACGAGGCGCTGGTGGACCAGTCCGCGGTCGACCCGCTGGAGCAGGCCGCCAAGGAGAAGAACCTCAACTACGTCAAGCTCGACGGCGAGGTCGGCATCATCGGCAACGGCGCGGGCCTGGTCATGTCCACGCTCGACGTGGTCGCGTACGCCGGTGAGGCGCACGGCGGCGTCAAGCCGGCCAACTTCCTCGACATCGGCGGTGGCGCCAGCGCCCAGGTCATGGCGAACGGTCTCGAGATCGTGCTGGGCGACCCGTCGGTCAAGTCGGTGTTCGTCAACGTCTTCGGCGGCATCACCGCCTGCGACGAGGTCGCCAACGGCATCATCCAGGCCCTCGCCCTGCTCGGCGAGCGCGGCGAGGCCGTCTCCAAGCCGCTCGTGGTCCGCCTCGACGGCAACAACGCCGAGGCCGGCCGGGCGATCTTGGACTCGGCGAACAACCCGCTCGTGGAGCGGGTCGACACGATGGACGGTGCGGCCGAGCGTGCCGCCGAGCTCGCGGCTGCGGGGAAGTGACGACATGGCTATCTGGCTCACCAAGGACTCCAAGGTCATCGTCCAGGGCATGACCGGCTCGGAGGGTTCGAAGCACACCCGCCGCATGCTCGCCGCCGGCACCAACGTGGTCGGCGGCGTGAACCCGCGCAAGGCCGGCACGACGGTGGACTTCGACGGCACCGAGCTGCCCGTGTTCGCCTCCGTGGGCGAGGCCATGAAGGAGACCGGCGCCGACGTGTCGGTCATCTTCGTGCCGCCCGCGTTCACCAAGGCCGCCGTGCTCGAGGCCATCGACGCCGAGATCCCGCTCGCCGTGGTGATCACCGAGGGCGTGCCGGTGCAGGACTCCGCCGCGTTCTGGGCGCACAACGTCGCGCAGGGCGAGAAGACCCGCATCATCGGCCCGAACTGCCCCGGCATCGCATCGCCCGGCGCGTCCAACGCCGGCATCATCCCGGCCGACATCACCCCGGCCGGCCGCATCGGCCTGGTCTCGAAGAGCGGCACGCTGACCTACCAGCTCATGTACGAGCTGCGCGACTTCGGCTTCTCGACGTGCGTGGGCATCGGCGGCGACCCGATCATCGGCACCACCCACATCGACGCGCTCAAGGCGTTCCAGGACGACCCGGAGACCGACGCGATCGTGATGATCGGCGAGATCGGCGGCGACGCCGAGGAGCGTGCGGCCGAGTTCATCAAGGCGAACGTGACCAAGCCCGTCATCGGTTACATCGCCGGCTTCACCGCCCCGCCCGGCAAGACCATGGGCCACGCGGGCGCGATCATCTCCGGCTCGGCCGGCACGGCGGACGCCAAGAAGGCGGCCCTCGAGGCCGCCGGCGTCAAGGTCGGCAAGACGCCGAGCGAGACCGCGCGCCTCATGCGCGAGGTCATGAGCTGATTTGGTACGGCCACGGACGCGCCGCCGCACGGACCTGCCGGGTCCGCTCGGCGGCGCGTCGCCTTTTTCGTCCCGAGGTGGCGGCGCGTCGCGGTTTTCGCGTCGCCGCAGGCCGCCCGGCGTGGAAAAGTAGTCGGCGATGCCGACCACACCCGACCGTCCCGACGGTCGACCTGCCGGCTCGGGGGACCCCGTCGAGGCCGCCGAGGCCACCGACGACGCTGCCCGCGCTCCGCGACCCGCCCCGCTGCGCGGGGACGACGCCGCCGACGACGACTTCGCCATCGCACGGGAGACCGTGTCGATCGGTGTGCGCCCGGCCGCGCCCGGCCCCGCCGCCGGTGGCGCTCCGGCCGACTCCGGCAGGGACGGCGACCGCGCCACGGTCGGGATCGATCCGCGGAACCGGCCGACGGTCCGCGTCGACGCCCGCAACCACGAGACGGTCAAGCTCCCCGGTCAGCGCCGGCCCGCCGATTCCCGGGTCCGGCGCGCGCCGCTGCCGGTGGCCGCGGCCTTCGCGACGGGGTGGGCGGCGCTGCTGTCGTACGTGCCCGTCGCGGCGGTCATCGGGCTCGCCCGCACGCTGGAGGGACAGGGCGGGCTCGGCGGGGCGGCGCATGCCGGGCTCGCGGGGTGGCTGCTCGGGCACGGCGTACCGATCGGCACGTCGATCGGCCCGCTCGGGCTCGCGCCGCTGCTGCTCACCCTGCTCGCCGGGTGGCGGCTGAACCGCGCCGGGCTGCACGTCACCCGCGCCATCGGGGCCCGGCGCAGCGGTTCGCCGCGGGCTGCGCTGCTGGTCGCGGCCACGATCGGGATCGCGTACGGGACTCTCGGCTTGCTGGCGGCCCTCGTGGTCGACGGCCGCGGCACCGACGTCACCCCCGCCCTGGCCGCGGTCCATCTCTTCGCCGCCGGGCTCGTCTTCTCGCTCATCGGCTCCCTGCGCAGCACGGAGGCCCTGGTCGTGGTGGCCCGCCGGATCCCGCCACCGCTGCGCCACGGGCTGCGTACGGGGGTCGTGGCGGCCCTGCTGATCCTCGCCGCCGGGGCCGCGTTCGCCGGCCTGTCCGTGGCGGTCGGCGGTGGCCAGGCGGCCGACATGATCGGCGCGTACCGCACCGGCGTGGCGGGGCAGGCGGGCATCACCCTGGTCAGCCTCGCGTACGGCGCCAACGGCGTGGTGTGGGCGGCCGCGTACCTGCTCGGACCGGGCTTCCTGCTCGGCACCGACTCGGCCGTACGCCTGACCGAGCTGACCGTCGGCCCGCTGCCCACGCTGCCGTTGCTGGCGGGGCTGCCCAACGGCCCGATGGGTGCCAGCGGCGCCGCCCTGCTCGCCGTGCCGGTGCTGGCGGCGATGGCCGCGGGCTGGCTCCTGACCCGCCGCCTGATGGGCGTGCACCACGTCGTCGACGGTCACCTCGTCGACGGCCGCCACCCGTCACGATCGGGCGATTCCCCGCCGGCGGAACCGGCGTGGCACCTGGTGCTCGCCTCCGCGGCGCTGGCCGGTCCGGTGGCGGGCCTCGTGCTGGGGATCTTGTCCTGGCTGTCCGGCGGGCCGCTGGGCAACGGCCGGATGGCCGAGATCGGGCCGGTGCCGTGGCAGGTGGCGTTCATCGCGACCGTCGTGGTGACGGTGTCGGCGTGCATCGGCGCGGCGGCCGGGCGAGCCTTCCGGGCGCCGGTCCACCACAAGTAAGTCCGCGGGGAACAAGGCCGCGGCGAATCCGGCCGGGAGTGTCGCCGAACGGGCGACGGGCGCCCCGGCCGGAGCCGGGACGCCCGTCGTGGGCCCTCGTCGGATCAGGGCGAGGTCAGGTTCGACAGCGCGCCCGTCGCGGCCAGGACGATGTTCACGATCAGGGCCAGCACGATGAGGCCGAAGGTCACGTAGGCCAGGGTCGGCTGCTTGCCGACCTTGCGGGCCTCGAGCAGGCTCAGCACACCGAAGACGATGGCGAGCGGCCAGCAGCAGAACGCGAAGACGATGCCGAGGACTCCCCAGAGCGTCGTCTTGTCGTTGCCCGCGGCGGGCGGCGGCTGCTGTCCGTAGTAGGGCGGTGGCGTCACGGGCGAATCCTCCAGATAATTCCGCGCTCAGGCGGGGGTGTGCAATCCGTGCGCACGCGGACCATCGCGTGAGCGGCCCGCAGCCTAACCGATGATCAGGTGTTTTCGCTGTCCACGGAACGGGCCGTGTCCTCCCGGCGCGGCCCCGGCCTCGTTCGGGAGGCAGCCGCCCCCGCGTTGTGTGCGCGGCCCCGGCCGCGCGGGGACGCGCGGCCCCGCGTTGTGTGCGCGGCTTTGGCGGCGCAGGGGCCGCCCGGACCGCGTTTCTGTTCGGGGCGGCGGCGCGTCGGGCTCGGCGCGGAACGGGCCGCCGGGGCCGTTCAGCCCGCGTGCGGCCGGGCTCGGGCGCGACGATAGGGTGCTCGGGTGACAGACCCCGCGCCCGCCCGCCTGGTCGTCCTCGTCTCCGGCTCCGGCAGCAACCTGCAGGCCCTGCTCGACGCCGCCGCGGATCCCGCGTACGGCGCGAAGGTCGTCGCCGTCGGGGCCGACCGGGACGGCATCGCCGGCCTCGACCGTGCCGCCGCGGCCGGAGTTCCCACGTTCGTGGACTCCGTCAAGGCGTACCCGACCCGTGACGACTGGGACGCCGCCCTCACCGCGCACGTCGCCGAGCACGAGCCGGACCTGGTCATCTCGGCCGGGTTCCTCAAGCTCGTCGGCAAGCAGTTCCTCGACGCGTTCGGCGACCGCTACGTCAACACCCACAACGCGCTGCTGCCGGCGTTCCCGGGCATCCACGGCCCGCGCGACGCCCTCGCGTACGGGGTCAAGGTCGCCGGCGCGACGCTGTTCTTCGTCGACGCCGGTGTCGACACCGGACCCATCATCGCCCAGGTCAGCGTTCCCGTGCTCGACGACGACACGGAGGAGACGCTGACCGAGCGGATCAAGGAAGCCGAGCGCCGGCAGCTCGTCGAGCAGGTCGGCCGGCTGGTCCGCGAAGGCTGGACCATCACGGACAGGAAGGTCACCATCCCATGAGCACCGACGGTCGTCGTCCGGTCAAGCGGGCACTGCTCAGCGTGTACGACAAGACGGGGCTGGTCGAGCTGGCCCAGGCCCTGCACGCCGCCGGGGTGCAGATCGTCTCCACCGGTTCGACCGCGTCGACCGTCGAGGGCGCCGGCGTGCCGGTGACCCGCGTCGAGGAGCTCACCGGCTTCCCGGAGTGCCTCGACGGCCGGGTGAAGACGCTGCACCCGAAGGTGCACGCGGGCCTGCTCGCCGACCTGCGGCTGCCCGCGCACGAGCAGCAGCTGGCCGAGCTCGAGGTGCAGCCGTTCGACCTGCTCGTCAGCAACCTCTACCCGTTCACCCAGACGGTCGCGTCGGGCGCGAGCGTGGACGAGTGCGTCGAGCAGATCGACATCGGCGGCCCCGCGATGGTACGGGCGGCCGCGAAGAACCACCCCTCCGTCGCGGTGGTCACGTCGGTCTCGGCGTACCCGCTGATCCTGGAGGCCGTGAAGGACGGCGGTTTCACGCTGACGCAGCGCAAGCTGCTCGCCGCCCGCGCCTTCGCCGACATCGCCGAGTACGACGTCGCGGTGGCCAACTGGTGCGCCACGACCCTGGCTCCATCGTCGCTCGGGTTCTCCGCGCCGTCCGAAGGACCAGGCGTCGGTGATGGCGCAGCCGAGTGGCCGGAGTTCACCGGCCTGGCGCTCAAGCGCGAGAACGCCCTGCGGTACGGCGAGAACCCGCACCAGCAGGCGGCCCTGTACGTGGACCCGAACGCGCCGGCCGGTCTCGCCCAGGCGCAGCAGCTGCACGGCAAGGAGATGTCGTACAACAACTACGTCGACGCGGACGCCGCGTGGCGCAGCGCCAACGACTTCACCGACCCCTGCGTCGCGATCATCAAGCACGCCAACCCGTGCGGCATCGCGATCGGCGCGGACGTGGCCGAGGCGCACCGCAAGGCGCACGCGTGCGACCCGGTGTCGGCGTTCGGCGGCGTCATCGCGGTCAACCGTGAGGTGACGCTCGAGCTGGCTCAGCAGCTCGACGGCATCTTCACCGAGGTCATCGTGGCCCCGTCGTACGCGCCGGACGCGCTGGCGGTCTTCCAGGAGAAGAAGAACCTGCGCGTGCTCGTGGCGCCGGGCTGGAACCCGCCGGCCGCCGAGGTGAAGCAGATCGGCGGCGGCGTGCTGGTGCAGATGGCCGACCGGATCGACGCGGAGGGCGACGACCCCGCCAACTGGACCCTCGCCACCGGCCCGGCGGCCTCGCCCGAGGACCTGCGCGACCTGGCGTTCGCCTGGCGGGCGATCCGCTCGGTGAAGAGCAACGCGATCCTGCTCGCCCACGACGGCGCCACGGTCGGCGTCGGCATGGGCCAGGTCAACCGCGTCGACTCGGCCCACCTGGCGGTCAACCGCGCCGGCGCGGACCGGGCCAAGGGCAGCGTGGCGGCCTCCGACGCGTTCTTCCCGTTCCCCGACGGCCTCGAGGTGCTGATCGCGGCCGGGGTGAAGGCCGTGGTCCAGCCGGGCGGCTCGATCCGCGACAACCTCGTGATCGAGGCCGCGGAGAAGGCGGGCCTGACCGTCTACCTGACCGGTACGCGGCACTTCTACCACTGACGTGTCCGACAGCGAGCTCGTCCGCAACGAGACCTTCTCCGGCAAGGACTGGGCGCTCGCGGAGGTGGAACGCGCGGTCTACGAGGACTGCGCGTTCCACGACGTCGACTGGTCGGAGGCGCGGCTGACCGGCTGCACGTTCCGGCACTGCGAGTTCGGCAACGTCCGCTTCAACGCCGCCGAGCTGAGCACCTGCGCGATCATCCAGTCCCGCCTGCGCCGCTGCTCGTTCTTCGACGCGACGCTGGCCGGCTGCAAGCTCACCGGCACCCAGTTCCTCGACTGCGCGCTGCGGCCGCTGACCGTCGACGGCGGCGACTGGGGTTTCGTGTCGCTGCGCGGGCAGAACCTGACCGCGGCCAAGCTCGGCGGGCTGCGGCTGCGTGAGGCGGACCTCGAGGGCGCCAACCTGACGCGGGTCGACCTGCGCGGGGCGGACCTGTCGTACGCCCGGCTGAAGGACGCGGTGCTCAAGGGCGCGGATCTGCGCGGGGCGGATCTGGACGGGGTGGCGTTGCGCGAGGTGGATCTGACCGGGGCGAAGATCGACATCTCCCAGGCCGGGCTGGTCGCCCAGGCGTACGGGGCGATCCTGGGCTGAGCGCTCCGAGTCTCGGGCTGAATGTGAGTGGCTTATCTCCCCCTGTTCGGACCTGCCGGGTAATGCGCCGTTAACCGACTGATACGGTCCGGAAAAACCGTCCCGCGGACTGGGAGTGAGAAGCATGGGCAAGAAGGTCACCGTCGTAGGCGCCGGTTTCTACGGGTCCACGACCGCACAGCGTCTGGCCGAGTACGACGTCTTCGAGACCGTGGTCCTCACCGACATCCTCGAGGGCCGGCCCGAGGGACTCGCGCTGGACCTCAACCAGTCGCGCCCGATCGAGGGCTTCGAGACCAAGGTCGTCGGCGTCACCACCGGCCCGAACGGCGAGGGCTACGAGGCCATCGAGGGCTCCGACGTCGTCGTGATCACCGCCGGCCTGCCGCGCAAGCCCGGCATGAGCCGCATGGACCTGCTCGGCGTCAACGCCAAGATCGTCCGTCAGGTTGCCGAGAACGTCGCCAAGTACGCCCCGAACGCCGTCGTCATCGTCGTCTCCAACCCGCTGGACGAGATGACCGCGCTGGCCCAGATCGCCACCCAGTTCCCGAAGAACCGGGTGCTCGGCCAGGCCGGCATGCTCGACTCGGCCCGCTTCACCAACTTCGTCGCCGAGGAGCTCAAGGTCCCGGTCGGCTCCGTCAGCACGCTGACGCTGGGCTCGCACGGCGACACGATGGTGCCGGTGCCGTCGAAGTCCACGGTCAACGGCAAGCCCCTCACCGACCTGCTGCCCGCCGACAAGGTCGAGGAGCTCGTCACCCGTACCCGCAACGGCGGCGCCGAGGTCGTCGCGCTGCTGAAGACCGGCTCGGCGTTCTACGCCCCGTCGGCCGCCGCGGCCCGCATGGCCAAGGCCGTCGCCGAGGACTCCGGCGCGGTCATGCCGGTGTGCGCGTGGGTCGACGGCGAATACGGCATCTCGGGCGTCTACCTGGGCGTCGAGGCCGAGATCGGCGCGACCGGCGTGCGCCGCGTCGTGGAGACCGAGCTCACCGACTCCGAGCTGGCGGGCCTCAAGGAGGCCGCCGAGGCCGTCCGCGCCAAGCAGGCGGACGTCGCCGACCTCTGAGAAACCCTGTGATGAAGGCCGGGCCGTACGGCTCGGCCTTCATCCTTTTCCGGTGCGGCCCCACGCCGTTGACAGGTGCGACACCGCCAGCGACGAGCCACGGGAGGCGGCCCGCTCCAGCGCCGCCGTCCGTGAGCGCCGCGCCGACTCCGGATCCATGTCATGGCCGTACGCCAGGTCGGGCCGGACCAGTTGCACGGCGTGGACCAGCAGATCTCCGGTCACGAGCAGCGACTCGTCACCCGACTCCACCAGCACCGACTGATGCCCCGGCGTGTGACCAGGCGTCGCGACGACCCGTACGTCGGGCGACAGCGCGGTGTCCCCGTCGATCACCTGCAGCCGGCCCTGCTCGCGCAACGGCCGCAACAGCTCGTCCTCCTGCGGCCGGGCGGCGAAGGCCTCCGCGTCCGCCCGCTGCACGATCACCCGGGCGTTGACGAACGGCGAGTCCGCGGGCACCGCCCAGCCGATGTGATCGGTGTGCAGGTGGGTCAGCACGATCGCGTCGACAGCGTCCGGGTCGAGGCCCGCCTCGAGAAGTGCGGACGGCAGCCGCCCCGGCACCGGCGCCCAATCGGCGGCCAGGGAGCCGGCCGGCCCGATGCCCGCGTCGACGAGGGTGACCGAGCCGTCCGCGTACGCGATCGCAAAGCTCCGGAAGCGCAGCCACCAGCGGCCGTCGGCGGTCAGCGCGCCCGGGTCGAGCACGTCGGCGGCTGCCCAGTCCTGGGCGGTCGCCGCGGGGAAGGCGTCCTCGCGCCGATCGAAGTGTGGGCCCTGCGCGTCGTCGAGGGCGATGACGGTCACGGGCCCGATCGTGCGGGTGGCTTCGGTCATGGCCGGGACTCTATCGACGGCGGCCGGTCCGGCTCGGGTTATCCACATCAGGGCTCTGTCCACAGGCAGGGCGGTCCGGCGTTGCCGTGGCCGAGGGCGAAAGGGCAGGCTCGCGGGCATGACCATCGATGAGCGAGCGGTGCCGGCCCGGGGAGCGTCAGCTGTGCGCGACGCCGAGGCCCAGCAGGATGAGCCCCGTTGCGGCCGCCAGGGTCGCCACGGTCGAGGTCGCGGAGCGCTCGGACGTCGTCTCCTGCAGCACGAGCGCCGCGACCGGCACGACCGCGGCCGCCACCAGCCAGAGGGTGTTCGCCGTCACGGCCAGCACGAGGGCCGCCAGAACCACCGTGACCAGGATCGTTCTGGTCCGGCGGGGCGGGAGCTGGGGCTGCGTGCTGGTCATCGGGAGAAAGCGTAGAACCCCCGCGCCAGGTCAGGCCCGGCGGCGATCATCAAGTGGCAGGCAGTACGCTCGTACTGCTAAAGCATGTGTCCCGGGAGAGGAGCGCCGGCCGATGGTGGCGAAAATCAAGGTCAACAACCCGGTCGTGGAGCTCGACGGCGACGAGATGACCCGGATCATCTGGAAGCAGATCCGTGAGCAGCTGATCCTGCCCTACCTCGACGTCAACCTCGAGTACTACGACCTGTCGATCCAGTACCGCGACGAGACCGACGACCAGGTGACCATCGACGCGGCCAACGCCATCAAGCGCCACGGCGTGGGCGTCAAGTGCGCGACGATCACCCCGGACGAGGCCCGCGTGGAGGAGTTCGGCCTGAAGAAGATGTGGCGGTCGCCCAACGGCACGATCCGCAACATCCTCGGCGGCGTGGTCTTCCGCGAGCCGATCATCATGTCGAACGTCCCGCGGCTGGTGCCGGGCTGGACCAAGCCGATCATCATCGGCCGGCACGCCCACGGCGACCAGTACAAGGCCACCGACTTCGTGGCGCCCGGCCCGGGCAAGCTGACGCTGACCTTCACCCCGGAGGACGGCTCGCAGCCCATGGAGTTCCTGGTCACGGACTTCCCGGCCGGTGGCGTCGCCATGGGCATGTACAACTACGACGAGTCGATCCGTGACTTCGCGCGCGCGTCGTTCCGGTACGGCCTCGCCCGCAACTACCCGGTCTACCTGTCGACCAAGAACACGATCCTCAAGGCGTACGACGGGCGCTTCAAGGACCTGTTCGCGGAGATCTTCGAGACCGAGTTCGCCGAGGACTTCAAGAAGGCCGGCCTCACGTACGAGCACCGCCTCATCGACGACATGGTCGCCGCCGCCCTGAAGTGGGAGGGCGGGTACGTCTGGGCCTGCAAGAACTACGACGGCGACGTGCAGTCCGACACGGTGGCGCAGGGCTTCGGCTCCCTCGGCCTGATGACCTCGGTGCTGATGACCCCGGACGGCAGCACGGTCGAGGCCGAGGCGGCGCACGGCACGGTCACCCGGCACTACCGCCAGTGGCAGAAGGGCGAGAAGACGTCGACCAACCCGATCGCGTCGATCTTCGCCTGGACCGGCGGCCTCAAGCACCGCGGCAAGCTCGACGGCACCCCGGAGGTCACGCAGTTCGCGGAGACCCTCGAGCGGGTCTGCATCGACACCGTCGAGGGCGGCCAGATGACCAAGGACCTGGCGCTGCTGATCAGCAAGGACGCGCCGTGGCTGACCACGGACGAGTTCATGAACGCGCTGGACGAGAACCTGGCGCGCAAGCTCGCCGCCTGATCCTTCAGCTCCGACGACGGCCCGCCGGCACCACGCCGGCGGGCTGTCGTGCGTCCGGGGGCTTCGTGGCCTGCTGGGCGTCGCGCCGGTGGGTCGTCGTGCGGCCGGAGGGCCGCTTTCAGCCGGGACCTTCGGCCCGGGTGGTCGTGCCCTTGCGCAGCATCGCCGCACCGGGCCGCCGATCGATGATGATCTCGGCGGAACGGGCCGCCCAGCCGATCACGAGGGGCCGACGATGAGCCACAGGAATGCCACACGAGTTCCGGCACCGGAGGCGCCGGCCGAGGCCGCCGCACCGGCCGCGCCGCGCGACGCCGCAGACGGCGGCGCCGGCGCTCCGAGCGAAGCCGCCGCAGCAGCGGCCCCGGGGAAGGCGACCACAGCCGCCGCGAAGACGGCGGCGGCCCCGGCGGCCGCAGATGTCGCCAAGACGGCCGTCGCGGCCCCGCGCAATGCCGAGAAGGCTGCCACCAAGACGGCTCCGGTCACCCCGACAGCGGTGGATCAGGCCGTGAGTGCCCTCGTGGCCGCCGCGGAGAAGGCTCTGGCCGATTACGCCTCGTACACGCAGGAGCAGATCGACCACATCGTCGCGAAGGCGTCCGTCGCCGCCCTGCACGAGCACGGCGAGCTGGCCCGGTTGGCCGTCGAGGAGACCGGACGGGGGGTCTTCGAGGACAAGGCCGTGAAGAACATGTTCGCCTCCGAGCATGTCACCCACCACATGGCCGGCCTCAAGACCGTCGGGGTGATCGCGCGCCACGAGATCGAGGGGATCGTCGAGATCGCCGATCCCGTCGGAGTGGTGTGCGGGGTGACGCCGGTGACGAACCCGACCGCCACCGTGATCTTCAAGGCGTTGCTCGCGCTGAAGACCCGCAACCCGATCGTGTTCGCCTTCCACCCGAGTGCGCAGCGCTGCAGTGCCGCGGCCGCCCGGGTGGTCCGGGACGCCGCGATCGCCGCCGGGGCACCGGAGCACTGCGTGGGCTGGATCGACGAGCCGTCGCTCGAGGCGACCGCGGCGCTGATGCACCACGACGGGGTGTCCGTGATCCTCGCGACCGGCGGGAACGCCATGGTCCGGGCCGCGTACTCCGCCGGGAAGCCCGCGCTCGGCGTCGGCGCCGGGAACGTTCCGGCGTACGTGCACGCGACCGCGGACGTCGGGCGGGCCGTCAACGACATCGTGCTGTCGAAGACCTTCGACAACGGCATGATCTGCGCCTCCGAGCAGGCCGTCATCCTCGACGACCAGATCGCCGGCGCGGCGCTGGCCGAGTTCCGGCGGCTGCACGCGTACGTGGCGAGTGCCGACGAGAAGGCTCTGCTGGAAAGGTTCCTGTTCCCGCCGGACAAGGGGCGGCTCAACAGCGACGTCGTCGGGCAGTCCGCGGCGTGGATCGCCGAGCGGGCCGGCTTCGCCGTACCCGAGGACACCTCGCTGATCCTCGCCGAGATCGGCGCCGTCGGCCCCGCCGAGCCGCTCAGCCGGGAGAAGCTCTGCCCGGTCCTGGCCGTTCTGCGGGCCGACGGCGACGAGCGGGGCATCCGGTACGCCGAGCAGATGGTCGCGTTCCACGGCCTGGGGCACAGCGCCGTCATCCACGCCCGTGAACCCCGCGTGGTCGAGGAGTTCGGCAGCCGGGTCAAGGCCGTACGCGTGATCTGGAACGCCCCCGCGTCGCAGGGCGGGATCGGCGACATTTACAACGCGTACGTGCCCTCGCTGACCCTGGGCTGCGGCAGTTACGGGCGTACGTCGGTGTCGGACAACGTCTCGGCCGTGAACCTGCTCAACATCAAGCGGATCGCGCGGCGCACCAACAACCTGCAGTGGTTCAAAGTGCCGTCGAAGACGTTCTTCGAGCCGCACGCGATCCGCTACCTGCGCGACATGCCGGGCGTGGAGCGGGTGACGATCGTGGCCGACCCGACGATGACGCGACTGGGCTATGTGGACCGGATCCAGCAGGTGTTGCGCCAGCGCGCCACGGCGGTGACCGTCCAGGTGATCGACGACGTCGAGCCGGAGCCGAGCATCGACACGGTGCAGCGAGGCGCCGCGGTGATGCGCTCGTTCCGGCCGGACACCATCATCGCGCTGGGCGGCGGCTCACCGATCGACGCCGCCAAGGTCATGTGGCTGCTGTACGAGCACCCGGACGTCAACTTCGCCGACATGCGCGAGAAGTTCGTCGACGTGCGCAAGCGCGCCTTCCGCTTCCCGACGCTCGGGCGGTTGGCGCAGCTGGTGTGCGTACCGACCACCTCGGGCACCGGCGCGGAGGTGACCCCGTTCGCGGTCATCACCGACACCGCCACGGGTCAGAAGTACCCGCTCGCCGACTACGCGCTGACCCCGACGGTCGCGATCGTCGACCCGGAGCTCGCCGCCGCGCTGCCGCCGGCGGTCACCGCGGACAGCGGCTTCGACGCGCTCACCCACGCGACGGAGGCGTACGTCTCGGTCTACGCGAACGACTACACCGACGGCCTCGCGCTGCACGCCATCAAGCTGATCTTCGGCAACCTGGAGCGCGCGACCGTGGCCGGCGCGGCCGACCCGGTGGCCCGGGAGAAGATGCACAACGCGGCCACCATCGCCGGCATGGCGTTCGGCAACGCGTTCCTCGGCATCGTGCACGCCATGGCGCACACGCTGGGCGCGACGTTCCACATCGCGCACGGGCGTACCAATGCTGTTCTGCTGCCGCACGTGATCCGGCACAACGGTACGGTGCCGGCGAAGCTGACCGGCTGGCCGAAGTACGAGCGGTACGTGGCGCCGGAACGGTTCCAGGACATCGCCCGGATGCTCGGCCTGCCGGCGGAGACCCCGGAGCAGGGCGTGGAGTCGTACGCGGCAGCGGTGGAGCGGCTCCGTACGGCCGTGGGCATCGAACCGTCGTTCCAGGCGCTCGGCATCCCGGAGCGGGAGTTCGTGGACGCCCTCCCGCAGCAGGCCATGAACGCCTACCTGGACCAGTGCGCACCCGCCAACCCGCGGATGCCGATGCTGGCCGACCTGCAGCGCATCATGCGTGACGCTTATTTCGGGACGGGTGTCGACGAAAAGTAAGAATGCATCAGAAGCCGTGTTTAGGATGCGTAACCGAGGGGTAGGCCGTTCGTTTCTCTTGACAGAACGGATGACGGTCCGCCGCATGACGGAGGTCGCCCGCCGATCTGGCCGCCTTGTCCCGGGCGCCGATCGGTTCTCCGCACGCGGTGCCGACCAGTAGGCGGCACGCCTGCCGTCCCTTCCCTGCGGGGGGCCTTGTCCCGGGCCCCCCGCCCCCTAACTCACACAAACCACCGCCGCGAAAGCCGGGCCGGACCCGCATCACGAACCCGAGCCGGGCTCGCGCTGCGAAAGCCGGGCCGGGCTCGCGCTGCGAAAGCCGGGCCGGGCTCGCGCTGCGAAAGCCGGGCCGGGCTCGCGCTGCGAAAGCCGGGCCGGGCCCGCGCTGCGAAAGCCGGGCCGGGCCCGCGCTGCGAAAGCCGGGTGGTGTCAGATCGCGTCGCGGAGCAGCTGCGCCGCCTTCTCCGGCACGATGTCGTTGATGAAGGCGCCCATCGCCGACTCCGACCCGGCCAGGAACTTCAGCTTGTCCGCCGCCCGCCGGATGCTGAACAGCTGCAGGTGCAGATAGCCCAGCTCGCGCCCTTCCCCGGTGACCGCTTGATGCCACGCCGCGATGTACGGCATCGGCTTGTCGAACAGCGCGTCGAAGCGCTTCAAGATGTCCAGATACAGCGGCGCGAACGCATCGCGTTCCACGTCCGTCAGCGCCGGGATGTCCAGGACGTGGCGGTTGGGGGCCAGCTGCACCTCGAACGGCCAGCGTGCGGCCGCCGGCACGTATGCGGTCCAGTGCTCGTTGGCGCCCACGACGCGGATCCCGGCCTGCTGCTCGGCGGCGAGGACGTCCGCGTACAGGTTGCGGCCGCCGGTGCGGTCGGCGTGGTGGCGGGCCGCGGCCAGCATCGCCGTGGTGCGGGGCGGGACCATCGGGTACGCGTAGATCTGGCCGTGCGGATGGCTCAGCGTCACGCCGATCTCGATGCCACGGTTCTCGAACGGGAAGACCTGCGCGACGCCCGGCAGCGCGGACATCTCGGTGGTGCGGTCCGCGAGCGCGTCGACGACCGTGCGGACCCGGCCGGGTGAGAGGGCGCCGAAGGAGCTGGTGTGGTCGCTGGTGAAGCAGACCACCTCGGCGCGGCCCACGCCGGGGCGTACCGGGACCATGTCGGTCAGCTCGGTGATCTCGCCGGGCTGGACCCGGTCGCTGAACGACGGGAACTGGTTCTCGAAGACGACGACGTCGTAGTCGGGCGCCGGGATCTCGCTGGCGAAGTCCGGTGTGGACGGGCACAGCGGGCACTTGTCGCTGGGCGGGAGGAACGTCCGGGTCTGGCGGTGTGCCGCGACCGCGACCCATTCGTCGACCAGCGGGTCGTAGCGCAGCTGCGAGGTCGGCGGCGGGGGCGGCAGGTGGCGGGTGTCCGGCCACTTGATGCGGTCCGTGTCCGTCGACTCGTCGAAGTAGATCAGCTCGCGGCCGTCCGACAGCTCGATCGCCGTCCGCTGCGAGATCACTGGGCGCTCACCACCATGAGTTCGTTCACCTGTTCCGCGAGGATCGTGCGTGCGCTCTCGTCGAGCTGGTCGTCCGTGATCACCACGTCGGCGCGGTCCAGCGGCACGATGGAGGAGATGCCGACGGTGCCCCACTTGGTGTGGTCGGCGAGCACGACGAGCCGCTCCGCCGCCTCCACGAGGGCCCGGTTGACGTCCGCCTCCATGAGGTTCGGCGTCGTGTACCCGGCCCGTTCGCTCATGCCGTGCACGCCGAGGAAGAGCATGTCGAGGTGCAGCGTGCCGATCGCGGCGACCGCGACCGGCCCGACCAGCGCGTCCGACGGCGTCCGCGTGCCGCCGGTGAGCACGACCGTCTGGTCGGGGCGCCCGGCGCGGTAGAAGACGTCCGCCACCGGGATCGAGTTGGTGACCACGGTCAGCGCCGGCACGTCGACGAGGCGCTGGGCGAGGCCCGCGGTCGTGGTGCCGGCCGACAGCGCGATCGCGTCGCCGGGGGAGACCAGCGCTGCCGCGCGCATGGCCATGGCCGCCTTCTCGGTGCGCTGGCGCACCGACTTGGCCGCGAAGCCCGGCTCGTGCGTCGAACCAGGGCTCACCGTGGTCGCGCCGCCGTGTACCTTCGCGAGAAGGCCCCGGTCCGCCAGCGACTCGAGGTCGCGGCGGATGGTCATGTCGGAGACGCCGTATTCGGCGGCCAGCTCGCTGACCCGGACGCCGCCGGCCGCCCGGACCCGATCGAGGATCGCCGCCTGGCGCTGCTGGGCCAGCATCAGAGACCCGCCGCCGTCGGCGCGGTTAACCGCACTATTTCGAACACGTGCGAACACTACCCGCCGATCGGGTGTGCGCAAAAGAGTGTGTTAGATACCTCGTCCGCGTTTGTGCAGGGCGGAGAGCACATTCTCGACCTTCACCGCGCCGGTCATGGCCGCGAGCGCGATCGCCGTACGCGGTTCCTTCCAGTTCGCGCGTACCGCCTCCTTGCTGAACTGCCAGGCCTGCGACCGGTTGCCGGTGGCCGCGGACCAGCAGGCGAGCTGGCCGTACACGCGGGCCGCGCCGGGCCGGCAGCCGCTGATCTCCGGATGACGTTGCATCATCCAGCGCAGCGAGGAGATCTTCGTGGCGTATTCGTACGCATAGTGCGAGGTCCGGCCCCACAGCACCCGCACCAGCGGCTCGTCCAGGTGCACGATCGGGGAGCGCCGGGCCGCCCGCAGCAGCAGGTCCCAGTCCTCGTTCTGGCTGCCGGGCGCATCCTCGGCCACCAGCCCGATCGCGTCCTCGTGCAGCGCCTCCCGGCGGACCAGGAACGACGAGGAGTGCAGCATCGCCATCCGGGAGCGGGCCAGCTCGTCGACCGTGACCCGGCTGCGTCCGGCCAGCCGTGGCGTGCATTTGCCCTCGTACTCCACCTCGATCGCACAGGTGGCGAACTCGGCATCGGGCTCGGCCACCAGCGCGGCGACCTGGCGGCGCAGCTTGTCGGGGGCCCAGCGGTCGTCGTCGTCGCAGAACGCCACGAGCTCGGTGTCCAGCGACAGGATGCCGGTGTTGCGCGCGCCGGCCAGCCCGGAGGTACGCCAGTTCGTCAGCACGAGGACCTGGACGCCCTCGGTGGAGGCGAGCAGGTAGTCGGGCTCGGTCTGGTCGTACACGACCACGACCTTGACCTCGCCGGGGTAGCGCTGGCCGCGTACCGAGGCGATCGCCTTGCGGACCAGCTCGGGTCGGTTGCGGGTGGGGATCACGACGCCGACGGACGGCCAGTTCATCACGCCTCCTGGGGTGCTTCTGCGGGGTTGAGCGGGTAGCCGTACGCGCGCAGCATCGGCGCGCACACCGCGCCGACGAGCCGCCGCTGGTTGCTGGGGAGCGAGCGCACCCAGGCGTCGTCGCGGCGCAGCGGCAGCCGGCCGACCGTGAACCGCATGGGGTTGCCGGCGGCGCTGTGGCCCACGCCGAGGTCCGCGTACCCGTCGCCGAGGAAGCCGAGGTCGGCGTCGCCGACCGGGACGCCGGCGTAGTCGGCGAGTTCCCGCAGCGCGCCGCGCGGGTCGGTGAGGAACTGCTCGTAGCGGATCCGCCGCACCGGCACGCCGCGGCGGGCCAGCAGGCCGAAGGCCGCGTTGTGCGCGTTCCACAGCAGGGCCGAGCGGCCGGGGGAGTAGCGGGTCATCTCGTCGCTGCCGTCGGTCTCCGGCCGGGAGATCGTCTTGGTCCACGAGTACGCGACCCCGCGGGCGTCCCGCACCACGTGCACCACCCGCAGGTCCACGTCCTCCGCCCAGCGCAGCACGTGGGCGAGCGCGCTGTGCTTCGAGGAGTCGACGACCACCTCGGCGCCGGAGACCTCGGCGGCGGCGGCGTACACGCGGGCGTAGAAGCCGGCGTACTCGCGGACGTCGGCGAGCTGGGCCGCCGGAAGGCTCGCGGCGGCGAGGCGGGGGATGAAGCGGGTGCGTTCCACCGTGTCGCGCAGGGCGTGGATGCGGTCGACGTCGACGTTGTGCCAGCCGCCGTACGCCCGTTCCCCGACCCGCCGCCAGAACGTGCAGGCCGCGAACCGTGCGCCGCAGCCGCACCGCTCGTTGTCCCGGATGTCGCGCTGCCAGAGGTGGACGATCTCGCCGAGCGCGCACACCGAGGGCAGCTGACCGAGCAGGCGCTCGACGAGTGTCGTTCCGCTTCGCCCTAATCCGCCCAGATATACAACGCGTGCCACTTCTGCCCACCTTCGCTCGTTTCGCTCCTATAACGAGCGAACGAGCTGGAAGGAGGCGCGATGTCCATCGAGGCTTTCGACCGCGTCCATCTCGACGGGACGGGGTTCGACCCGATCACCGAGGGGGAGGTGGTCGCGCTGGTCCGCGAGGCGATCGCGGCCGGGCGCGGGGGCCGGATCCTCACCCCGAACATCGACATCATGCGGCAGGCGCAGGGCGATCCGGAGGTGCGCGGGTACCTCGCCGACGCGGACCTGATCGTCGCCGACGGCATGCCGCTGGTCTGGGCCAGCCGGCTGAGCGGCACCCCGCTGCCCGAGCGGGTCGCGGGGAGCAGCCTGGTCTGGTCGCTGTCGCGCGGGCTCGGGCACGACGGCCGGTCGGTCTTCGTGGTCGGGGGCTCGCCGGCCGCCGACGGGGTCAAGGACGGTGCCACCCGCGCCGCGGATCGGCTCGCCGCCGAGTGTGCCGGGCTCCGCGTCGCCGGCACGCTGTGCCCGGACTTCGGCTTCGAGCAGGACGAGCAGACGTACGCGGACTTCTGCGCCAAGGTCGCCGGCGCCGAACCGGACATGGTTTACGTCGGGCTGGGCTTTCCCAAGCAGGAGGCCGTCATCACGCGGCTGCGCGCGCTCATGCCGCGTGCCTGGTTCATCGGGTGCGGGGCGGCGGTGAACTTCGTCGCCGGCGACGTGGACCGGGCGCCACGGTGGATGCAGCGTACGGGCCTCGAGTGGGCGCACCGGCTCGGCACCGAGCCCCGGCGGCTCGCGGGCCGCTACCTCAAGCACGACGCCCCGTACGCGCTGCGCCTGCTGGCCCAGGCCCGCCGACGCTAACAAGACGGACGTACGGTTTGGGTTAGGCTGTCGGCATGGCCTTCGCGTTCGAGCGTCTTCACCATGTCCTGCTGGCCATCCCGCCCGGTGGCGAGGACGTCGCCCGTGCCTTCTACGGCGGCGTCCTCGGCATGACCGAGCTGGAGAAGCCGGAGTCCTTACGGCATCGCGGCGGCTGCTGGTTCCGCGGCGGCGGCTGGGAGCTGCACCTCGGCGTCGAGAAGGAGTTCGTGCCCGCGCGCAAGGCGCACCCGGGCGTCCTCGTCGACGACCTCGACGCCCTGGCCGCCGTGCTGCGCGACGCGGGACGGCCGGTGGACTGGGATCCGGACTTCCCCGGCCACCGGCGGCTCTATTCGTTCGACGAGCACGGCAACCGCCTCGAGTTCCTGGAGCCGGTCACCGCGGGTTGAAGTACGGGTCCTTCGTCAGCCGGGTGAACGCCTTGAACGCCGGCCGGTCGCCGGCGAGCTGGAACTGCTGCTTCGGCCCGTTGCCCTCCGGGTCGGACTCGAAGTAGACCACCGCCTTGATCTGCGGGTTCACCTTGAACGTGCGCTGCGCGTCCTGCAGCCACGCGGCCCGGCCGGCCGAGCCCCACGCCTTGGCCACGCCGAACTCGCCGATGATGATCGGCTTCGGCCGCTGCGCCGCCCATGTGAGGAACGGGCCCATCAGCTGCCCGATCGGCTGGAACGCGTTGCCGGCGTACACGTCGACGCAGGTCCAGTCGACCTGGTCGTCGCCGGGGTAGAACGCGGGGGCGTCGCCGCGGATGAAGCCCTCCGCGGTGGGACACCACACCCACGAGACGTTCTTCACCCGCTCCTGCGCGAAGATGCCGCGGATGTGCTTGTACGCGGCGATGTAGTCCTCGCCGGACCACATGGTGGCTCGCAGGTTGGGCCGGTCCATCTCCCAGCGCACCCGCAGCAGCAGCGGCTTCTTCACCTTGCGGATCGCCTTGGCCTGCTGGCGGATCAGCCGGTCGTGCTCGCCTGCGGTGATCGAGCGATTGTCGCCCGTCGCCCAGCTCACCATCAGCGTCGCGCCCTGGTCCAGCAGCTCGGCGTCGGACTCGGTGCCGACCATCTGCTCGAACCGGCGGTACGTGTTGACGATGTCCAGCGGCCGACCGATGTCCTGCTCCAGGCCGTCGACCGCCTCGATGCGGCCCACGTGGGTCAGCTCGTCCGGCTTGATCCAGGCGCCGAGGTACGCGCCCGCCGGTGGCGCCTCGAAGGGCCCCGCCTCGAACGGTCCCGGATTCACCGCGACGGCGACCGGCGGGCTGGTCAGATCGGGTGACGGCGTCGGCTCGGGCTCGGCCCGCCGGTGCGAGGTGCAGCCGGCGAGCACGAGCGCGACGACGCCCAGCAGGGCGACAGGGCGACGCACGACGGCTACTTCTTCCGGCGCGCCGTGTAGACGACGTTCACGGCGAAGCCGTCGGTGCCGGGCAGGGCCCGGGCCGCCGCGTCCGCCGCCCGGGCGAGCGGGTTCTTGTTCAGCGACTCGGTCAGCATCGAGAAGCCCCGCCGCTCGACGATCTCGAAGTCGTGCCGGGCCAGCAGCGCCTCGACGTCGGCGTGCGACAGTTCGGCGAACCAGCGCTGCCCGGAGTGCCGGCGCGCCCGCAGGTGGCGCAGCGAGCCCGCGTTGCCGTGGTTCTCCACCACCAGCACGCCCGCATCCCGCGTCGGCAGCGCCTTGGCCGCGAAGGCGATCGCTCGCTCCCGGACCGTGTCGTCCACATTGAGCAGCAGCCGGAACATCGTGACGATCGCCGGGTGGCCGGCCGGTACCGGGTTCGGCACCGGGCCGTCCGCGGGGATCTGGTGCCACTGCGCCCGCGACCCGACCTCCGCGGCCTTCGCCATCATCTCGGCCGACGTGTCGTAGCCGTGGGCCTCCCGGACCAGCCCGTGCAGCGTCCGGATCGCCCGGCCCGTCCCGCAGGCGAAGTCGTGCTGCACGGGCTGCTTCGCCCCGAACTCACGCTGCACGAGCTTGCGCAGGTACGCCTGCTGCCGTTCGTTGATCTGCGAGGCGTAGCTGTCCGGCGCGTACGTGACGTGCTCGTACTTGGCGACGGCGTCGGCGTCCTGGAACACCTTGGTGTATTCGGTGGTCAACGGGTCCTCCTTGACATGAGCTTGCGAGGCTTGAAGGCGTCGAGCGCGAGCGGGCGGCGCAGCAACCACGCGCCCGCGGCGAAAGCGGGCACGGCCACGGCGGTCGCCGCCACCAGGCCGGTCGTGCCGGTCCCCGTCAGCACGGTCACGGCCCGGGGGAGCACGCCGAAGCACGCCACGGACAGCGCGCCGGCGGTCAGCGTCCCCCGGCCGAACGGGTGCAGCCGTGCCATCCGGCCCACCTGGACGAGCGGCAGCAGGTTGTTGGCGACCATGGCGCAGGCCAGCCCGATCGCCGCCCCGAGCGCGCCGTACCGGGGGATGAGCAGCACGTCGAGACCGACCGTCACGACCAGGGCGACCAGGACGTTGTAGAGGTTCCACGAGGTACGCCCGGCCATGGCGAGCACCATGTCGACCATGCCGCAGCCGGTGGCGACGAGCATCGCGCAGGCGAGCACCACGACGACGGGCGTGCCGGCCACGTACGACTCGCCGAACAGGCGCAGGTAGAGCGGCGCGAACAGGATCACCAGCAGGTTGATCGGCCAGGTCACCAGCACCAGCCAGCCGGTCGCGGTCCGGTAGAGGTGATTCGCCTGCGCGCGGTCCCCGACGGCCAGGGCCTCGGCGAGGCGGGGCTGCACGGACTGGGAGATGCCCTGGTTGGCGAACTGGATGAGCACCACGAAGCGGCCGGCGACCGCGTACACGGCGGCCGGGACCAGGCCGCCCAGCGCCGCCACGAGCAGCACGTCCACCCGCTGCAGCGCGAGCTGCGCGACGCTGGCCAGCGCCCGGGGGCCGGTGAAGCGCCAGAAGTCCCGCCGCAGATCCAGGCGTTCGCTGCGCCGGGTCCGGAACCGCTCCGGCTTGCCGGCCAGGTAGATCTTGCGCAGAGCGAGCGCGGCCAGGACCGTGACCGGCAGGTACGGCGCCGCCCACGCGAGCGCGAACGCGGGCAGCGAGGCGCTGGTCCACATCGCCGCCGCCCCCGCCGCGCCGATGCACAGCAACTGCAGCGTGCTGCGCAGGACGCGGTCGAGGGTGACGGTGGGCCGCATGGCCCGGTACCCGCGGGTGGCGGTCAGCAGGGCGTCGGTCATCGCCTGCAACGGAAGGAACAGCGCCAGCACCCGCAGCCCGGCGATGTGCTCGTGGCGTACGTGCGGCGAGTCGGCCGCGGTCAGGCCGGCGATCGCGGGCGCGGCGAACCACATGGCGGCGGCCAGGACGACCGCGAGCACGAACACCGGGGTCAGACCCGTACGCAGGCATGCGCCGAGCAGGTGGTCGCGGCCGGTGGCGCGCAGCCGCGCCGGCCAGTACACCAGGCCGGTCTGGGTGCCGAGCTTCGCCAGGCCGCCGGCCAGCACGAACGCCGCGGTCGCCGCGAAGAACGCGCCGGCCTGCTCGGCGCCGAGGGCGCGCGCGACCACCCAGGTGACCACGACGCCGGTGCCGCCGGCCAAGGCGGACCCCACCATGTTGGCGAGACCCCCGCGGGCGACCCCCCGGGTCTTGGAAGCGGCGGGGGCCTCGAGAGTGGCCGTCACGCCTGGCGCCAGATGGGTACGCGGCCCAGCCACGTGATCAGCGCGTCGTCGTGCGGGGCGTAGTGGTTGGTGAGCTCGCGGCGGATGCCCGGGTCCATGTCGGACTGTCGTGGCCGCGCGTTGTGCCGCTCGAACTCCGGGTGCCCCACGTCGACCGGCAGCCCGAGGAACCCGCAGACCTCGTCGTACACCTCTTCGGGCTGGCTGAAGAACCGCTCGCTCTCCACCACGTGGATGCGTTCGCGGCCCACGTGCTGGGCCATGACGCTCAGGTAGCGGGCGTACTCGCCGCGGGCCCGGTACGCGTGGTGCTGATGGGCGAACGAGTAGTACTTCGGGTCCGCCGCGAGCATGTCCTCCTGGCGGTGCAGCCGCGCCGGTTCGAGCGCGAGCGCGTTGCCGAAGTCGTGCTCCGGTTCGAAGTCCCGCGCCACCTCGTGGTGGTGCTGCGAGTACGCGCGCTCCACCGGGTCGCGGACCAGCACCAGCAGCTTGGCCCCGGGCAGGTCCGCGGCGATCCGGGCGGCCGCCTGCGGGTGGTACATGTAGTACGGGCTCGACTCGAACGTCTGCGCCGGCACGCCGTGACGCTCGTACACCTTGTCGGCCTGGCGCTGCGTCGGGAAGTGGCCCTTGTACCAGGACATCCCGCGCTCGTACGAGACGTCGAAGTAGTGCACGCCCTTGTGCAGCACGGCCTTGAGCACTGCCGGGTGCTGCGACAGCGCCCGGTACAGCGACGTGGTGCCGCAGCGCTGGCCGCCGCAGATGAGGAACGAGGGTGTCATCCGGCTGGGCGCGGTGAGCCGGCCGTACGACCGCGACCCGAGGTGCACGACGCGCTTGACCGGCGCGGGAACTTTGCGAACGTCCATCAGAGTTGCTCGACCCTTCGGATCAGTACGGGCAGCAGCCACGTGCCGAGCACGCCCAGGCGCGCGCCGGCTTCGGCCTGCCGGTCGGTCAGATAGCGCACGGCCAGGTCGACCAGGTACAGCAGCGCGGTCAGCTCCCGCGCCTCCGGGGCGACCCCGAACGGCTGGAGGAGCTCGCCGGCGCGGCGTACGGTCGCCTCCACCGCGCCCGCGGCGTCGCCGGAGGCCTGGATGCGGCGCTGCAGCTCGTGGTGGACGGCGTCGAAGCCGGTCGGCACGCCCTTGGTGAACCGTTCCCAGTCCCACACCAGCAGGGCGTCCGCGAGGTTCGCCATGTTCCACGGGGCCCAGTCGCCGTGCCAGGCGCCGTACCGCAGGGTGGTGTGACCGGCGTGCGCCGCGAGCAGCTCGGCCGCCGACGCGAGCGCGACGCCCTCCGGCCGGTCCGCCACCGCGGTGAGGCGCCCGCGCAGCTCGGCCCAGTACGCGCTGCCCGTCAGCGTCCCGCTCGTGTAGCCGCAGCACCCGGCGATGTCGAGCATGGCGGCGGTGAGCCGGCGCGGGGTGAGCGGCGCGCGCGGCAGCCACACCGGCAGCGCCGACTGGATGAGCACCTGCGAGCCTCGCCACTGCCCGGCGTGCAGCACGCGCGGAACGGTCAGCTTGCTCAGGCCCACGGTGCCGAGCGCGGTCAGCGCGGCGGTCTCGGCCTTGACCAGTCGCTGGGTCAGCGGCCCGGTGCCCATCTTGCCGAACCCGAAGGTTTCGCCCTCCGGGCTGATGAGCTGCAGTACCGGCTTGCGGTTGGCGCGCGCCGGTCCGATGTGGATGCTCACCGACAGGTCGCGGCCGAGCGCCTCGCGCAGGTAGCCGTCGATGCTCTCCGCCGCCGGGCCGGTGACCCGGATCCGGTCGCGCAGCAGCACGCCGGACGCGCCCGTGCGCAGGGCGGCCACGACGGCGTCCCGCTTGAGGCGGGCGGCGCGGGACTGCGGTTCGGCGTAGCGGCGTACGGCGGCCGCGGCGACCCGGCGTGACGTGGTCGGCACCAGCAGCCGGGGCCGGCGCGCGTCCGGGACGACCAGGTATTCGGCGATCGCCTCGCCGCGCCGGTCCTCGGTGGTGCAGGGGGCCGGGTAGAGCAGCTCGAGCACCTCGGCCAGATACTGCGTACGCAGCGCCGAGTCGCCGGCGGTCAGCTCCGCCGGCGCGGTCTTAACGGGCATCAGCATCCCCCTCGAGTTGGTTGCGCCACAGCAGCGCGTAGGCCAGGAACATGAACGCCAAGGGGGTGGGGATCGCGTTGTACCAGAGCATCGCCGTGAACGAGCTGACGATGGCGGCGCCGGCCGCGATGCCGATCGGCGTACGGTCCCGCCGGAAGCGCCACAGGCCGTAGCCGAAGAAGCCGAGGTACGCGACCGTGCCGACGGCGCCGTGGGCGTACATCAGCTGCCAGAACTGGCCGTTGCCGCCGACGGTGAAGTTGCCGCAGCGCTCGCAGCCCGCGCTCTCGCCGACCGTGATGGAGTTGCGGCCGCCGATCGTGTTGCGGGTGGAGCCGTACCCGATGACCGGCGAGTCGACGAAGCCGTCCATCGCGCGCTCCACGAGGAACGAGCGGACGCCGTTCGACTTGCCGTTGTCGAGCCGGGCGCTGACCACGTCGCCGAGCGGCGTGGCGACCAGCGCCACGACCAGGCCGATGCCGGCCAGCCCGACCGCCGCGATGATCCAGAGCCGGCCCATCAGCACGTACCGCGCGGCGACGTAGACGACGACGACCGCGATGCCGATCCACAGGCCGCGGTTGAGCGAGACCACCGCGGGGATCACCGCGACCGCCAGGCAGAGCACGGCGAGGATCTTGTTACCGGCGCTGCGCGTCGCCCAGGCGGCCACCACGAGCCACCCCATGAGCAGGCAGAAGTTGTTGCCCCAGGTGTTCGTGTAGCCCCACGGCGCGGCGGGCCGGGGCTTCTCGCCGCCGACCAGGTCCATGATCTGGGCCGCGTACGGATGCACCAGCGACTGCACGAAGCCCTTGCCCCGGATGCCGCTCGGCAGCAGCCACTCCACGGGCGAGGTGAACTCGAACCGGCCGGCGAGGATGCCCAGCAGCCCGCCCGCCACGGTCACCACGAACAGCCAGCCGAGCAGCTTGACCAGGCGGCGCCGGGGCAGCTCGCCCTCGGTGAGGTTGCCGGTGTAGACGAGCAGGATGGTCAGCGACGCGTACATGACGAGCCGGTAGATCACCGCGGCCAGCCGGTCCGTCGCCGTCTCGACCACCGTGCCGGTCGGGTCGGCGCCCAGCGCCGCGATGCTGATCACGACCGCGGCCAGGAACAGCGCCCACCAGCCGAAGCCGGGCGGCAGCCGCAGCGGCCGGCCGGCGGCGCGCCGCCGGACCAGCAGCACCAGCATCGGCGCGGCCATGATCGGGAAGATCAGCACGCCGAGGCCGAGCGCCCACCACAGCGGGTAGAGGGCCAGGATGCCCGCCACCGGCCAGGCCGGGAGCCAGGTGGGTCGTTCCGCTGCCGCGCTGTGCGCCGCCCGCTGCGTGCGGGGGACGACCAGGGTCACTTCTCGTCCGGCTTCTCGGCGCTCGTGGCGGGCTTCGGGCCGGCCGGCTTGGCCGCGGTGGTCAGGTCGATCACCGCGGTGACCTCCTCGCTGCCGTCACCCTGGCGCGGCGGGCGGGCCGGCGGGCCGGTCGGGATCCGCATCGGCTGGGTGCGGTCGGTGTCGAGCACGGCCGTCTCGTCCGGCTTCTGCGCGCTGAGCGCCACCGCCGGGAGGTTGTCCTGTGCGGCGCTGCGCGGCATCCCGGTGAGGTGGGGCAGCACCACGGCGCCCAGCAGCGGCGTGCCGACCCGGCTCAGCTGCTCGGCCGCGTCCAGCAGCGCGGGCCGCTTGGCCCGGCGCAGCTCGACCGCCAGGATCGCGGCGTCGGCGAGGCTGGCCAGGCTCTGCGCGTCCGCGCTGCTGCTGGTCGACGGGGCCTCGATGACGACGTACCCGGTCTGGCGGCGCAGCGCGTCCAGCGTGTCACGCAGCCGCTGCGACTGCATCAGCCCGGCCGCGGTCGCGGCGCCGCCGGTCGTGATCACCCGCAGCGACGGGATCCGCGGGGTGCGCTGCATCGCCCGTTCCAGCCCGATCCGGCCGGCCAGCAGGTCCGACAGGCCCGGCATCGCCGAGACACCGAGCATCCGGGCCAGCGGCGCGGCGTCCACGACGCTGTCCGGCAGGTGCGCGCCGACCAGGACCACGTCACTGCCCGTACGCGCGAGCGCCGCGGCCAGGTTGGCGGCGACCAGCGTGGTCGACGAGCCCCGGCTGGCGCCCGTGACGACGATGATCTGGTCGCCGGGGCTGAGGCTGGCCAGGATCTCGTTGCGCAGCCGGTTGAAGACGCGCCCGCCCGGCCCGTACGGCTGCAGCACGTCGTCGAAGTGCGGCGTGGTCCGCTCGTCCAGCGCGGCGAGCACCGGGATGCGGCCCCGGTCGCGCACATCCGCAGCGGTACGCAGGCGCCGGTCGAAGCGCTCCCGCATGAACGCCAGCGCGAGCCCGGCGAGCAGGCCGAGCATCGCGCCCGCGGCGATGTTGAGCAGCGCGTTCGGGCTGGTCGGCTCCTCCGGCTCGCGGGCGTCGCTGATGATGCTGCCCGCGTCGACGGTGGCCGTGGTCAGCTCGTTGAGCTTGCCGGTCAGGTTGTTCAGCTGGTTCTGCGAGTTGCTGCGCAGGCTCTCCAGGTTGCTGCGGTCCGAGCTCCCGCTGGGCGCCTTGGCGAGCCGGCTGTTGATGCTGGTCAGGTTCGTGGTGAGCTGCTTGACCTTGAGATTCAGCGTCTTGATCTTCTGGTCCAGCACCGAGCGGGCGGCCTCCTCGCGGTTGCGCAGGTACGCCTCCGCGAACGCGTGCGACCCGGCCTGGGCGTCCTTCGGGTTGTCCGCCTCGAAGCTGATGACCAGCACCGTGGTGTTGGCGGGCACCTCGACCGACACGTCGTGCGCCAGCTCGATCGGCGAGACGGGGGAGCGCAGCAGCGCCGCGGCCTTGGCGGCCACCGCGCCGGAGGGCACCAGCTGGGCCTCGGTGTCCAGGTTGATCGCGCCCTTGGTGCGGCCGCCGGACACGTTCGTGTCCTGGTCCACGGCCTGCACGAGCACGGACGTGGACGACTCGTAGACCCGCGGCAGCGCCTGCGTCACCGCGGCGCCGATCCCGACCCCGGCCGCGGTCGTGGCGAGCACCACCCACCAATGCCGGCGGAACACGCCCACATAGTGCGAGAGGTCGGCGGACACCGGGCGGGTTGGTTCCATCGGTACGGCGGCCCTTTCGCAGGCGGAGTAGAGGATGACGGCATGGGGCTCGCCCCCGAGGGGTAAACGGCCCGTGCGCCGATGCGTAACTACTCCGCCGCGACCTGTTACTTCATCTCGGGCTCCACCCAGCCGCTGTTCACCAGGTACGCCAGGACCAGATCGACCGCCTCCGGCACCGACATGTCCGTCGTGTCGAGCACCAGCTCGGCGTCGGTGGGTACCTCGTACGGGTCGTCGACGCCGGTCATGCCGCGCAGCTGGCCCGCGCGGGCGCGCGCGTACAGGCCCTTGCGGTCGCGCTGCTCGCACACCTCCAGCGGGGTCGCGACGTGCACGAGGATGAAACCGGCCCCGGCCTCGGTGGCCATCTGCCGGACGGCGGCACGGGCGTTCGCGTACGGCGCGATCGGGCACGCGATCGCCATGCCGTGGTGCCGCGCCACCTCGGCCGCCACCCAGCCGATCCGCCGGACGTTGCGGTCCCGGTCGGCGCGGCTGAAGCCCAGGCCGGCGGAGAGCTCGCGGCGCACCACGTCACCGTCGAGGAAGGTGATGGTCCGCTCGCCGCTCTCGCGCAGCGTGTCGGCCAGCCCGCGGGCCACCGTGGACTTGCCGGAGCCGGAGAAGCCGGTGAAGAACACGACGAGCCCGCGGTGCCGGCGCGGCGGCCTGACCCGGGCCAGCTCCTTGGCGACGGCCGGCGGGGTGTGCCACTCCGGCAGCGGGAAGCCGCGGTCGAGCAGGTCGTTGATCTCGGCAACGGACATCGCGAGGCGCCGGTTGCGGGGCGGGATGTCGTCGCGCCAGCGCCACTGGCCGTCGCGGTTGTCGTACGCGAGCTCCCGGGGAACGAGCACCCGCAGGCCGCCGCCGGAGAGCATGTCCCCGGTGGACAGCACGTGGGTCACGCCGTAGGCGGCGGCCACCCGGGCCCGCAGCAGCGCGTCGCGCATCTCGTCGCCGCGGGGCAGCAGCGGCACCGCGACGATCGTCGCCGGGGGCATCCGGTCGCGCGCCGCGAAGACCGACCGGACCAGCGCCTCCGGGGGCAGGCCGTCGGGGCCGGGGCCGGTCACCGGGATGAAGATCAGCAGGTGGGCGGCGAGCGTGCGGGCGGCGTGCGCGATCTGCGCGAGCTGCGGGCGGTGCAGCGGCCGGTCGGCGATCACGCCCAGGACGCGGCCGGGCGGCAGCAAGGCCTTCACTTCTTCCGGGGTACGCCGCAGGCGTTGGAACGGCCCGTGCCCGCCGTCGCCCATCCGGCGCACCGGGCCACCGACGGCGGACAGGCCGTCGGTGGTGGGCCACGCGTCGCTCACCTCGATGGCCGCGACGGGCGCACCCTCGGGGTCGGTGAGCACGACCGTCCGATGCAGCGGATCGTCGAGGTCGAGCGCGGCGGCCATCTCGGCCGGGATCTCCAGCGTGACCGCGACCGGCCACGCCGTCCCGTCGGCGAGGCGGCCGCGCCGGCGCAGCGCCTGCAGGTCGGCCCGGCCCAGGAAGCCGGTCAGCGGCGCGTACGCCCCCGACAGCAGCAGTTCGAGGTCGGCCAGTTCGTGTGCGCGCGGCGTGTACGACGGCGCGTCACGCAACACGTCCTCGGGCAGCACAGAACCGTCGTTCACCTAAGACTCCCCCTGCAGTGACTTGGAGGACAGTTTCGCAGCCGGACTCCACGGGGTCGAGCCGGGTGGCTTGTCTACCTGATCGCCACAGATAACCCAGTCGGGTAGTCGACAAATGGGACTTTAGGTCGAATACTGGGCGATCGTGACACGTCGTCGTCGTTCGCACCGCAGCCGGCTCCTGCACATCGCCGCCATCACCACGGTCTTCACCATCTCGGCCGGGGCCACGCTCTCGTGGGCCTGGACCGGCGGGGTGGACCAGATCGGCCTCCCGTACGGGCCCGGCCCGGTCGTCCTGCCGGGACCGGCCGCGTCGACGGCACCCGGCTCGCGCCCCGAGCCGCCGGCCGTCGCGGAACCCGGCGTACCGATGCTCCCCGGCGGCGCGATGCCCACCGGCTCGGCCTCCGCGGCACCGTCGACGCCGGGCGCTCCCTCGGCGACGGCCACCACGACACGTGCGCCCGCCCTCGCGGCACCGGCCGGCGGTCCCTGCCGTACGGGCAAGAAGCTCGTCCCGACCTGCGGCATCCTCTGGGGGGTGGCGCCGGGGGCGTTCACGGACACCCGCGGCAAGCAGGCGCTGGTCCGCTTCGAGGAGAAGACGGAGCGGCACCAGGACATCTACCACGCGTACCACCGCGGCAACACGCAGCTCTTCCCGACGAAGGAGGAGATCGCGATCGCGCGCGAGCCGGGCCGCGAACGCATCCTGTTCCTCAACTGGAAGCCGCGCGGCGCCTCCTGGGCGAAGATCGCCAAGGGCGACAAGGCCACCGACAAGTTCCTCGACCGGCTCGCCGCCCACATCAAGAGCGACTTCCCGGAGCAGTTCTTCTTCACGGTCCACCACGAGGCCGAGGACAACGTCAAGGAGAAGAAGGGTTCGGGCTACACGGCCAAGGACTACTCGGCCATGTACCGCTACGTCGTGAAGCGGCTGCGCGCCCACGGCGTCGACAACCTCGTGACCGTCCTGGTGCACATGGCGTACGTCCCGCACACGAGCCAGAAGTGGTTCTCGGACATGTACCCCGGCGACGACGTCGTGGACTGGATCGGCTTCGACACGTACGCGTACAGCGATCCGGGCTACGGCCACGGCGACTTCGCCGAGCTGTTGAACCGGCAGTCGTCGGCTCGCCCGACCTGGCCCGGCTTCTACAACTGGGCGGTCGAGAACCACCCCGGCAAGCCGCTGATGGTGGCGGAATGGGGCGTGTGGTCGTCGAAGAAGAACCCCGGCCACAAGGCGGAGTTCTACCGCGAGGTGGGCCGGCAGATCGGCCGCTTCCCGGGCATCCGAGCGATGGTCCACTTCGACACCCCGCACAACCAGGAGGGCCGCGACTCGTCGGTGGACGCGACCCCGGAGTCGCTGCGGGCGTACCGCAAGCTGGGCAAGCTGCCGATCTTCCAGGTCCAGGTGGCGCCGGCGCTGCCGTAGCCGGCCGTCACGGCGCGGCGACGAGCCTCGCGACGTCGCTCGCGCAACCCCAGGACAAGCTGACGCCGGCGCCGCCGTGGCCGTAGTTGTGGACCACGGTGGCGCCGTCGCGCTCCTCCCGCTCGACCCGGACGGGCTCGCGGTGCGGCCGCAGCCCGATCCGGTGGCCCAGCACCTCGGCGCCGGCCAGAGCGGGCTCCACCGCCACGCACCGTTCGACGATGCCGTCCGCAACCGTCTTGTCCAGGATGAGCGAGTCGACGCGGTCCTCGGCGCTGCCGCCCAGCAGCACGACATCCGGGCCCTGCGGAAGGATGTACGTGATGTCCGGCTCCTCGGTCAACTCGGCCGTGTGCTCGGCGAAGAACTCCGTGATCCCAGGATTGGTCATCGCCACCAGCTGGCCCCGCACAGGGGTCACCGACTGATCGCCGAGCAGCTCCCGGGCGCCGATGCCGGTGCAGTTCACCACGACGTCCGCAAGACCGGTGACCTCGTCGAGGCTCGACACCGCGCCTTCGGCGAGCGTGACCCCCATCGAGGTCAGGCGGCGCAGCAGGTGGTCGAGGTAGACGGGCATGTCGACGATGGGTGCCGTGTAGCGCCACCCGCTCACGAACGGCTCGCGCAATTCGTCCGCCCGGCATTCCCGGAACCCGGGCAGCTGCCGGGCCCAGGCCGGTGCGGGGATCACCGTGCGGGACGCCTCGACGCCGCTGACCATCCGTACGCCTGTGCCCGGCGCGCCGGCCAACTCGGAGAGCACCTCGTACGTCTCGGCGCTCCAGCGCGGCACGGCCTCGTGTGTCGCGTAGATCGGATCCCAGATCGCGCCGGCGTTGGCAGACGTGGTGCAGGCGGTCAGCTCCTTCGAGACGATGTGGACGGTCAGGCCGCGCTCGGCGAGGCGGACGGCCGTCGTCAGCCCGGAGACGCCGGCCCCGATGATCAGCGCATCAGGTCGGACTGTCGCCATGATCTGCACGCTATCGGCGGTTGACAGGTCGAAGGACAGTGAAAGACGTGAATGGTCGGCATCCGAAGACCGGACGCGCGGGGGTTGTTCCGAAGTGACGCATGGCTTATGCGCCCAACACGTACCGTTGCGGTTTTCGTGCTCATGCGTTGGAATGAGCCCGTCCACGGGGTGGGGAGAACGATGGTGATCCTGGGCGAGGTGGAAACCGGCCTGTTGCAGACCCGCAGCCCATTGGAGACCGATCAGGCCGCGCGCCTGCTTGAGCTCGTGCCGGGTCAGTCCGTGCTCGTCTCGGAGCGGCCGATGCCGTTCGTGCAGTCGCCACCCGTGCTCACCGGCGTGGACTGCGACCTGCCGGCCGCCTCGGGCCGCTCCCCGCGGGTCATCGGCGCCGTGACGGCACGTGCCACGCTCACCGGTGGGCATGTCGTGCAGGGCTCGGCGCACGCGCAGATCGCCTCGACGGACCGTACGCACAGACTCCCGTGGTCGCACTACCTCGCGCAGCCCGGCACGCTGGAGGCCGTCGGCCGTACGCCCGGTCCGGAGGCCGCCCTGGCGTTCCTCGGCGGCGGCGACCGCGGCACCCTCGACCTGGGCGCGATCGCCGCCCGGGTCGTCGACCGCCTCCAGCAGTCCGACTCGCTCGTCCGCGGCTCGCCGGTCAAGGCAGCGCGCACTCGGCTGCGCTGGGCGGCGTGGACTGCCGACCCGTCCGCGCCCGCGGAGGTCGAGTTCCGGGTCGAGCCGCGCGGGCTGCGGACGTTACGCCTGCGCGCCCCCCGCCTGCCCGTCGCGGAGGTCGCAGCCCTGTGCGAGGACATCGCCGTGCACGACTGGCTGCTCAGCGTCCTCATCGACCTGGTACGCAAGAGCGGCCTGGGCGTCACCGACCGCCGGACCGCCATCCACCGGTTGGTGCCCGCGATCGACTACCTGTTGCACCTGTGGATGCCGGGCACCCGGCTCACCGGTGATCTGTCCGGGATCTGGCAGGCCTTGGAGAAACGCCCCGGGTTCACCCGGCAATGGGAGACCCTGGTCCGCCGCATCCGCGACCAGCTCTCGGTCGGGGCCGTGACCGCCCTGGCCGCGCAGGCGGACGCGAGATGACCGACGGCAAGCCCACGGGCGAGGTGGTGGTCGCGCCGTCCACCGTCTCCCGGAAGATCTTCTACACGGCTGCGTCCGGGGTGCTGACGTTCCTCATCACCAACGCGCTGGAGCAGCCGGTGGTCACCAGCGTGACCCTGTCGATCCTCATCGGCGGCATTGCGCTGATGGTGCGCTTCCTCGTCGACTTCGAACGCCGGCTGGCCGTCGTCGAGGCGCTCTCCCGGGCCGGGCAGAAGCGGATGGAACACCTCGTCGGCGAGGCCTTCTCCAAGATCGACGACGCCACCGAGCTGTTCCGGCTCATCGAGGCCTCCAAGCTGCCGGACGGGCTCGTGGAAGGGCTGGTCCGGCACTCGACGAAGATCACGCCGCACTCGCCGTCCATCGTCTACCGGTTCGTGCAGGCCGAGCTTCAGGACATGTCCGAGTGCCTCAAGCAGCTAGCCGAGGGCGGCACGGTCACCTACTACGGGGAGGACCGGGACTGGCTGCTGGGGCTCACGACGTACGCCATCCGCTCGATCGACGCGATCAGCCTGGCGAGCGTCGACCGCGGGCTGTGGTACAGCGAGATCGGGCAGCGGTACATGGAGGCGCAGCGGCAGGCGGTGGAGCGGGAGGTCGCCGTCCGCCGCATCTTCATCCTCGAGCCGGACGACGACGCGGACATCGAGTGGGCCTGCGCCGAGCAGCGCAAGGTCGGCATCAAGGTCCGGGTGCTCGAGCGCAGCCGCATCCCGGCGCCGCTGAAGGTGCAGGTGCTGGACTTCATCATCTTCGATGTGGTGATCAGTTACGAGACCACGCCGGCCGCCGCAGTCACCGACACCGACCGGCCCGCCGTAGCCGAGACCCAACTCGTGCTCCGGGAACAGCGCGTCCGCGACCGCGTCCGGGTCTTCGAGGCCCTGTGGGGAGCCGCCAGGGAGCCCGGCGACCCCGGCGAGCCGGCTCAAAGGAAGGCGTAGCCGACCCGCTCGACGACCTCGTCCGGGAGCGGGAAGCCCTCCCCGGCGGCGCGGGTGGCGACCTGGGCGGCGACGGCGGCGTCCACCGAGACCTGACTGAGGATGGTCCGGACGGCGACCTCGACGCCGAGGAACCGGGACCCCAGCGCGGAGAAGGTGCGGTACGCGTGGAACGCCGCGGCGCCGGGATTGAGCTGCACCACCGGCGGCAGCGCATCCCACTCCGCCGGCAGCTCCGCGACCGTCATCGGGCGGGGCTCGCCGACCGGCTCCCCGTGGTGGCGCAGCAGGCCCAGCCGCTGCAACTGCCACACCGCGGCGAGGAAGGGGCACGACCACAGCCGGCCCCCGGGCTCGTCGCGCCACAGCTCCACGTCGATGAAGATCGAGTGGTTGCGGAAGGCGCTCTGCCGCGGCGGCCGCCACTGCTCCGGCGCGGCCATCGCCTCCGCCGGCCGCTCCGACGGCGAGCGCTCGCCGTTGCACAACCAGCCGCTCACGTCGCTCGACGGCCGACTCCCGTTGCTGCCCACCGGCGGCTCCTCGACCAGCCGTTGCTGCACCAGCCGGGCCAGGTCTACGCCGTCGGCCTGCGCGCAGGCGGACTCACGGGCGATGTAGTCGATCTGAAGGCCCGTCTCCTCGGCGGCGCTGAGCAGAGCCGGAATGACCTCGGCCGGCGTACTGAACCGGGTGAAGTAGTCGTCGATGAGGAAGCAGGTGCTGATTCGAGGGCGGCCGCGTACCGAGCTGCCGCAGGCCTCCGCGGCGGTCGCGGCCCAGGGCCGGACGCTGCGGAAGGTGTCCACCAGCCGGTCCCGGCCCGCCTTGAAGTCGTCCATGTAGAGGTGACCGAGCTCGATCGACAGGTGCGACAGCTTGACCGAGCGCACCTTGGGAACGGCCGTCGCCTCGGTGAACACGCCCTCCACCGACGTCACAGGCCCTCCCACGCCGCGTCGTTCATGATCTGCTTGGCGAGGTTCTCGAAGGCCGTCACGGTCGCCTCGTTGGCCGTACGGTGCAGCCAGACGTCGTTGTTGGACAGCAGCTGCTCCTGCCACTGCAGCACCGGGTCCAGCGGGATCTGACCCAGCATCGACGTACGACCCACCCGGTGCCGGCTCGCCAGCTCCTGCAGCCGCCGGTCGCAGAGCTCCAGCCACGTCGCCTGCTCCGGCCGCAGACCCTCCATCTCGGACGACTTGAGGTCCAGCACGGCAGTGCGGACGAACCGGATGGAGTCGCGTAGCTGCTGCGGATCGTGGCCGTGCGAACGCCCGGCCGCCAGGATGCCGCGATCGCCGTGGACGAGGCCGCCCGCCGCGATGATGTGCTGCCGGGTCCAGCGGTGGAAGACCAGCCAGCGCCGGGCCACGTGGGCCAGCCGCGGCGAGGCGGTGGCGGCCAGCACGATTTCCGTCGCGTACGAGCGGCCGGCGCTCAGATCGACGACGCAGAGGTCGAACTCCTCGTCGAGGCGTTGGAACAGCGTGATGCACCGTTCGACGATCTCAGGGCTGGACGGGAACTCGCCGCCGCCGACGTCGCCCGGGTAGAGCACGAGCCGGCCCGCGCCCGCCGGCCGGCCGCGCAGGGATCCGCGTTCCGATTCCGTCCACACGTCCAGCGCCTGCGCCTGCGGCGAGGACCCGAGCAGGTACGAGTGCAGGCCGCCGCCCGGCACTCCTGCCAGCGCCCCCGGCAGGTCGAAGATCGCGCCGGAGGTCGGGGAGCCGAAGTCGAAGTCCAGGTAGCAACCGTCCTGGCCCTGCAGCGCGTACCGGTAGAGCACGTTGCTGCTGGTGACCGACCGGCCCGTACCGCCCTTGTCGGAGGTGGCGAAGACCAGCATGTCAGGTGATCCCCTTGGCGGGCCGGCGGGCGGCGGAGAGTTTGTCCAGCCGGCGCAGTACCGCCTGGGCGATCGACACGGCGGTGCCCGGCTGCGTGCGGCGTACGGTCCGCGCCCGCTGCAGCAGCACCTGGATCTGCTCCCGCTCGGCCTGCAGCGGCCGGCCGCTGTCGGACGAGCCGTTCAGCATCTCCTGGTCGAAGAGGTGATCGGCCTCGACGATGAGGTCGGCGGCGAGCCGGGTGAGCTGCTCGCTGGGCTGTGGCGCGCTGTCGATCAGCCGGGCGGCCGCCACCAGGCAGTCGACGACTCGCTTGGTGAAGTACCAGGACGCGGCCGGATCGGGATCGGCGTCCAGTTGCGGGTACGCCCGCGACGGCTGGTCCCACAGGCCGCGTGCCTCGCCGTCGGGAATGCGCCGGGAGAACAGGTGCGCCCAGAGCTCGTCGGAGAGGTCGAGCAGGCGGCTGCGTCCGGTGTTGTCGGCGATGAGCCGGGCGAGGTTCAGCGACCGCCGCAGCAGCTGCGGCGAGAGGTCGGCGGCGGTCCAGACCAGGAACTCCTTGCCGGGCTGGTCCTGCAGCTCCAGGCCCAGCCGGAAGCCGGGGTGGTGCAGTTCCAGGGCGGGGTCGCCGGCGAACGGACGGCGGGTGATCCGGGCCCGGGCGGCCAGGTCCTCGAGCACCGCGCCGACCCGGATGAGCTCCGCGTCCGAGGCGCGCTTGGTCACCAGATCCTGGATCACCATGCCGCTGACGAGCAGCGACAGGTAATCGGAGTCGACGCCGTCGGTCGTGCGCCACGGAAGGTCCTCCAGCGGCCAGCGTCCGCTGCCGAACGTCGCAACCGTGGACCAGTACGACTGCGTGAGTTCCCACCGCAGCTGCAGCGATTGCGCGAGCTTCAGCTGCGTCTCGTCGAGTAGGCCGAGCAGCCGGGTCCGCTCGGAGAACAGCGTCTGGATCGCGTCAAGGGCGACGACAGTGAAGTACAGGTACGGCGCGGCCTGCGCCACCCCCTCGCGCTGGACGCCGACGTCCACGTCCTCGATGAGTTCGATCGCCGGTGCGTTCTTGACGACCCCCCAGGACCAGCCGCACTCGAAGAGCCGGTTCGGGTTGTCCAGCTCCGAGCCCTCCCGAGCACCGGATCCGATCTGGACGTCGTCGCGCAGCCGGGCGTTGATCTCACGGAGCGCCTCGCGCAGCTCCTCCACGATCTGCCGGGTGGGCAGGCCCTCCTGGTTGACCATGCGGCACAACTCGACGCCGAAGTCGGAATCTGCGCTGAACACGTTGACGGCGAAGCTGCGCAGCAGCCCCACCATCGCGGCGGTGAGCCGGCGGCTGGCCAGCCGCTCCAGCTCGTCGGCCTCGGCGCGCAGGTTCTCCCGGGTCAGCACCGTACGGAAGACGCGGACGAAACCGATGACCGCGACGGTGAGTGTGACCGAGATGGAGAAGGAATCGACCACGTCGAGGCCGCGCTGGTCCTCGTCGAGAATCTGGCCGTCGGGTGCGGCGTAGTAGGACGCGCCCGCGAAGATCGGGGTGCCGTCCGGTGCGGAATACTCGCGCATGTAGCCGGTGAGCACCCGGATGAGGAGCTTGGGGATCTCGACGCTGTCGCCGAGGCGCTGCAACGCGGCGATGACGTCATCGGCCGTCTCATCCGGACGGTCCAGCCGGAACACCGGTACCTCGGTCGCGGGGCTCAACAGGCAGAGCAGTTGCTCGGCATCGCTGATCGAGTTCTTCTCAGCGCGTCCGCCCCACCGCCAGTCCGGTGCGGTGTACGACGACCGGGCCATGGCCCGCCAGATCTCCAGTAACTGCTGACGCGGTTGAAGCTGCATGGGTGTGCTGTCACCGCCTGTCGCGAAGGCTACTTCTTCCCTGCGCGGCCGGTGACGACGATCATCCCTGCGTAACCGGACCGCACCTCAGTGTCCTCGATGGTCTCCAGCTTCACATCGTGCGCGATCTCGGCAAAGCTCCGTCTGATATCCGACTCATCGACCGGGCAAGCCGGATAGTCGCGTCCACCGACCCGGTAGCCCGACGAGTCCTTCATGAACGCGGCGGCGAACGGCGCCTTCACCTTCAGCGAACCGACGAATGAGGTGATCGCCCTGCGGAACTCCTTGTTCATCGTGGTGATCGACTCCGCCACGAAGAACATCGTCCCCAGGTTGTACTCCGCGGTCGGTAGCGCGAAGACGTCGCCCTCCTCGACGTGGGCCCGGCGCCGCAGCGCCTGCCGGAAGTCGGAGACATCCTCATAGGTCTTGCGGCCGCCGCTGATCACCCGCCAGAAGTCGGTCCACGAGGGGGCCGGATGCTCGATCTGGTCCTTGAGCCAGAGCCGGTTGCTCTCCGCCCGTTCGCTCAGCAGGACGTCCTCGGCGAACGGAAGCATGGCCAGCGCCGGATAGAGGTTGGCCCCTGCGCCGGCGTCAATGGCGCGACCGCCCGTCGGATAGACCCGGCACGTTTCGGCGAAGTGGCGCGCGATGATCCGGGCGATCTCGATGTCGGCTTGGCGGGCCGTCGAGTAGTTGTGCTCGAAGTAGGAGGCGGAGTCGAAGTGGTCCCAGTCGCAGTCCGCGTTGGCGACGTCCCGCACGGTGGCTCCGCCGTAGAGCACAGGGGTGATCGCGGCGGGTGGTCGTGCGGCGGGGTGGGTCACTGTGGATCCTCCGGCTTCGGCGAGCTGCGTCACACGACCGGTGCCTCAGACGCCCGTCCGCGGGCGGATTATCCCGTCGTCAGGTCTGTGTGGCAAACATTGCCGCGCGAAGGAGCTCTTCTCAGAATAGGACGTGCCCACGAGGGAACGACCCGGAACGGCGAACGGATTTACGACGCCGGTCATCATCGGACGCCGCCCGCGGAGTGCGGGCCGCTTTTCGCCATAAAACGCATGAACGTGACGGAACGATGCGTCGTTACAGGGTTTATGTCCGAAAGGCAGGCATAAGAGTCTTCAGTCACGGACTGTAATTGGCCGTCCGTTCGAGGTGCCCCGTCCGGGTGCCCGCCCGATCGGGGGACGGGCACCCGGATCACTCAACTCGTCTCGCCGGCCATGGAGAACGACCGCAGCCGGTCCACCGCCGCCAGTGCGCAACCCAGCGCGAAGATCACCGCCATCACCACCGCCACCGTCAGGGAGACCTTGGACTCCAGCAGGCCGGTCGGGGAGATCTTGTCCGCGATCGTGATCACGTACTGCTGGATGGAGAGCACCCGGGTCCCGCTCACGAACTGGCCGAGCAGGCCCTCCCACACCAGGATGTAGACCAGCCCGAGCAGCACCGGGCGCCGGGTCAGCAGGCTCAGCAGCAGGAACAGCGCCGAGTAGGCGACCGCGCCCACCGCCGCCGCCACCGCGAGGCCCGCGCCCAGCTGTGCCGAGTCCGCGAGCAGGCCGGCGACGAACAGTGGCACCGCCGCGGTGAGCGCGCTGACCACGACCGCCACGCCCAGCTTCGCGAGGATGATGTCGCGGCGGGGCAGCGGCTTGGTGAGGATGTGCACGATCGTGCCGTCGTCGATCTCCGAGCCGAGCACGCCGGTGCCGACGATGAGCGACACCACCGGCAGGACGACCGCCAGGCCCAGCCCGACGATCACCGGGGTGCCCCAGTCCGACGGCCGGACGTCGTACGCGCGGCAGAGCGCGGCCAGCCCGACCAGCAGCAGCGGCAGGGGCAGCAGGAGCAGGGCCCGGCGGCGGCCGAACAGGCCCCGGGCCGTGATCCAGGCGACTGTCGACATGTCAGGCCTCCAGCAGGTAGGAGAAGACGCTCTCCAGGGATTCGTCGGACGGGATCAGCTTGCGCAGGCGGATGCCCGAGTCCAGGGCGATGCGGGGCAGGGCTCGGGTGAAGCTGCCGTAGTCGGAGGCCCGTACCGTCATGCCGGTGGCGTCGATCTCCACGCCGCTGACCGACTTCTCCGCGATCAGCGCCACCGCCAGCCGGCGGTCGTCGGACGACTGGACCGCGAAGACGTGCGGCCGGTTGGTCATCAGCCGGCGGATCCTGCGGTAGTCGCCGGACGCCGCGAGGCGGCCCGCGACGATCACCTGGACCGTGCCGGAGACCTGTTCGACCTCCTCGAGGATGTGCGAGCTGAACAGGATCGTGTGGCCTCGGTCGCCCAGGTCGTGCAGCAGCGCCATCATGTGCATCCGCTGGCGCGGGTCCATGCCGTTGAACGGCTCGTCCAGCAGCAGCACCTGCGGGTTGTGCACCAGCGCGGCCGCGACCCGGGTGCGCTGCCGCATGCCCTTGGAGTACGTCTCGATGCGGCGGTCGGCGGCCGGGACCATCTCGACCATCTCCAGCGCCCAGTCGGTGGCCGCCTTCGGATCGGGCAGCTTCTGCATCTTGGCCGAGGCCATGACGAACTCGCGGGCGGTCAGGAAGCCGTGCACGGCCTCGCGTTCGGCCACCAGGCCCAGCCGGCGGTAGATCTCCGGGTTGCGCCAGGTGGGGGAGCCGTCGATGGTGACCGTGCCCCGCGACGGCGCCAGGAAGCCGGCCATCATGTGCAGCACGGTGGTCTTGCCGGCGCCGTTCGGGCCGAGTAGGCCCGTCACGCCCGGGGCCAGGCTCATGCTGATGTCGTTGACGGCGACCACGTTGCCGTACCAGCGCGACACGTTCTGCAGGTCCACTGTGGTCACAGCGCGGCCACCCTCCGGTAGCGGGCCAGTAGGAGCAGCAGGCACGCCGCGATCAGCGTGACCGCCTCGATCGCGTACACCGGGCCGAAGTTGCCCACGTTCATGCCGGTGTTCGCGGTCGGGATCAGCCACTGGCCGATCCCGCTGATCAGCGTCATCGGGCTGGCGAGCCCGGCAAGCTGCTGCGCGTCCGAGGACGGCAGGATGGACAGCACGCCCACCACCGGCGTGGTCATCAGGAACACCGCGACGATGCCGCCGGCGGCGAACGCCCGCTTGCCGGTCAGCGACGCGATGAGCAGGCCGATCCCGGTGAACAGCAACGCCCACAGCAGGCTGTAGCCCCACCCGGGCACCAGGTCGCCCAGCTCGTTCCAGACGTCGGACATGCCCTTCTTGGTGGTGAAGGCGGCGCCCAGGAACATGATGAACTGGGGTACGGCCAGCAGCGCCCAGATCGCGGTCACCATGGCGGCCACCTTGGCCCCCACGTAGTCCGCCGCGCGCAACGGGCGGCTGAAGTACAGCGGCAGCACCCCGGCACGCAGGTCGCGGGAGACCAGCTCCGGCGCGACGATGGCGGCGAAGAAGATGATCAGCCAGCTCATCGCGTCGGCGAACCCGATGTAGGTGAGCGGCACGATGCCCGTCTGGGAACGGACCGCCGCGAGGATCACCGCGACCAGCGTGACGATCCCGACGACCAGCCAGGGGAAGATCTTCGCCTTCGCGGAGCGGCCGAGGCCGAACGCGGCCCGCAGACCGTGCACGTAGATCGCGCCGAAGACCGCCCCGCGGCCCAGCCGGCGCCCGGTGTAACGCTGGTAACCGATGTCATGGATGACGCTCGCCTCAGGCATCGGCGGTCTCCCTCGGTGCGAAGAGTTCGGCCACCCGGTGGCGGCGCTGGTCGAGGCGGTGCAGCGGGAGGTCGAGATCGGCGACTGCCCGCAGGATCCGGTCGTACGTGTCCTCGTGGTCCAGCGGCACGAGCAGCAGCCGCCCGTCGGACTGCGCGGTCAGGCCCAGCCGGGTCAGCGCCTCGGCGAGCTCCTCCGTACCCTCCGAGACCTCGACCGCGAGCACGTCGCTGGCCTCCGTCATGGCCGAGATCCGGTCGGCGCGCAGCAGCCGGCCGCCCTCGATCGCGACGAGCGAGTCGCAGATCCGCTCGACCTCGCCGAGCAGGTGCGAACAGACCACGACCGAGATGCCGAACTCGGTGCCGATGCGGTGGATGAGCGCGAGCATGGCGTCCCGCCCCGCCGGGTCCAGCCCGTTCGTCGGCTCGTCCAGCAGCAGCAGGTCGGGGTCGTGCACCAGCGCCTGGGCCAGCTTCACCCGCTGCTTCATGCCGGTGGAGTAGCCGCCGATCTGCCGGTACCGCTCCTCGTAGAGGCCCACGTGGCGCAGCGCCTCGGAGGCCCGCTCGCGGGCGGCGGTGGCCGGCAGGCCGCTGATCCGCCCGAGGTGCGTGACGAACTCGGCCGCGGACACGTCCGGCGGCAGCGCGTCGTGCTCGGGCATGTAGCCGACCTTCGCCCGTACCCGGTCCGGGTCGACCGTGGGGTCGATGCCGAAGACCCGCACCTCGCCGCCGGACGGCGGGATCAGGCCCAGCAGGATCTTGATGAAGGTCGACTTGCCGGCGCCGTTGGCGCCGACCAGTCCGATGATCCCGGGCTCGACGGAGACGGTCAGGTCGTGCAGGGCGGTCACCCGCCCGCCGTACGTCTTGGTCAACCCTTGGGTAACGATGAGGCTCACGGTGGTCAGCCTAGGGAGACGTGTCACGTCCGCGGATCAGGTAAGACCCCGACTCGCCCCTGAGACCCTGGCAAACAATCTAACGGTCGTCTCAGGTTTGCTCGCTATGAAGAGGGCTGGACCGTCCGCGCAACCTCGAAAGGCGGCCGTTCATGATCTCCGTGCTCGTGGTGGACGCCCAGCCTCTGCAGCGCTTCGGGTTTCGCATGCTGCTGGAGAGCACCCCCGACACCGAGATCGTCGGCGAGGCCGGGAACGGCGCCGAGGCCGTGCGCTGCACCAGCGAGCTGCATCCCGACGTGGTGCTGATGGACATCCGCATGCCGGGCGTCGACGGGATCGAGGCCACCCGGCGCATCGCCGCCGCCGGTGGGCGTTCGCGGATCCTGGTGCTGACGACGGTCGACATGGACCGGTACGCGTTCGCCGCGCTGCGGGCCGGGGCGAGCGGTTTCCTGTTCAAGGACATCCGCCCGGAGGAGGTGCTCGCCGGCATCCGGGCCGTCGCCGCCGGGGACGCGGTGATCGCGCCGGCGCTGACCCGGCGGATGCTCGACGCGTTCGCCGACCGGCTCGACGATGACCTCTGCGGGCCCGTGCGGGAGGATCCCCGGCTGGGCTTCCTGACCGGCCGCGAGCGCGAGATCCTCATCGCCGTCGGCCAGGGCCTCACCAACCGCGAGATAGCGCAACGGTTCACGCTGTCGGAGTCGACGGTGAAGACCCACGTCGGGCGGGTCCTCGCCAAGACCGGCGCCCGGGACCGGATCCAGGCCGTCATCCTCGCCCACGACCTGAGACTCGGCCGGCCGGTCAGCGGGGGGAGACCATCATGATGCCGATGCACATCTCGTCGCTGGTGCCGTCGCCCCACACCACGTAGCGCGGCGGCAGCTTGCTGAGCTGCGGCACTCGTTTGCGCAGCCCCGCGTCGTGCGTACATGTCACCCGCAGCGTGTCCCCGGGACCGACCTCCACCGGCGACGGCAGCTTCATCAGCCGCTGGTCGTCGAAGTCGAACTGCGGCACGTCCAGCACGACCCGGGCCTTCGGCGTACCCGGGTTGAGCTCGACCTTCAAGGACCGCCCGAGCATGTGCATGTGGCCGAAACCGGCGTACAGGGTCATCGGCGCCTCCACCTTGTGATCGCAGGTCTGGGTGTCACCGGGCTTCGGCACGCCCCGGCCGCACTCCTGCACCTGACGGTCCGCCATGTCGCCGACGTCCGCCCCGAACCGCTTGGTCACGTCCGCGATCGAGGCCGCCCGGTCGCAGAGCGGACCCGACTCGTCGGCGGCGCAGGGCAGGTCGGTCGGTGCGTCGAGGGGCCACGTCTCGAGTACCCGGGTCCGGGGAGTGCCGTCCGTCAGCCGCAGCCGCACCGCCGAGCGGTCCGACCCGGTCGGCTTGCCGCCGGTCGCGAGCAGGTTGTAGTGGATCTGGAGGATGACCAGGCTGCCCGGGTCCAGCCGGAAGCCGGCGTCCTGGTCGAGCAGCGTCTCCGTCGCGCCCGGCGCCCAGGTGTCCACCCACGCCGCGTCCCCCTCTTCGACCTCGGCGCCGGGGACGCCGGTCCCGCCGAAACACTGCCACCCGAGACCGGCGGTCTTCGCGTCCTGCTCGCGTACCGCGGCAGCGCCGCCCGGCGGCACCACGTACACGATGGCGTGATGCGCGATGGCGACGTTCTCCGGGGTGAATTGGGTCCCGGTCAGGAACGCCGCCTTGGTCAGGCCGGGATCGATCACCTGGCACCGGTACTCGTCCGAGCCGCCGCCCCGCGGCGGCGCGGGCGTGTAGGCCCCGGCCATCTTCAGGTCGACGAACCGCTCGCCGGCGCGTAGCGGCTGCGGTGGAGCCGACGACCCGCCCGCGTGCGCGCTGTGCGGGCCGGGCGCCGCACTCTTGTCGGGGTCCGACCCGCAGGCGGCGACGACGGCGAACGCCGTCACCAGCGTCATGGTGGCCGCCCCGAGCCTCCACCGTGGACTTCCGGAATCACTCATAGCCCGAAACTAGGACCGATTCCGTCCCGCTTCGTCGTGCTGCGGTCGTCAATCCCGGGAGGAAGGCGGTACCGCGGTACCACCTCGTCCATTAACGGTCGTCTCAGATTCGCTCGGTACGAAGTCGGCATCAGCTGAGCGATGCAGCTCGTACCGAGGAGGCTATTGATGGAAATGAATGCAGCGCCGGCCGGTCGGTGGGCCGGCCGGTGGGTGCCGTGGTTGGTGATCGGCTTGTGGATCGCCCTGGCGGCGGTCATGGTGCCGTTGAGCGGAAAGTTGAGCTCGGTCACCACCGACAAAGCCGTGGACATGCTGCCCGCCAGTGCCGAGTCCACCAAGGTGGCGGCGCTGGAGGACAGTCTCCCCGGCGGCGAGGACAACACGTTCGTCTTCGTCTACCACCGCGCCGGCGCCTTGACCGACGCCGACCGTGCCACGGTCGAGCGTCACTACGACACCCTTGCCAAGCGGTACCCGCCGAAGACGGCTGCTTCCGGCGATGAGGAGGACGACGGCCCGCCGACGAGGCTGTCCACCGACGGCAAGGCGATGGTGTTCACCCTCGACGTGAGCACGACCTACGGCGCAGCGGAGACCCTCGTCGGCCCGTTGCGTGACGCCGCGAAGGACCGCCCCGCCGGCCTGGAGCTCGAGGTGACCGGCCCGGCCGCGATCGACGGCGACATGGACGCCGTCTTCGACGGCATCGACCTGCAGGTCTTCCTCACCACCGTCATCGTCGTCACGGTCCTGCTCGTGCTCACTTACCGCAGCCCGGTGTTGTGGTTCGTCCCACTGGTGGTCGTGGGCGTGGCCGCGCTGACCTCGATGGCGACCGTCTATCTGCTCGTCAAGGGCTTCGGCATCGTGGTCAACGACCAGAACTCGGCGCTGCTGACGATCCTGGTGTTCGGCGTCGGCACTGACTACGCGCTGTTGCTCATCGCTCGATATCGAGAGACGCTGCATCACCACGAGAACGTCCGGGTCGCGATGATCCACGCGCTGCGCGGCGCCGCGCCGGCCATCATCGCGTCCGCGGCCACCGTGGTCGCGGGCCTGCTCTGCCTGCTCGCCGCGGACCTGAACGACACCAGCGGGCTGGGCCCGATCGGCGCGGCCGGCATCCTGTGCGCGCTGGTGGCCATGCTGACGCTGTTCCCGGCGGTGCTCGTGGTGCTCGGCAGGCGGATCTTCTGGCCGGCCATCCCGCGGTTCAGCGCGGCCCCACAGGAGAAGCCGGGGCTGTGGGGACGGCTCGGCGCCGCCATCAACCGCCGCCGGTGGGTGGCGACGCTCGGCTCGATCGGCATCCTCGGCGTGCTCTGCGTCGGGCTGACGGGCAACACCGGCGCCCTGCGGGAGCAGGACCAGTTCTTGAACGCGCCGGAGTCGGTCACCGGCTTCACCGTTCTCCGCCGGCACTTCCCGGAGCTCGGCGGCCAGCCGATGACGATCTACGCGCGGCCGGCGTACCGGGACCGGGTGGTCGACGTCGTCAAGCGCACTCCCGGCGTGGCAACGGCCGTCCCGGGCGAGACCGTCCGAGGCTGGACCGACATCTCCGTGTTCCCGACCGATGCCCCGGACACCCCCGCGGAGTACGACACCATCAAGCGGGTACGCACCGCCGTGCATGCGGTGAACGGGGCGGAGGCGATCGTCGGCGGGCCGAGCGCGGAGCACCTCGACACCGAGGCGACCACCAGCCGCGACGAGAAGGTGGTGATCCCGCTGGTGCTCGCCGTCGTCCTGATCGTCCTCGGGCTGCTGCTCCGGGCGATCGTGGCCCCGCTGGTCCTGATGGCCACCGTGATCGTCTCGTTCGCCGCGGCCTTCGGCGGCAGCGTGTTCGTCTTCGACACGATCCTCGGATTCAAGGGCGTCGACTATTCGGTGCCGCTGCTGGCCTTCCTGTTCCTGGTGGCGCTCGGCGTCGACTACAACATCTTCCTGGCCAGCCGGGCCCGGGAGGAGGCCGTGCGTCTCGGCACCCGAGAGGGCATGCTGAAGGCCTTGTCGGCCACGGGCGGCGTCATCACCTCGGCGGGGTTGATCCTGGCGGCCACGTTCGCGGTGCTCGTCTCACTTCCGCTGGTGATGCTGGTCGAGGTCGGGTTCCTGGTCGCCTTCGGCGTGCTGCTCGACGCCCTGCTGGTGCGGTCGGTCCTGGTGCCCGCCCTCACCCTGCTGCTCGGCCGGCGGATCTGGTGGCCGAGCCGGCTGTCCCGGCCGACGGCGGAGCCGCCGAAGGGGCACCAGCCGCTCGCCGACGAGGAGGAGCTCGCGCTGCAACGGTGAGCGCGGCGGCACGAACGAGATCCGGGATGGGGCCCACGCCCCCTCCCGGATCTATCGGGTGGTGGGTGCCGCGGCCGGAAGGTCGACCAGGAGCAGCGCGCCACCGCGTGCGGAGCGGCCGGCGGTGACGCGGCCGCCGTGGGCGTCGACGACCCGCTGAACGATCGACAGTCCCAGACCGGACCCCGGCAAGGCCCGGGCGCTGTCGGCACGGTAGAACCGGTCGAACACCCGCGGTACGTCGGCGTCATCGATGCCCGGCCCGGCGTCGTCGACCTCGAGCACCGCCGACGTGCCCTCGGCCCGGAGCCGGACCTGGACCGGCACGCCCGCGGGGGACCACTTGCCGGCGTTGTCGATGAGGTTGAGCACCGCTCGCCGGAGCGCGGCGGGACGCCCGCTCACCCGCACGGGGGTCACGTCGAGCGCGAGATCCAGGTCGGGCATGCGGGAACGCGCCTGGGTCGCGGCGGCAACCACCACGTCGGCGAGGTCGACCAGCTCGGTGCTCTCGTCGCTGACGTCGCCGCGGGCCAGGTCGGTCAGCTCGGCGGCGAGGGTGCTCAGCTCGGCCACCTGGGCGCCGAGATCGTTGAGCAGCCGGGTCCGGCTCTCCGCCGAGAGGGACGTGTCGAGGGTGCCGCGCCGGTCCAGCCGGACGAGCAGCTCGATGTTGAGGCGCAGGCTGGTCAGCGGTGTCTTGAGCTCGTGGGCGGCGTCCTCGGCGAGCAGCCGCTGGGCCCGCCGGGAGTCCCGGAGCGCGGCGAGCATGTCGTTGATCGCCTGGATCAGCCGCCGGATCTCCCCACCACCCTCGTCCGGGATGTCGGCGTCGAGATCCCGGGTCTGCGCGACCCGGACCGCGGCGGCGGTCAGCCGGTCGATCGGTGCCAGCCCGGCCCGCGCCACGGTCCGCCCGACGAGGCCGCCGCCGGCCACGCAGAGCAGCCCGATCAGCAGCATGCCGAACCCGAACTGGTTGACCGGGCTGTCGTCGGCGGCGTGGGCCACCTGCACCGCGCCGTCGCCCGCCCGCAGCGTGTAGATGACGTAGCCGTCCTCGTCGCTGTCGATCGACTCCATCAGGTCCGTCGCCGCGCCCTGCGCCACGCGCCCGGCGTGCTCGCTGACGGGGGGCAGCGCGGGTTGGCCGGTCGGCGTCCGGGTCGAGCCGTCGGGCAGGATGACCCGCACCAGCCGGCCGGATCCGGGATACGGCGGTAGCGGGACCTGCGCCAGACCGGCTTGCTCCGCGTTCGTCGCCAGGACGCGGGAATCGGCGCGCAGCTGTTTCTCAGCGGTTTTCTGCAGCTCCCAGCCCAGCAGCTCGCTGGCCACCTGAAAGGCCACGAACACGCTGACCGCGATCGCTGTCGCCGCGATCACGGTCATCCTGGTCCGCAGGGACCGCCGGCGCCACCATCGGGTCAGCCGGCGGGGTTTCCCGCTCACGGAGGTGTCTCGCGCAACGTGTACCCCAGACCCCGCAGCGTGTAGATCAATCGTGGCTCACCCTCGGCCTCCAGCTTGCGGCGCAGGTAGCTCACGTACACCTGGAGGTTGTTGGCGGTGGCGCTCATGTCGAAGCCCCAGATCGCCTCGAACAGCGCGTCGCGGGTCAGGACCCGGGTCGCGTTGCGGACGAGGACCTGGAGAAGGGAGAACTCGGTCCGGGTCAGCCGCAGCGGCCGTTCGTTCCGCCACGCCTCGAACCTGTCGGGATCGAGCCGGACGTCGGCGAACGACAGGATCTGCGACTCCCCGTCGGCCGGCGTGCGCCGGCGCAGCAAGGCCCGCACCCGGGCCAGCAACTCCTCGGTGGCGAACGGCTTGGGCAGGTAGTCGTCGGCGCCCGCGTCCAGCCCCGCGACCCGATCGGAGACCTGGTCCCGGGCGGTCAGCATCAGTACCGGCACATCCCGGCCCGCGGCCCGCAACCGCCGGCAGGTCTCCAACCCACCGAGGCGGGGCATCATCACGTCGAGGATCAGCAGGTCCAGCGTGTCGCCGCCGGCCCCACCGACCTCGTCGAGCACGGCGAGACCGTTGGCGGCGGTGCCGGTGTCGTAACCCTCGACCTGGAGCACGCGCTCCAGCGACTCACGGATGGCCGCGTCATCATCCGCGATCATGATTCGCACGCCGACCATTCTCCGCGATCAACCTGAGGCCAGCATTAGAGACGCAGCACAAAGGCCGGGCCCCTCGAAGGGTGCCCGGCCTTTTCCCGTACGCCGGAAGGTCAGCCGGTGTTGCGCATGCCGGCGGCGATGCCGTTGACCGTGGTGAGCAGGGCCCGCTCCAGCGCGGTGGAGTCCGACGGGGCGCGGCGGGCGCCGGGTGCCGTCGGGAGCTGGCGGTCGGCCTCGCCGAGGTCGCGGTACTGCCGGAGGAGGGCGACCTGCAGGTGGTGCAGGGGCTCGAGGTACGTGTCGCGCACGTTCAGGGTTCGCGACAGCTCCGGCTGCGAGGCCAGCAGATCCTCGTGCCCGGTGATGGCGAGGACCTCCTCGACCGTCTTGGCGTACTCCTGCTCGATGGTGGCGAAGATCGGCTGCAGGGCCGGCGGCACCAGCGTCTCGACGTAGCGCCGCGCGATGGTGAGGTCGGTCTTCGTCAGCATCATCTCCACGTTCGAGATGAACGTGCGGAAGAACTGCCAGTTGGCGTACATCTCGTGCAGCGAGTCGCCCTGGCCCGCCTCGCGCACCGCGGCCAGGCCGGTGCCGACGCCGAACCAGCCCGGCACGATCTGCCGGGTCTGGGTCCAGCCGAACACCCACGGGATGGCGCGCAGGCCGCCGAGACCGGCGTCGGCGTTGGGCCGCTTCGCCGGGCGGGAGCCGATGTTCAGCGCGCCGAGCAGCTCCGTCGGGGTCGCCGCCCAGAAGTACGCCGGCAGGTCCGGGTTCTCGACGAGCGACCGGTAGCGCTTGAAGGCGGCGCCGGAGGCGGTGTCCATGGCCGCGTCCCAGCGCTTGAGCGAGGCGGCGTCCACCGACGGCTCGGTGTGCAGCAGCGTCGCCTGCAGCACCGCGGCGACGGTGAGCTCGAGGTTCTCGCGGGCCAGCGCCGGCAGCGTGTACTTGTCGGAGATGACCTCGCCCTGCTCGGTGACCTTGATGGCGCCGTCGAGGGTGCCGTACGGCTGGGCCAGGATCGCCTCGTGGGTGGGGCCGCCACCGCGACCGACCGTGCCGCCGCGGCCGTGGAACAGCCGCAGCCGTACGCCGTGCCGGGCCGCCACGTCCCGCAGCGCGCGCTGCGCCTTGTGGATCGACCACTGGCTGGTGGTGATGCCGGCCTCCTTGTTGCTGTCGGAGTAGCCGAGCATGACCTCCTGCAGGTCGCCGCGGGCCCGGACGATCTCCCGGTACGCCGGGAGCGACAGCATCTCGTCCAGCAGGTCGCCGCCGGCGTCGAGCTCGGCGGGGGTCTCGAGCAGCGGCACGATGCCGATGCGCGCCCGCGAGGTGTGGATGTCGATGAGGCCGGCCTCGCGGGCCAGCACCGCCGCGGCCAGCACGTCGTCCACGCCGAGGGTCATCGAGATGATGTACGACTCGATGACGTCGGCGCCGAACCGGTCCTGCGCGTCGCGGATCGTGCCGAAGACGTCGAACGTCTTGCGCGCCGACTCGGTGAGCGGGACGTCCGCAGCCGCCAGCGGGCGCCGGCCGGTCAGTTCGGTGGCGAGCAGCTTGGTGCGCTCCTCGCGGCTCAGCGCGGCGTAGTCGTCGACCTCGCCGACCTGCGCGAACATCTGGGTCAGCACCTCGTGGTGCTTCTCGGCGTGCTCGCGTACGTCGAGCGTGGCCAGCTGCAGGCCGAAGGCGGAGACCGCGCGGATCGCCGAGGCCACCGTGCCGACCGCGGTGAGCTGGCCGGAGTTGCGGGCCAGCGACGCCCGGATGAGCTCGAGGTCGGCGATCAGCTCGTCGCTGCCCAGGTAGTCGCGGCCGGGCACGTGGGCGGTGCCCTGGCGCAGGCGCTGCCGGGTGTTGGCGAGCTTCGCCTTCACGCAGCGCACCTTCAGCCGGTACGGCTCTTCGGCGTTCGTGCGCCGGAACCGCGGCGCCACCTCGGGCAGCGCGTCCAGGTCCGCCGCGAGGCTGGCCGAGAGGTCGAGGGAGACCCCGCGCAGCCGCCGGGACACCGACAGCTCGTCGATGAGCGCGTCCATCGCCGCCTCGGTGGCCTGGATGCCGTGCTCGTGCTGGATGATCAGCACGTCGCGGGTGACCGCCGGGGTGACGAACGGGTTGCCGTCGCGGTCGCCGCCGATCCACGAGCCGAAGGTCAGCGGGCGCGCGGTGGGCGCGGTCTCCACGCCGAGCTGGCGCAGCGTCTCGGCGAGGTCGTCGAGGACCTGCGGCGCGGCCTCGGCGTACAGGTCCTTGAGGTAGTAGACGGCGTTGCGGGCCTCGTCCGTCGGGTCCGGCCGGTCGAGGCGCAGCTCGTCGGTCTGCCACAGCAGGTCGATCAGCTCGGCGAAGCGGCGGGTCGAGGCGGTGGTGTCCGTGGCGCCGTACAGCACGGCGGCGCTCGCCTCGGCGTCCAGGGAGTCGGCGAGCTGGCGCAGCTTCGACAGGATCGAGCGCCGGGCGGCCTCGGTGGGGTGCGCGGTGAAGACCGGCCGTACGGCCAGCCGGCGCGCGGCTGCGGCGATCTCGTCGGCCGGCACGCCCTTCTCGGCGATGAGCTTGGCGGCCTGGTCCAGCCAGCCGCCGTCGCGGGCCCGGCGCCGGCGCAGGTCGCGGGCGCGGTGCACCTGCTCGGTGATGTTCGCCAGGTGGAAGTAGGTGGAGAACGCCCGGGCCAGCTTGGTGCCGGTCGTGACGTCCATCGCGGCGAGGCGCTCGGCGGCGGCCGGGGCGTCCGCGCGCACCAGCGCGCGGACCTCCTCGACCAGGTCGAGCAGCGGCTTGCCCTCCTGCCGGGCGAGGGTCTGACCCAGCAGCGTGCCGATGCGGCGGATGTCCGCGCGCAGGGCGGCGTCGGGCCCGTCGGGGTCGAGCTGGCCGTGGTGGTCTGACACCGGGGCGCTCCTTTGCATGTTCGCAAGACGTGCGGAGGACGGCGCTGTCCCGACTCCCCGCGATCGTATCGGTGCGGTGCCCCGGCTGGTTGATTTGAGGCAAGTCTCATAGCGCCTTACGTCTGCTTCACACCTTTCCGGTTTACCTGAGCGCCACCAAACCTCTGGGGAGGAAAAAGCATGACAAGCAGGACCCGACTGCTCACGGCCGGTGCCGTGACCGCGGCCGTCGCCCTCGCCGGCGCCGGGGTGGGCATCGCCAGCGCGGCAGCCGACCCTCCGCCGCTGGCCTTCTCGCTGGCCACGCCCAACGTGACGGCGGAGCGCTACGTCTACGGCGACGAGGCGTACCTGTACCTGGACCTCGGCGTGAACGTCATCGCGGGCAAGGACCCGTTCGAGATCCGGGCGACCCGCAAGTCGTACGCGGACCCCATCGTGGCGCAGCAGTACGTGGTGAAGAACGGCAAGCGCAAGGCGGTGACCCTGCCGGCCGGGATGGTCACCGACTGGAACGGGCTCAAGGACTTCACCACGGTCACCATCAAGGACGCCGCCGGCGCCGAGGTGGCGAACTTCCAGACCGACTTCTGCCCGAACGACTACAGCTCCACGCGGACCCGGCGCGACGCTCCGGCCGACACGCCGTACCCGCAGGGCTGCAATGGCTACAACCCGTTCAATCTGGGCGCGGTGTGGGGCATCCAGGCCGGCTGGAACGCCGGGACCGCGAGCATGCCTAACCGGGAGAACTTCGACCTGCCCGCCGGCTCGTACACCGCGACGGTCAGCCTGAACCAGAAGTACCGCGACTACTTCAAGATCCCTGCCGACCAGGCCACCGCGCAGGTCAACCTCACGGTCGAGACCGTCAGCGAGGACGAGCGGGGCGTCGGGGCGGCGAAGGCGCGGGTCCAGGCGGCCAAGGCCGGTGACGACACGTCCGCGAAGGTCGCCAAGGCCGAGCACGGCGAGCACGCCGGCCAGGGCGACGCCGCGCTGCAGGTGTCGGCGTACGACCCGGACTTCCGGCCGCCGGCGAAGGCGCCGAAGGCGGTCAAGCTCTCGAAGATCGCTCAGGGACCGCGTCCCGACCTGCGTTCGCTGCCCGCGTGGGGCATCTCGATGTCGGAGGAGGACGGCAAGACGTTCGTCAACTTCGGCGCCACCGTGTGGAACGCCGGCACCTCGCCGCTGCTGGTCGACGGCTTCCGGCGCACCGGCACCGAACTGATGGACGCGTACCAGTACTTCTTCGACGCCAAGGGTAAGGAGGTCGGCTCGGTCGAGGCCGGCACGATGGAGTGGGACGCCCGCGAGGGGCACCGGCACTGGCACTTCACCGACTTCGCGCAGTACAACCTGCTCGGCGCCGACAAGAAGCTCGCCGTGCGCAGCGGCAAGGAAGCGTTCTGCCTGGCCAACACCGACGCGGTCGACTACACGATCCCGAACGCCAAGTGGCGCCCGGAGAACACCGACCTCTCCAGCTCCTGCGGGCAGAACACGGCCGTCGCGGTGCGCGAGGTGCTCGACATCGGCAACGGTGACACCTACACCCAGGCCCGGCCGGGACAGTCCTTCGAGGTCACCGACCTGCCGAACGGCACCTACTACATCGAGGTCAAGGCCAACCCGTCGAACAAGCTCGCCGAGCTGAGCACGACGAACAACACCGCCCTGCGGGAGATCCGCCTCGGCGGCACCCCGGGCGCCCGCACCCTCGAGGTGCCGTCGGTGCACGGCCTGGACTGATCCACAGCACCGGTTTCACCGGGCGAGTTCGAGGGCGTAGCCGGGCCACCACTGGCCGGCCGCGGGAGCGTCGTTCCCGCACGCGCCGTCGGACTCGCCCGGCCGTTTCACCCACAGGTACGCGTCCACGAGAGCGACGCCGGTCCGGGTGGTCGGCGGGTCGCCGAGGGACCGGCCGGACGGATTGCACCAGTGCCGGTCCCCGGCGCCCTTCTGCGCCGGCCCGTTGCCGTTGCGGCTGGTGTCCACGACGAAGTGGGCGCCGCCCAGCAGCCCGGACAGCCGCAGCCCGTACGCGACGTTGTCCGCGGTCGTCTCGAAGTTCGCCACGTTGAGCGAGAACCCGGACGCCCGCGCGATGCCCGACCTTCGCAGCGCCGGGATGAGCCGGCCGGGATCGGTGATCCACGTCGGGTTCCCCGCATCGAGATAGACGTGCACGCCCGGGATCGCCCGGAGCGCGCCGACTGCCTCGGCCAGCAGCGCGTAGCGCTCCCGGGCGCCGTCCTCTCCGAGACAGCCCTGGACCGCCTGGGGTATCGCGTCCGGCTCCAGCACGATCAGCGCCTCGTGGCCCTGCAGCGCCGCCGCTATCGCGCGTACCCAGGCCCGGTAGGCCTCCCCGTCGGCGGCGCCGCCCGCCGACTGGCCCGAGCAGTCGCGGCCGGGGATGTTGTAGAGCGTCAGCACCGGCAGCCGGCCGGCCGCCGCCGCGGCCGTGACCAGCTGCCGGGCCCGCTCGGCGTAACCGGGCTCGGCGTCGGCGAACCAGGTGGCGGCCGGCCGGTCGGCGATCCGCCGGATCGCCGCGGCGTCGGCCGTGCGGCCGGTGGCCTCCCATTCGCGGACCTGCTCGGCGGCGGCCCCGTTCGGATCCACGTAGAGCTCCCGGCCGGCGACGCGCCCGCTCCGCGCGGGGGCGGGCGCGCTGACCTGGACCGCGGCCGTGCCGACCACCACCGGGGACTCCTCGCCGCGCATCGAGAGCACCACGATGGCGGCGAGGACGACGACCAGCGCCAGGCAGGCGGCCGGCAGCGGCCACCGGCGGCCCGCCGGCACGGCGTGCCGGGACATCAGCGCACCCGGATCCAGCGGCCCACCGACGGCACGCCCTCGGCATCGGTGAGGAACAGCATGTACCAGCCGGAGGGCACGAGGCCACGGGTCTTGGGGACGCTCAGCGCCACGCCGCCGGTCGCCGGCGTGATGTCGAGCGCGACCGACCGCTGGTCCAGGTCGGTCACGTGGGTGACCGCGCTGGGCCGGACGAGCCGGGCCGTGCGGACCCGGCCGGCGTCCGGGGTGGCCACCGCGAACGTCGTGCCGCGCTGCACCGCCTCCGGCGCGCCGCCGATCACCGGACGGTCGCCCTTGAACAGGTACGGCGGGGAGAACACCTCGATCCGCTGCTCGAACGTGCCCGGGTTGCGCCCGCTGGGGTCGTACAGCGGGTCGGAGCCCATCGTGATGACCCGCCCGTCGGGCAGCAGCAGCGCCTCCGAGTGGTAGTTGCGGCCGACCGTGGACTCCGCGGCGGTCTCGAACTTGCCGGAGCCCGGCCGGTAGATCTGCGCGTTGAACAAGTCGCTGCGCGTCTTGTTGCCGTAGCGGCCGCCGCGATAGCCGGACGAGCCGCCGGTGGTGAAGACGGTGTCGTCGGGCAGGATCACCGTGCTCAGGTAGCGCGCCGGGTGCGGCAGGTCGGGACCCGGTTCGTAGACCGGCATCGGCTCGTCCAGGTCCGCGATGGCGGTCCGCGCGGTGGACACCGCCGACTCGCCGACCTTGCCGCCGCCGAAGATCATGACCTTCTGGTCCTGGGCCGGCGGCAGCAGCACCGACGAGCTGGTCTCCGTCATCCGCGGGTCCTTCAGGCCGGGAACCTCCTTGAACGTGTTGTTCTTCAGGTTCCACAGGCCCGGCGTACGGCCCTCGGTGTCCGAGCCGTAGCCGGCGTTCGAGCCGGAGAAGAACAGCTTGCCGTCCTTCATCAGGTGCAGCGCCGGGTACGTCGGGAAGACCCGCTTGAGCTCCGGGGCGTCCACCCAGCGCCGCTGGTCCTTGAGGTAGCGCTCGTTGTGCCCGGGCAGCATCCGGCCGAACTCGTCGAGGCCGGAGACGGCGAGCACGTCACCGCCGGGCATCTCGGCGAGCGTCGGGTACCAGCGGCTCTTCACCATGTCCCCGGTGCGCACGTAGCGCTCCGTCCGCGGGTCGAACTCGTACGACGTCTTGTCCCCGCCGTACTCCTGCTTCTCCCGGGTGATCTTGTCGGCGAGCCCGTAGATGTTCTGCTTGTCCGCGCCCGTCAAACCGGCGACGGTGTACTGCGCCGGGTGGTCGACGATCGGCCCGTCGCCCTCCTCCACGGCGTCCACCCAGACCTCGGCGGCGCCGGCGTGGGTCATCACCTCGGTGCCGTGCTTCATGGTCGTGGCGGCCGGCACGGTCAGGTCGGCGCGGGTCCGGTACGCGGTCCCGTCGGCGGAGAACAGCGTCGTGCCCTTCGGGAACGTCCGCGGGCCGCCGGTCGCCGACTCGTTCTTGATCTTCATCACGCCGGCCGCGTGGGTGATGTTCTTCTCCAGCACCTCGTACGACTTCGTGCCGCCGGCGATCAGCAGGTTGCCGTTGGGCAGGAACGTGTGCCCGGCGCAGAACACGTCCGTCGGCGTCGGCACCTCGGAGAAGGAGTCCTTCGCCGGGTCGTACAGGACGGTTCGGAAGGTGCCCGCCTCGAAGTTGTCCCGGTTGTTGCCGCTGCCCGCGACGATGAGCACCTTGCCGGTGTTCAGCAGCGCCGCGTGGATCGCGTTGACCCGGAAGCCCTGCGGCACGGGCAGGCGCGACCAGTGGCCGTACTTCTGCTTGTACGACTCCCGGTTGATGCTGAAGTCGTGCAGGGCGTCCGCGCCGAACGCGACCATCGGCCGGTTCACGAACACGAGCACGCTGAGCACGATCAGGCCGATGCCGGCGCTCAGCAGGCGGCGGGGCGTCGAGGTGCGGGGACGGGGCTTCATGCGTACGTCTCCACGGGTGCTTCGGTCTCCTTCTGCTGCGGGGTCACCGGCGGAGGGGTCCGCCGGCCGGTTCTGCGGCGCCGGTATTCCTGGCCGGCCCAGATGGCCGGCGGCGCGAGACAGACGATCAGGTTGAGGCCGGGCCACAGCCACATCGCGCCGTCGACGTGACCGCCGATCGGTGCGGCGATCAGCAGCGCGACGTAGAAGGCGGCCCAGCGCAGGCTCTGCTGGAAGGTGAGCAGCCGGTCCGGGCTGGCCGAGTCGCCCTTCGGCGTCACCACGAAGCCGGCCTTGCGGCGCAGCAGAGCCCCGATGTACGAGGACACGTAGATCGGCGTGGACAGCGTCGAGATGACCATGCCGGCCAGCCCGGACGACCCGGCCTCCTCGTGCGGGCTGGTGTTGTGCCGCCGGTTCCACAGGTACAGCCCGATCTGGAACAGGGCGGCGTCCACGTACAGCATCAGCCAGACCTCGGCCGGCACCTGGACGCCCTTGGCGCCGAGCACGAGGTAGCAGACGGCGTTCACGGCGCCGAGCAGCCAGGCCAGCGCGGTCAGCGGGTAGTACGACATCAGCAGCGCGTAGTGCAGCCCGCGGCGGAACCCGAGCCGCCATGCGAACCGCCAGAACGACCGGACGACGACCTCGTCGGTGCCCCGCGACCACCGGTGCTGCTGGGTGAAGTAGTCGGTCCAGGACGACGGCCCCTCACCGACCGCCAGCACGTCCGGCGTGTAGACGGACCGCCACCGCTTTCCCGTCCCGGCGTTGCGTCCACTGTGCACGACCAGGCTCGTGGCCATGTCCTCGGTGATCGAGTCCTGCAGGCCGCCGATGCTGCGCAGCGCGGAGATGCGTACGGCGTTGTTGGTGCCGACCAGCATCGAGATGCCGAGGCGGTTGCCGGCGCGCTGCAGCAGCGAGTGGAACAGGTACTGCTGCGACTCGGCCCAGCGCGTGACGACGTTGTCGTAGTTGCCGTAGATCTGCGGCCCGACGACGAACGCGACGTCCGGGTCACGGAAGTAGCCGAGCAGCCGCTCGCAGAAGTTCGGCATCGGCACGTGGTCCGGGTCCACCGACACGAAGACGTCGTAGTCGTCGCCGTGCGCGTCCACCCAGGAGTTGTAGTTGCCGTGCTTCGTCTTCGCCTTGTACGCGCCGGCCTCGGTGTTGTACCGCGCGATGCCCTTGCGGCTGAAGTGTTTCACGCCGATGCGGGCGCACATGGCCTCCACGTCGTCGTCGTCGCCCTCGTCCAGCAGCCACACGTCGTACGGCCCGGAGTGCCGGATCGCCTTCGCCGCGCGCAGGGTCCGCTCGACCATCTCGACCGGTTCCTTGCCCGGCACGATCGTGGTCAGGAACGCCACCCGCAGGCGGGGGTCCGGGACCATCGGCACCGGGTCGCGGGCCCAGAGCGTCGCCAGGCACAGGGTCACCACGTTGACGAGCCGGAACAGCTCGATCAGGGCGGTCGCCACGATCATGAACATCGTGGCCGCGTACAGCCACAGGTACAGGCCGGGGTCGGGCACCTCCAGCGACGACAGCAGCCAGCCGAAGAAGGTGCTCTCGAAGGCGAACGCGAACAGCGTGATCAACACGGTCAGCACCGGGCGGCGGCGGGCCAGCGGGCGCATCCGTACGCGCTGCGCGCCGTCGCCCTCGGGAAGCTCGGCGGGCCCGGCCAGCACGCTGTAGCCGCTGTACTCGTACTTGCCGGGCAACAGCACGGTCGGGGCGGTGAGAGCCCGCGTGAGCGCCTGGTCGGCGGGGGTTCTCGGCGCGGGGATCTCGGCGGAAGGGTGGGCAGGGTCGCGCATGGCGTCCTCTCACATCGGACCCGGGCATGGCAACGGGCGCCGGGCACGACAACAGGCGTCGTACCCGGCGTCCGGTGTGGACGGTCAGGCGGAGAGCGGCACGGCCGGGCGTACCCGCGCCGGAGGCTCGCCGGCGGAACCGTTGCGCACCCGCGTGACCTGACGCGGGCGGCCCTGCTGAACCGCCGGGGCCGCGCTCAGCAGCAGCCGGGCGGGGGTGTGCGCGGGCCGGGCCTTGGTGACGAAGGCGTGCCGGGCGGCGGCGAAACCCGAGCGGTCGCCGAACATGTCGCTGCTCATCTCGGCGAGCTCGCGGATCTCGTACACGTCCAGCGGCACCGGCTCGGCGGCGAGCCGCTTGGCCTTCTCGGCCTGCAGCCGGCGGGCGGTCCGGGCGTCGGCGTGCCGGGCGGCGAGCGCGGTCAGCCACTCGCCGTACGCCTCCGGGCGCCGGGGCCCGACCTCGTCGACCAGGCCCAGCGACTGCGCCTGCGCCACGCTGACCGGGAGCTTGTCGTCGATGAGCCGCTGCGCGGCGTCCGCGCCGACCCGCCGGGGCAGGGTGAACGTGTGCAGCTCGGAGCCGTACAGGCCCATGTCGTAGTACGGGTTCAGCACCACGCCGTCGCGGGCCGCCACGATGTCCGCGCCGAGGCCCATCATTGCGCCGCCGGCTCCGGCGCTGCCCGCGTACGCGGCGATCACCACCTGCCGGGTGCAGCCGATGATCTCCCGGCACACCTCGTTGATGGCCTTGATGTTGGCCCACGCCGCGCCCGCGGGGTCGGCGGCGGCCTCCACGGCGTTGAGGTGGATGCCGTTGCTGAACGCGTCGCTGCCGCTGCGCAGCACCAGCACCCGGGTGTCCTGCCCGGCGGCGTGCCGCAGGGCGGCCAGGAGGCGGTGGCAGTGCCCGGTGGACATCGCGCCGTTGTAGAAGTCGAACGCCAGCCAGCCGACCGCGCCGGCCCGCCGGTACCGGATCTGCCGGTACGACGGCGCCTCGGGCTCGACGCCGACGGGCAGCGGGGAGTGCGGCACACCGCGCAGCCGCTTGCCGAGCAGCGTGGTGGCGGGCAGCTTGAAGTGCCCGGGTCCCGAGGCGTCCCGCAGGTGGCCCAGCCACACGCTGCCGTCGCCGGTGCCCACCAGCACGGCCCCCTGCCGGCGGCCCAGCACGCTGCCCGGCCGGGCGCCGCGGGTCAGGCCCGGGTGCGCGTCGTACGCGAAGACCTCCAGCCCGGCCAGCTCCGTACGGACACCCGGCGCGCCGTCGGCGGCCCGGATCCTGCGCAGGATCTGGTCGGTCGGCGCGGACCAGTCGAAGGCCCGGTCCGCCTGCGTCATCATCGGCCGGGGCCGGGCGCCCTGCACCTCCACGGTCAGCTCGGTGGCGGGCACCGGCTCGAACGCCGGGTCGGCGGCCTTGGCCACGACCTCGAACACGCACTCCAGCGCCGCGTCGGCCACCGGACCGTTGTAGAGCGAGGACTTGCGCGGCGCTGTGGCCGGCATGGGGAACGTACGGGTCGCCCAGATCGGGCCCGCGTCCATCTCCTCGACCGCCTGCAGCGCGGTGACGCCCCACGTCGGCGCGGCCTCGGCGATGGCCCAGTCCAGCGAGGACGGGCCGCGGTCGCCGACCGGCCCGGGGTGCAGGATCACCGTGCGCCACCGCTGCCAGACCTGCGCCGGGACGCGGTCCTTCAGGTACGGGCACACGATCAGGTCCGGCTGCGCGGCGCGGACCCCGTCGATCATGTCCTGCGCCCCGGTGGCCAGCAGGACGCCGACGTCGTGACCGGCCTCCCGCAGGGCGCACCAGACGCGCTGACTCAGGCCGTTGAACCCGGACACCAGCAGTAGAATCCGCACATTGCCTCCCCAGACAATCCCCCACAGCAGCTCGGCAGTCTTGACCACCCGATTGGCATGATGTCGGACTTGCTGTCCGATAACGGTCCGTCACGCCGACGTCCCCGGGTGGCGGACTAAGCTTGGGGGCGTACCCCCCGTCCAACTGGCGTCGGGGGTTTTCGATGTGCCTGTCGGGAGAGCTTTTTTCATGCAACTCAGTGGCCTCATCCCGGCCGCCCTGCGTGACCGCGGGCTGGCGCGGGCCCGTGACCTGGCCCGCAAGGGCGGAGTGGACTCCGACGCGCTCGACCTGACCGCTCCCGCGTCGCTGCGCCCGTTCGTGGTCGCGTCGGTCGCCGGACCGGCCGACCTCGGCGGCGCCGGGCGTCCCGTGCTCGCCGTCACCGCCACGAGCCGGGAGGCCGACGACCTCGCGAACGCGCTCGGCTGCCTCCTCGACCCCGGCCGCATCGCCGTGTACCCGTCCTGGGAGACGCTCCCGCACGAGCGGCTCTCGCCCCGCTCCGACACCGTCGGCCGCCGCCTGGCCGTGCTGCGCCGCCTCGCGCACCCCGCGGAGTCCGGTGGCGAGCCGCTGCAGGTCGTCGTCGCGCCCGTGCGTTCCCTGCTGCAGCCCCAGCTCAAGGGGCTCGGCGACCTCGAGCCGGTCGAGCTGCACGCCGGGGGAACGGCCGAGCTGGAGGACGTCGCGCGGCGGCTCACCGACATGGCGTACGCCCGCGTCGACCTGGTCACCAAGCGCGGCGAGTTCGCCGTGCGCGGCGGCATCCTCGACGTGTTCCCGCCCACCGACGAGCACCCGTCCCGGGTCGAGTTCTGGGGCGACGAGGTGGAGGAGATCCGCACCTTCGCCGTCGCCGACCAGCGCACGATCGACCCCGTCGACCGGCTCTGGGCGCCGCCCTGCCGCGAGCTGCTGCTGACCCCGTCGGTGCGGGCGCGCGCCGCCGAGCTGGCCCAGGAGCACCCCGAGCTGGCGGAGATCCTCGACAAGCTCGCCGAGGGCATCCCGGTCGAGGGCATGGAATCGCTGGCCCCGGCGCTGCTGCAGGGCACCGGCAGCATGGAGCTGCTGATCGACTGCATGCCTGTGGGCACCCACGTGCTGCTGTGCGACCCGGAGCGGATCCGTACCCGGGCCCACGACCTGACCCGCACCTCCGACGAGTTCCTCGAGGCCAGCTGGGCCGCGGCCGCCGTCGGCGGCCAGGCCCCGATCGATGTCGGCGCCGCCGCCTTCCGGACCCTCGCGGATGTCCGCGCGCACGCCGCGACCCTGCGCCAGCCGTGGTGGACCGTGTCACCGTTCGGCCTCGCCGAGGCCGAGGAAGCGTCCGCCTCCGACACGCCGTGGCTGGAGACCCCGGAGGTGGAGGTCACGCCCGACACGGGCGACGCCGTCTCGCTGCGCGCGCAGCCGGTCCCGCTCTACCACGGCGACACCGCGCGGCTCGCCGACGACCTGCGCCGGTGGGCCGCCGAGCAGTGGGCGATCGCGCTGGTCTTCGAGGGCCACGGCACCGCCCAGCGGGCCACCGAGCTGCTGCGCGACGCCGGCCTCGGCGTCACCCCGGTCGACGCCATCGAGACCGGCATCGAAACCGGCCAGCTCCTGATCACCTGCGGCGGGCTCAACCACGGCTTCATCGACGACGGCTCCCGGCTCGCCGTCATCACCGGCAACGACATCAGCGGCGGCCGCGGCGCGTCCACCAAGGACATGCGCAAGATGCCGAGCCGCCGGCGCAACACGATCGACCCGCTGGAGCTCAAGACCGGCGACTTCGTCGTGCACGAGCAGCACGGCATCGGCCGCTACATCGAGCTCGTGCAGCGCACGGTCAACGGCGCCGACCGCGAATACCTGGTCATCGAGTACGCCCCCAGCAAGCGCGGCCAGCCCGGCGACCGGCTGTTCGTCCCCACCGACCAGCTCGACCAGCTCTCCCGCTACGTCGGCGGCGAGCAGCCCAGCCTGCACAAGATGGGCGGCTCGGACTGGCAGAAGAGCAAGGCCCGCGCACGCAAGGCGGTCCGCGAGATCGCGGCCCAGCTGATCCAGCTGTACGCCGCCCGCCAGGCGTCCCAGGGCCACGCGTTCGGCCCGGACACCCCGTGGCAGCGCGAGCTGGAGGACGCGTTCCCGTACCAGGAGACGCCGGACCAGCTCGCCGCCATCAGCGAGGTCAAGCACGACATGGAGCTCGCCGTACCGATGGACCGCCTGATCTGCGGCGACGTCGGGTACGGCAAGACCGAGATCGCCGTTCGCGCGGCCTTCAAGGCCGTGCAGGACGGCAAGCAGGTCGCGATCCTCGTGCCGACCACCCTGCTCGCGCAGCAGCACTACAACACGTTCGCCGAGCGGATGAGCCAGTTCCCGATCAGCGTCAAGCAGTTGTCGCGGTTCCAGACGCCCAAGGAGGCGGCGCTCACGCTGGAGCAGGCCGCCGACGGCACCGCCGACATCGTCATCGGCACGCACCGGCTGCTGGCCAACTCGACCCGGTTCAAGAACCTCGGGCTGATCATCGTGGACGAGGAGCAGCGCTTCGGCGTCGAGCACAAGGAGCAGCTCAAGGCCCTGCGCGCCTCGGTGGACGTGCTCACCATGTCCGCCACGCCGATCCCGCGCACGCTCGAGATGGCCATCACCGGCATCCGCGAGATGTCGACCATCGCCACCCCGCCGGAGGAGCGGCACCCGGTGCTGACGTTCGTCGGCGCGCACGACGACAAGCAGGTCGCCGCCGCCATCCACCGCGAGCTGCTCCGCGACGGCCAGGTGTTCTACCTGCACAACCGGGTCGAGTCGATCGACCGGGCCGCGCGCAAGCTGCGCGAGCTCGTGCCCGAGGCCCGGGTCGCGGTCGCGCACGGGCAGATGAGCGAGGAACAGCTCGAGAAGGTGATGGTCGGCTTCTGGGAGAAGGAGTTCGACGTCCTGGTCTGCACGACCATCGTGGAGTCGGGCATCGACATCCCGAACGCCAACACGCTCATCGTCGAGCGGGCCGACCTGCTCGGCCTGGCCCAGCTGCACCAGATCCGCGGCCGGGTCGGGCGCGGCCGCGAGCGCGCGTACGCGTACTTCCTGTACCCGCGCGAGAAGCCGCTGACCGAGCAGGCCCACGAGCGGCTCGCCACCATCGCGCAGCACACCGAGCTCGGCGCCGGCATGTACGTGGCCATGAAGGACCTCGAGATCCGCGGGGCGGGCAACCTGCTCGGCGGCGAGCAGTCCGGCCACATCGAGGGCGTCGGCTTCGACCTGTACGTGCGCATGGTCGGCGAGGCGGTGCAGGCCTTCAAGGGCGAGCGGCCCGAGGAGGAGCCCGAGGTCAAGGTGGACCTGCCGGTCGATGCGCACCTGCCGGTCGAGTACATCTCCGTGGAGCGGCTGCGCCTGGAGATGTACCGCAAGCTCGCCGAGGCCCGCGACGACGCCCGCCTCGACGAGGTGGTCGCCGAGATGACCGACCGGTACGGCGAGCCGCCGGCCCAGGTCGCCAACCTCATCGCGGTCGCCCGGTTCCGGCTGGTCGCGCGGGCGTACGGCCTCACCGACGTCTCGGTGCAGGGCAAGCACCTGCGCTTCTCGCCGCTGCCGCTGCCGGACTCCAAGCAGATGCGGCTCAAGCGCTACCACCCGGACTCGGTCTACAAGCCGGCCAACGACCAGGTCAGCGTGCCGCGTCCGACCACCCGCCGGGTCGGCGGCGAGCCGCTGCGTGACCTGGCCCTCCTGCAGTGGTGCACCCAGCTGCTCAAGGACGTGCTGGGTGACATCCCGGCCCCGGTTACCGGCGTCACATCCCGATCGTGAGAGAGTCATGACCATGCAGCGTGCCCGCCGACTCGCATCCACCGCCGTCGTCGCCGTCCTCGCCGTCGCCGGCCTGACCGCCTGCCAGCAGTCGCCCGACGTGGCGGCGTACGTGGGCGGCGGCACCATCACCGAGGACCGCGTGCAGGGCATCTACGACCAGGTCCGCGACCAGCTGACCGCCGCGCGGGAGCAGGCCCGGCAGCAGAAGGGCGACTCCGCCGAGCCGTTGCCTCCGCTGGCCATGCCGATCAAGCAGCAGGACGTGCTCAACACGCTGCTGACCGTCGACGTGCTGCGCAAGTCCGCGAAGGCGCACAATCTGCAGGCCGCCGACTCGCCGACCGTCGAGCAGGTCGCCCAGGCGCGCAACTACTCGCCCGAGTGGGAGTACACGCGGCTCTACACGGAGACGTACCGGCTGCGGACCGCCCTGCAGGGCGCGGTCAGCCCGGCGACGCTCACCGACGCCGACCTGCGCGACGTGCACCAGCGGCTCGTCAAGGGCGGCGTCGCCGACCCCTCCACGACCTTCGAGCAGTTCAAGAACACGCTGTCTCCGGAGAACAAGTCGCTGCTCGAGACGTACGTGGCGCTGCGCGGCGAGCTGGAGAAGATCGTGGCGGACGAGCACGTCAAGCTCAACCCGCGGTACGGCGATCAGCAGGTCTCCCTGCTCTCGGCCCAGGGCTCGGACGGCAAGGACGTGCCGCTGATCGTGCTGCCGCTCGCCGGCGACGACCAGTCCGGCGACACGTACGTCACCGACGTCTCCGCCGTGGCAAACGTCGCCTGATGCCCGGCGCCGGGCGCATCGTCCTGCTGGTCACCTCCCCGAGACTGCCGGCCGGACTGCTCACGGCGGCGGCCTGGGACCTGGTCCGCAGCTCCCCGGTGTACGCCGCCGCCGACAGCGAGCAGGCCACGGCGCTGCGTTCGGCCGGCGTGGCCGTGCAGGTCGTCGAGCCCGACCCGGAGATCCTCGTGGCCGCCCTGGCCGCGCAGCCCACGGTCGTCTGGCTCGCCGGGGCGGCCGGGGACGAGGACTTCGCCCGCCGGCTCGGGCTGCGGCTGGCCCGCGAACCCGCCCTCGCCGAGCTCGAGCTCTGCTACGGCTCCTGGGACCCGCCCGGCGCCCGGCTGCTCGACGCGGTCGCGGTGATGGACCGGCTCGTGTCGCCCGGCGGGGATCCGTGGAAGCAGCAGCAGACCCACGAGACGCTCGCGCCGTACCTGCTCGAGGAGAGCTACGAGGCGTACGACGCGATCGTGTCGCAGGACCTCGCGGCCCTGCGCGAGGAGCTCGGCGACGTGCTGCTGCAGGTGGTCCTGCACGCGCGCCTCGCGGAAGACCTGCCCGAGGACGAACGCTGGACCGTCGACGACGTGGCCGGCGGCCTAGTGGACAAGATGGTGCGCCGCAACCCGCACGTGTTCGCGGGCGAGGACGTCGACGGCGTGCAGGCCATCATCGACAACTGGGAGCGGATCAAGAAGGAGGAGAAGGCCCGGCAGTCGGTGCTCGACGGCATCGCGCTGAGCCAGCCGGCCCTGTCGCTGGCCGCGAAGATCCTCCAGCGTACGGACCGCGCCGGGCTCGCGGTGCCGCTGCCGGCCGGCGACGACCTGGGCGCCACCCTGTTACGGCTGGTCGCGCAGGCCCGCGCCGACGGGCTCGACCCCGAGGCACTGCTGCGCCAGGCGGCCCTCGCGTACGCCGACGACGTGCGTGCCCAGGAGAATGTCGGACCCGCCGAGTAGATTTCGCTCCATGCCGGAGTTCGTGCCGCTCGCCGAGCGCATCGTCGACGCCATCCTCGAGACCGACCCCGCCCTGGCGTCGTTCGCGGGCGACCACCGCTACGACGACCGGCTGCCCGACCGCTCGCCCGGCGCGGTGGCCGAACGGGTCACCATGCTGCGCGACGCGGCGGACGCCCTCGCCGGCCTCGACCCCGACGCCTTCGGCGAGCAGGACCAGGTCGACCACGCGATCCTGTCGGCCGTCGTGGAGCGCCGCATCTTCGAGCTCACCGACGTGCGCGAGCACGAGTGGAACCCGCTGGCGCACAACCCGGGCCCGCTGCTGCACGCGCTCCTCGCCCGCCCGTTCGCACCCGCCGAGGAGCGGCTCACCAGCCTCGGCGGCCGCCTCGCCGCGGTGCCCGACACGCTCGCCACCGCCCGCGCGGTGCTGCGCGACGTGCCGCGCCTGCACGCCGAGACCGCGGTCGGCCAGTTCGCCGGCACGGCGGCCCTGATCCGCGACCAGGTGCCGCGAATGCTCACCGAGGCGCCCGGCCTGCGCCCGGCCGTGGAGCCGGCGGCCGCCGCCGCGCTCGACGCGCTGGCCGAGTTCGACGGCTGGCTGCGGGCCCGCCTGGAGAGCGGCGAGCCGGGACGCGACCCCCGCCTGGGACGCCCGCTCTGGGAGGCCCGGCTCTGGCACACGCTCGACACCGAGCTGCCCGCCGCGGAGGTCCTCGCCCGCGCGCGGCGCAACATCGACGATGTCGGCGCCCGGCTGCGCGAGGCCGCGGCGGAGCTCGTCGGCGGCCCGGCCACCGACGAGACCGTGCGCCGAGCCCTCGACACCCTGGCCGCCGAGCACCCCGACGAGTCCACGATCGTCGACCTGGCGAAGGTCACGATGGCCGAGGCCACGGAGTTCGTCCGCGACCACGGCCTGATGACCCTCGTCGACGACCCGTGCCTCATCGAGGAGATGCCGGAGTTCGCCCGCGGCGTCGCCGTCGCCTACTGCGACCCGCCCGGCCCGCTCGAGACCGCCGACGTCCCCACGTTCTACTGCATCGCCCCGGCCCCCGCCGACTGGCCGCGCGACCGCATCGAATCGTTCTACCGCGAATACAACGACCACATGCTGCGCAACCTGACCGTGCACGAGGCGATGCCGGGCCACTTCCTCCAGCTCGCCCACTCCCGCCGCTTCCGCGCCGGCACCCGCGTCCGCGCGCTCGGCTTCTCCGGCCCGTTCGTGGAGGGCTGGGCGGTCTACGCGGAGGAGCTGATGGCCGGCCTCGGCTTCGGCGGCCTCCCCGTCCGCCTCCAGCAGCTCAAGATGCAGCTCCGCATGAGCCTCAACGCGGTCATCGACCAACTCGTCCACTGCGACGACCTCCCGGAATCGGAGGCGATGGCGCTGATGACCACGCGCGGCTTCCAGGAGGAGGGCGAGGCGGCCGGCAAATGGAAGCGGGCGCTGCTGACCTCCACCCAGCTCTCCACCTACTTCGTCGGCTACACGGAGATCGCGGCGATCGCGGCGGCCCGCCCGTTCGGCGCAACCCCCAAGGCCTGGCACGACGCGATGCTCGCGCACGGCTCCCCGCCACCCCGCCACCTGCGCACCCTCCTCGGCGTCTGACGGCCGCCCTTTCTCGCTCCGGCGGCCTGCCCCGCGCCTCACGAAGAGGGTGCCCGCTTGCGGCGGATTCGGCCGGTGCCGGGACTCCCGATCAGCAAGAAGCAACTGGATGAACTTGGCGATCGGTTGCGCGATGCCGACACCCCGGCGGCGGAGGACTTCGAGCTGTTGGAGTCCGTCCTCGATGCCTACGACGAGGCGCTCCAAGAGGTCGGAAGCTCGCTGCGAGAACTCGGCTTCGAGCCCACGGTGCGACTCAAGACGACCGGCACCAGCATCGACAAGCTCCGGCGCGAGCGCAGCTCGAGCTTGAAGACCATCCATGACTTGGCGGGCGCCCGCATCGTGCTGTCCGGATCCTTGCGGGCTCAGGACGCCGCGGTGCGATTTGGAAGGGCTGGCCAGCGCCTGATCGCAGCGCTGCCCGACCACGCGCCCTCAGGTGCCGCGGCGGTCGACCATCTTGGCAGCCGGGGGCGTCTTGAACGTTTCCTCCGCGACCTGGTCCGCGTAGTGGGTCATCGCCACGTCGACGTTGGTCTGGTTCAGCATTCCGCTGAAGCTGCCCAGCACCCCCTCGTTCGTGACGCACGTGCGGAAGTCCCGGGCCGCCGCGCCGTCGACGCCCAGCAACTCCACGCAGGTGGCGTGCCGGCCGGCGATCGTCGTGTCGTGCTGGTCGACCTGGACGTCCGGGTCGAGGACGGCCTTGTTGAGCAGCGTCAGCACGGTGGCCGGGGTGATCATGCCGCTGGCGTCGGCGCCGCGGAACACCGTGGGCGGGGGTGGGCTGGTGGGGGTGGCCGGTGCCGTCATCGTGCAGGTTGCCGGCTTGGTGGTGGTGCGGCACTCCGTGGTGGCGTCCGCGGTCACCATCAGCTTGCCGCCCGGGTAGACGTACGCCGAGCGGGCCGGTTTCTGGGTCTGCGCGATGGTCGCCGTCTTGCCGCCGGGCAGCTGGTACGTCGCCTCGTACGTGAGGGTGCCCGCGTTCGAGAGCTGGGCGGCGAGGTCGGCGACCAGGTCGTTGCGGCTGAGCCCCTGCGCCGCCGGGTCGTCCAGGTCCGAGCAGCCGGCCGTGGCGGCGAGCGCGAGCAGAGCGGCCGCCGTGAGGCGCAGACGGGAGGAGGGCACGAGCCCACCTTTGCCGATGTGCGCAAGCGCGCGCAAACCGGTATTCACCCGGTCGCTCTGCGTGGATGAATGGCCGCTCAAGCGCGGGTACGGCTGAGCAGCTGCTGGCGCATCACGTACCGGCGGATGACGCGGGCCTGACTCTCGTCCGTGGCGAAGATGGCCACGATCTCCACCGACATCGGCCCCGGCGGCACCTGCTGGGGCAGCATCGCGACGCGGGACGCCACGGCCGGGATGTCGACGATCTCGTTGCCCAGCTGGATCCACAGCTGGAGCTCCTCGCCGGCGGCCACGTTCGTGCCTTCGAAGTGGGCGCGCATGCTGTGCTCGCTGATGTCGCGGATCCAGCCGTGGGCGTCCGCCCAGCCCGGCCGGCGCATGATGATGCGCTCGCCGCCACCGCCGCGGACGAACAGGCGCTGCTGCTCGATCTCGGCGGTGCCCGACGCGCGCAGCTCCACCCGGTTCTCCTCGATGCCGATGACGGCGCAAGGGAGGGCGTATCTGCCGCGCGGCGCGGCGGACCAGCGCAGCGTGACCGGTGTGCCCACCGGGGGCACGGCGGCCTGCGGCGCCGACAGGGTCAGGCCCGCGCCCTCGGCGTGGACGACGCGGACGCGGGCGGCCTGCTCGTCGGAGGCGGTCATCTCGACGTACGAGCCGGCATCGGGGAGGTGCGCGGTGGTAGTCATGGCAACACGGGTGATCGGCAGGGCCGCGCCGGGCCTGAGGCAAGTGCCGCCGGAAGTTCACCGGCCGCCGCCACGCCGGGAACCCCGGGTCGATACCCTCAGGGTCGTGGTCGGCCGCAGGGTCGCGGTCTGAGGAATTATCCGTACGAACATGAGGAGCGATTCGACAGATGGCCACCATTGAAGCGATCGTCGCCCGGGAGATTCTCGACTCGCGCGGCAACCCGACCGTCGAGGTCGAGGTCGGTCTGGACGACGGCACCATCGGCCGCGCCGCGGTCCCGTCCGGCGCCTCCACCGGCGCGTTCGAGGCGCTCGAGCTGCGTGACGGCGACAAGGGCCGTTACCTCGGCAAGGGCGTCGAGAAGGCGGTCAGCAACGTCGAGGACAAGATCGCCGACGAGCTGCTCGGGTACGAGGCCAGCGAGCAGCGCCTGATCGACGAGAAGATGCTCGACATCGACGGCACCTCGGACAAGTCGGAGCTGGGCGCCAACGCGATCCTCGGCGTCTCCCTGGCCGTGGCCAAGGCTGCCGCGCAGAGCGCCGAGCTGCCGCTGTTCCGCTACCTGGGCGGCCCCAACGCGCACCTGCTGCCGGTGCCGATGATGAACATCCTCAACGGTGGCGCCCACGCCGACTCGAACGTCGACGTGCAGGAGTTCATGATCGCCCCGATCGGCGCGTCCTCGTTCCGCGAGGCGCTGCGGACCGGCGCCGAGGTCTACCACGCGCTCAAGTCCGTGCTGAAGAAGAAGGGCCTGTCGACCGGCCTCGGCGACGAGGGTGGCTTCGCGCCCAGCCTGCCGTCGAACGCCTCCGCGCTGGACCTGATCGCCGAGGCCGTGCAGGCCGCCGGCTTCGCGCTCGGCACCGACATCGTGCTGGCGATGGACGTCGCCGCGACCGAGTTCCACAAGGACGGCGCGTACGTCTTCGAGGGCTCGCCGAAGTCGACCGAGGAGATGATCAACTACTACGCCAAGCTGGCGGAGACGTACCCGATCGTCTCGATCGAGGACCCGCTGTCGGAGGAGGACTGGGCCGGCTGGTCGGCGATGACCGCGCAGCTGGGCTCGAAGCTCCAGATCGTCGGCGACGACCTGTTCGTCACCAACCCGACCCGCATCGGCCGGGGCATCGCCGAGAGCGCGGCCAACGCCGTGCTCGTCAAGGTCAACCAGATCGGCTCGCTCACCGAGACCCTGGACGCCGTGGACATGGCGCACCGGGCCGGCTTCAAGACGATGATGAGCCACCGCTCCGGCGAGACCGAGGACGTCACGATCGCCGACCTGGCCGTGGCCGTCGGCAGCGGTCAGATCAAGACCGGCGCGCCGGCCCGCTCGGACCGTGTCGCGAAGTACAACCAGCTCCTGCGCATCGAGGAGGAGCTCGGCAGCGCCGCCCGGTACGCCGGTGCGGGCGCGTTCCCGCGTTACCGCACCGCGTAACGCCCGGTCACGGATCATGGAGTTGTGGCTCCGCGTCCTGTGGGCATAGTGTCCGCAGAGCAGGTGCCGCAACTCCATGGTCTTGGCGAGTGCCGGGGGAGGGCAGGGATGACGCAGCGCCGCACACCGAGTGGGCAGGGGCCGTCGCGCCGCTCCACCGGTCATGCGGGGCGTCCGGGGGTCCGCAGTGGCGCCCGGCCCACGCGCATCAACACCGGCGCCACCCGCATCGAGCCGCGCCGCACCGTCGGCACCCGCACCACCGGCAGCCTCAACCGCTCCGGCAGCAGGCCGGCCGCCGCGCGCCGGGCGGCCGCGTCGGGCGCCACCAAGCGTACGGTCGCCACCCGCCCCAAGGCCTTCACCGGGCGGGCCACGGTGCTGATCGTCGTGCTGGTCGCGCTCGCTCTCGCGTACACGTATCCGGTGCGGGTCTACCTCGCCCAGGAGTCCCAGATCGCCCAGATGCAGGCCGACCAGGCCGCGCAGCAGGACCGGATCAAGGGCCTGGAGGAGGAGGTCCAGAAATGGCAGGACCCCGAGTACGTCCGCATCCAGGCCCGTGACCGGCTCTTCTACGTCCGCCCGGGCGAAGTGCCGCTGCTGGTCCTCAACGACCCGGCGGGCGCCGCGCGCGACGCGGGCCGTCCCGTGGCCGGAGCCCCCGACCGGTGGTACGACACACTGTGGGGAAGCGTCGCCGCAGCCAATGCAGAATCCCGAAAGTAGATGACGACTCCTTCCGAGACCGATCTCGAGATCGTCGCCGAGCAACTCGGCCGCCGCCCCCGCGGCACCCGCGCCGTCGCGCACCGCTGCCCCTGCGGGAACCCGGACGTGGTGGAGACCGAGCCCCGCCTGGACGACGGCACCCCGTTCCCGACCATGTTCTACCTGACCTGCCCGCGGGCGACGGCGGCGTGCAGCCGCCTGGAGTCCGCCGGCGTCATGCGTGACATGCAGGAGCGGCTGTCCACCGACCCGGAGCTGGCGCAGCGTTACCGCGCCGCCCACGAGGACTATCTGGCCCGCCGCGAAGCCGTGCAGCACGTGCCGGAGATCGAGAAGATCTCCGCGGGCGGCATGCCGGACCGCGTCAAGTGCCTGCACGTGCACCTGGGGCATGCGCTCGCCGCCGGGCCCGGGGTGAACCCGTTCGGCGACGAGGTCCGCGCTGCCGTCGAGCCGTGGTGGGCGGACGGTCCGTGCGTGCGGCCCCCGTCGGACGCATGACCGCCGTGCAGATCGACATCCGCCGGGCCCGTACGGCCGACATCAAAGCCATCCGGGCGCTCGTGGACACCTACACCGCGGACCGGCGCCTGCTCAGCAAGGCCACCGTCACCCTGTACGAGAGCGTCCAGGAGTTCTGGGTCGCCGTGGACGCCGCCGAGCGCCGGGTCATCGGCTGCGGCGCGCTGCACGTGATGTGGGAGGACCTGGCGGAGATCCGTACGGTCGCCGTCGACCCCGCGTACCGCGGTCAGAAGATCGGCCACCGCCTCGTCACCGAGCTGCTCGGCGTGGCCCGCGAGCTCGGTGTGGCCCGCGTCTTCTGCCTGACCTTCGAGACCCGCTTCTTCGCGTCCTTCGGCTTCGCGGAGATCGACGGCGCGCCCGTGCCGCACGCCGTGTACGAGCAGCTGCTGCGCTCGTACGACGAGGGTGTCGCCGAGTTCCTCGACCTGGAGCGGGTGAAGCCGAATACGCTCGGCAACACGAGGATGTTGCTCCACCTTTAGGAGGCCCGGCGTGCGAGTCGCCGCGATCGACTGTGGCACCAACTCGATCCGACTGCTGATCGCCGACGTGGCCGATGGGACGCTGACCGACGTCTCGCGGCGGATGGAGATCGTCCGGCTGGGCGAGGGCGTCGACCGGACCGGCCGGCTGGCCCCGGAGGCCGTCGAGCGGACCCGCAAGGCCCTGATCGGGTACGCGGCGGAGATCGCCGAACTGGGCGTGGAGCGGGTCCGCATGTGCGCGACGTCCGCCTCCCGCGACGCCTCCAACGCAGCCGACTTCCGCTCGATGGTCCGGGCCGTGCTCGGCGTCGACCCGGAGGTCATCACCGGCGAGGAGGAGGCCCGCCTGTCCTTCGCCGGCGCGGTCACCGGTCTCAACGCGGAACCGCCGTACCTGGTGGTCGACATCGGCGGCGGCTCCACCGAGTTCGTCGTCGGCTTCGAACAGGTCGACCACGCGGTCTCGGTGGACATCGGCTGCGTCCGCATGACCGAACGCCACCTGCACGGCGACCCGCCCACCCCGGCCGAGGTGGCGGCCGCGGAGGAGGACATCACCCGCGCGGTGGACACCGCGCTGCGCAAAGTCTCGGGCCGCGGCACGATGACGCTGGTCGGTCTGGCCGGCTCGGTCACAACGGTCGCGGCGCTGGCCCTGCGCCTCCCCGAGTACGACGCTTCCCGCATCCACCACGCCCGCATCCCGTACGACGACGTGGCGAAGGTGACGGCCGACCTGTTGGGCTCGACGGTCGCGGACCGCCGGGACCTGCCGGTGATGCACCCGGGCCGGGCCGACGTGATCGGCGCAGGGGCGCTCATCCTGCGGATCATCATGGAGCGGGCCGGGAAGCTGTCGGTGGTCGCCAGCGAGCACGACATCCTCGAGGGCATCGCCTTCTCGCTGTCTTAAGACCGCCTTAAGTGACTCCGGTCACATAGATGATCTTCGGGGCAGCGCGCGAGGCCCCTCATCCGGTTACTTCTCCTCGCTCGATCGACGTCGAGCGTTCAACGACCTCGCGTTCTCCGGCGGGGGCATCGGCGACCTCATCAGGCTCGCCGAGGACGGCAAGGCCCTCGCGTACGGCTGGCCCGGCACCCTCCCCACGCCGGTCCTGGACGGTGACACCGCGACGTACGTGGACGCACTGCCCGGCGTCGACCTCAAGATGAGCGCGTCCAGCGTCGGCTACTCGTACGTGATGGTTGTGAAGTCGGCGGAGGCCGCTGCCGACCTGGCGGAGACCGAACTGGCCCTGCCCGTGCGGGGTGAGGGTGTGGACGTCCGCCGGTCGGAGTCCGGCGGTCTGACCGCGGTCGAGGCCGCCGGAGCGGTGGTCTTCGAGGGGGCCCAGCCAGTCGGAAGTGGCAGACCTACTGTCGCTCGACATGGCGTCCGGTGACGTGCTTCTCGCTCATCTTCACGCTGCCGTCTCGCACTCGGTTCCTGATTACGTTTTCACCGATGAGACGGGCGAATATGAAGGCCTCTTCGGTGACTTCCAGCCCGACAGAAACCCGCGGTGGCGGTGAGGCCTCAGCTTCGCTGCCGTCTCGAGGCGATTCGCCGCAACAGGGTTTCGATGTCCCGTACGGGCCGGATATTCGGCTGATCAATCGATGTTTCGCGCGAACACGGTCGGCGCCCCCGCGTCGGCTCCGAACGCGACGTGGCTGCCTCCGGCTCGGTCCACTGCTTCGTCCCATCCTTCGGGCGCCGCGTCTCCGGCCGGCGTCAAGCGCGGCAATAGGAAGCCCGCGTCTCCCGGGCCGTCCACCACCACAAGCGTGAGCCGATTGATGAGCGACCACTCGCCGGTAATGACATCGGCAGGCACGTCGACGGAGAGTGCAACAGTCGGAGCGCCGTCACGAACCACGAATCGGGCGGCTTCGGGGGGCAGCATTTGTGGCACGCGGCGATTATGTCAGTAAGCCGACGTAGGCGAGCTGGACGGCCGGCGGCAACCGGTCGGGTCGAAGATCACCACCGCCGCGTAGACCATCGCGCGCCGCCTTGCCGGGGCGCGTCAGTGACACCGCCAAGGGCGCGCACGGTGAACTGCCACGTCCGTCCCGCCGAAGCCTGCGCCGCCCGGCCAAGCCGAAGGACGCCCCGAGCGGGGCGAAGGACACGTCGCCGAAGAAGACCGACGGGGACAACCCGGGCGGCGGCAAGGGCGACGGGGGCGGCAAGAGCGACGGCGGCGGCGAGAGTTGCGCGACCAAGAACAGCTTCGTGCCGGGCACGAAGGTGGTGCTGGCCGACGGTTCCACCAAGGCGATCGAAGACCTGAAGGTCGGCGACGAGGTCCTGGCCACTGACCCGAAGACCGGTGAGACGGCGGCCAAGCCGATCGAGGCGACGATCCTGGGCGAGGGCGACAAGGACCTCGTGCAGATCACGGTCAAGGTGGGTGCCTCCGACGAGGAGACGATCATCGCGACCGACGGTCACCCGTTCTGGGTGGAGTCGCTGCACAAGTGGGTGCCGGCTTCGGAGCTGAGCGTGGATGCGCTGCTGCGGACTGCGGCAGGCACGTACGTGAAGATCACGGCGTTGGACCCCGATCTCGGTGACGGGCCAGCAGGTCCACAACCTGACCGTCACGGGCATCCACACGTACTACGTCCTCGCCGGCACCACACCAGTTCTCGTACACAACTGCGGCGAGGCTTCGGACGAACTTCTGGATCTCGCCGATGCGAACATCGGGCACACGAACGTTGCGGCAGAGGCAGTGGCAACCGATGGAACGCGCGGATTCGGCACCAGTCAAGCACGTGAGCTCGAAGACCTGACACCTGATGTGAAGACTGCCGTCCAGGCAACAGGGCATCATGGAGGCTGTGCCGAGATCGGCGCTCTGTGTGATCTGGAAAGTCAGGGTGCCCCGATCACTGGAGCTCGTTCACAGGCGGTTCATGTCGCAAACGGAAGCCAAGGACATGGTTACGATGTGCATGGGACGGATATACCCTTCTGTCCGTCCTGTGAGAGATTGTTCGAATATCTCGAGGGTGGGCCACTATGGCGAGCGACGCGGCTTTCAGTGACCTGTCTGAACGCGCTCAGAGGTTTTTCGCCGCAAACCGGGCGACCTACGCGCCGCCGCCATTCAGGATTGATACCTCAAGTTCTTTGAGCAAGAGTCCGGACCTGCGTGAATTCGCAGCGCATCTGGAGCCGATCAACTCGATATATTCCGGATTGAAATTCCCTGTGCTGGGTGGGCAGCTGGCCGGCGAGGTGCGTCTGGGTCTGCATGGCAGTAACAACGTCTGGAGGGCAAGGCCAGACATCTTGGTGGCAAGGATGGCAGCCCATGACACTGCGCAATGCGCGATGGTGCTGGCTGTGGGCAGTCGATTCGGCTGCTCGTGGACCGGTGAGTTCACCCCGCTATTCGATTCCATCGGCCTGATGCTGGAAGACGCGGCCGTATGGGGAGGTCTCCAAGGCTGGAGTTACGTGGCGTTCCTGGACGCCGCTACTGAGCACGTCCTGGGGGTGCTCGGTGACCTGTCGAGGGACTCCAGCGCCTCCGGCGACCTTTCTCAGTGGTGGTTCGGCGAAGATATCGCCGTTTCGGTTGCGCCATACTTGAATCCTGCGCGTGGGGACAACCCACGTACGACGATTCTGGTGAAATCCGCTCACGCAGTCGGCAGGGTGAGGCGGGAACTCGATGGCGTTGGCTTCGGCGGAATCAAACTTCGGGATGCGGCTCTTGGCTGCGTGCCGCTTTTGAGAAATGCCACTTGACGAGTTCAAACTCACGCCTTGTGGGGTGGGTGGGAGCATGGATGGATTTCGTTCTCGACCCGCCCCGCGTGGCCGGTCCCGGCAGCCCGGCGAGGTTGTCCATCGACGCGCTGGGTGAACCGGGTCGCAGTAGACCTCGTGATGTGGTCCACACGGTACGAGAGACCGGACGAGGTGCCGATAGCGGCTGGGTGCAACAGGGCTGTGCCGACGTCGCCGACGTTGGTGCAGCCCCTCGCGGTCCGTGCGCCAGGATCGGACCGTGGAGATCGGGTTGAGTGGCGGCTATCGTCCTGCGGACTTCGAGACGGACGGGAGCCTGCGCGACATCTGCGTACTCGACGCTGATATACGTCACTGGGAGAAGCTGTTCCGCGCCGTCGTGGCGGGTCCATGGCCATACGAGCTGGAGCACAACGGCAGGCAGATCTCGGCCGAGGACCTCTCACCAGCGACTCTCTTCGGGGAGGGGGCGGCCGACGTCTCTGTGCGGCTTGAGGTCCACGTCGAGCCCATGTGGTTCACCTGCTTCCCCTTCGAGCCCGGGGAGATCGAGTTCTCCTTCTCCCCAGCGGAGCTTGCCGACGGCCGCAACTTCGGATCGGTGGAACGCTTCATGATCTGGCTGGCCACCGTCTGCCGCCGCCCGGCCATCCTCACCATGGAGAGCAGCACCGGCCACTCGAACGCCGTCCCGCTGCTGGAGACACAGGTCGCCGCGACCGTGACCACCTTCGACTACAAGGTGCTGCACGCGTCGTGGGGCATCCAGATCGCCTTCACAGCCGAGGCGCGTCCCTCGTCGCAAAGCGGCGTCCGGGTGGTGCAGGACGTCGACGGTGCACCCCTCGACGACGAGATGATGAGTGCCGTGGTCTCGGGCATCGCTCTCGTGGCGGAGGAGATATCGGCCGCCGTCAGCGGGCACCCGGTCGACATCGTGGTCCGCTCCGTTCGGTACGCCGAGACCGACTTCCAGGTGGAGGGTTTGACCGCGGCCGCCGTCGGTTGGGCGGTGGAACGGTTCGGCCTTCCGTCCCGGCCGGTGGCGGTCCGTTTCGACCGCGAGAGGAACCGCTACGTCTTCGGCGGCGGCGCGCCGGGGCATTGATTGGACACTACTTCGCACCGCGCACTACTGTGCTCCCCGTGGATACGACCCAGCTCCTCAAGGGAGTCCTGGATCTTGCCGTCCTCGCCGCCCTCCGCGACGAGGACGGCTACGGCTACGACATCCTCCGCCGCCTCCGCACCGCCGGCCTCGCCGAGGTCGGCGATGCCTCCGTGTACGGCACGCTGCGCCGCCTCTTCAACGCCGGCCTGCTGACCACGTACGTGGTGCCGAGTGTCGAGGGGCCGCACCGGAAGTACTACTCGCTGAACGCCGCCGGGCGGGACGAGTTGCAGCGGTCGGGCAAGATCTGGCACGGGTTCGCATCAACGATGGACGATCTGCTTCACGAGCGGGAGACGAGCGGGAGACGGCGTGAATTCCACGGCTCATGACGAGATCACCGCGTACGTGTTCGCGGTCCGCGCGGCGCTCGGGGATCTGCCCGAGGCGCAGCGCGACGAGTTGCTCGAGGATCTTGCCGAGCACTTGACCGAGGTCATGGCCGACGGTGAAGGGTCGCTCACGGAGCGCCTGGGCAGCCCGGAGGCGTACGCCGCCGAGCTGCGCGGCACGGCGCCGTTCGTGGGCGGCTTCCCCGACCCGCCGCGGTCGGTCAACCCGTTCGCGGAGCTCCGCGAGCAGTTCGTCCCGCAGCTGCGCGAGCACGTCTACCCCCTGCTGCGGATGGTGGACGTGCGCCTCGGCAAGATGCTCGGCTACCCGCGCGCCCGCGACTTCTTCGTGCTGCTGCGTCCCGCCTGGTGGGTCGTGCGCGGCTATCTGGCGGCGATGGTGGTCGCGGTGATGCTGGACGGCACCGGGCAGCCGATCGGCCTGCTGCCGCGCATCGGCGGGAGCGACCTGGTGGCGCTGTTCCTGCTCGGCGTCGGCGTCCTCGGCTCGATCTGGCTGGGGCGCCGGTCGCTGCGGCTGCGCCGGTGGCCGCGTCTGGCCCTCTACCTCGGGTCGTTCGTGCTGGTCATGGTGGCGTTCTCCGGGTTCGTCGAGGCCGACAGCAGCACCCGGGACTCGTACTACTCGGACGTGAACTACGACAACCCGTACAGCGGTGTGGAGGACGTGTTCGTCTACGACCAGGAGGGGAAGCTGATCGACGACGCGCGCCTCTTCGACCAGAACGGCCAGCCCATCCACCTGGGCAATGCCTCGTGCTACGACGAGGACGGCAACTACGTCGAGGACGTCGACCCGGGCGTCTACCCGTACTGTCCGGAGCACGCGCCGTTCCGCATGCCCGGGGCCGCACCGAAGGCGGCCGAGAGCGAGAAGGCAGGCAGCAAGCCGACGAAGACGGCGCCGGCGAGCGCGGACCCGACGACAACGCCGAGTCGCCCGGGTCGTTGACCCGGTGTGAACAAACTCCTCGGCGGTGCCGTCGCGGCGCTGCTGGGTGTGCTGGTGCTGACGGTGTCGCGCGACGAGGACGAGGCGGTGGACGCGGCGGTCGGCGACTGCCTCGCGGCGCCGGTCACGGTCCGGGTCGGCGAGGACGCCGAAGCCGACGCGAAGGTGGTCGGGTGCGGTTCCGCGTACGCCGCGTACACCGTGGTCGGCCGGCTCGACGGCCGCAGTGACCCGCGCAGCACCGCCTGCGAGACGTATTTCCAGGCGAACGAGGAGTACTTCGTCTACAGCAGCACGGCCGGCGACGGCTACCTGCTCTGCCTCACCCGGCGGCGCTGAACCGGCCCTGCGGACATACTGGACGCGTGCTCAGCCGTACCCCTGAAGACGTGGCCGCCCACGCGGCCGCCGCGCCGGACCTGACCGTGCTCGACGCCGGCGTCGCGGATTGTTTCGCCTGCCCGCGCCTGGTCACGTGGCGTGAGGAGGTCGCCGCCACGAAGCGTGCAGCGTTCCGGGACTGGACGTACTGGGGGCGGCCGATCCCGGGGTTCGGGCCCGCCGACGCGCCGATCGTGATCCTCGGCCTAGCGCCCGCCGCGCACGGCGGCAACCGGACCGGCCGGATCTTCACCGGCGACCGTTCCGGCGACGTGCTGTTCGCCGCGCTGCACCGCGCGGGCCTGGCCAACCAGCCGACCAGCGTCTCCGCCGACGACGGCCTGGAGCTGCGGCACACCCGCGTCTTCTCCGCGGTCCGGTGCGCGCCGCCGGACAACAAACCCCTGCCGGTCGAGCGCGACACGTGCGCACCCTGGATGCGGCGGGAGATCTCGCTCCTCAGACCCACCCTGCGGGTGGTGGTCGCGCTGGGTGCCTTCGCCTGGGCGGCGTGGTGGCCGGCCCTGACCTCCGTGTACGGCGTGCAGCCGCCGGTGCCCAGGCCCGCGTTCGGCCACGGCGTACGGGTGTCCGTGCCGGGCGCGCCGGAGCTGCTCGGCTGCTATCACGTGTCCCAGCAGAACACCTTCACCGGCCGGCTCACCCCGGCCATGCTCGACGACGTCTTCGACAGTGCGAAACGGCTCGCGGGCCTGGCATGATTCGTGTCCTGCCGTCTTTCCCCTCGTACACGGATCAGGGCCCGCGCATTGGATCTCGCCGCACTGCGTCGCTGGTGGCCGCTCGCCGCCGTCCTCGCGCTGCTCTTTCTCGCCTCGCTGGCGGCCACCCGGTCGGCGCCGCAACTCGAGCGGTTCAACCCGGATGCCGCCGCCGCGGCCGAGGAGACCGCCGCGCCGCTGCTGCCGCCGACGCCCGAGGCGGTGAAGAGCGCGACCCCCGAGCCGGTCGAGGCCGCCCGCGGGCTGCCGGGCTGGATCGGCACCGCGGCGTGGATCGTCCTCGCGGTGGCCGGGCTGGCGGTGCTCATCCTGGTCACGTGGGCCGTGATCCGTGACCGGAGCCGGCGGCGGGTGCGGCGGGGCGCCCGCCGGGCCGAGCCGCGGCCGGAGACCCGTACGGCCGAGGATCTGGTCGCCGCGCTCGACGCGGGCCTGCAGGAGCTCTCCGACACCGACCGTGACCCCCGGCGGGCCGTCATCGCCTGCTGGGTACGCCTCGAGCAGGCCGCGGCAGCGGCCGGCACCCCCCGGCACGCCGGCGACAGCCCGACCGACCTGGTCGCCCGTCTCCTCGCCGAGCAACGCGTGGAGGCGGCCGTGCTGACGCCGTTCGCCCACGTCTACCGCCAGGCCCGGTACGCGACCCACACGGTCGACGACCAGATGCGCCACCAGGCCCGGTCGGCGCTGGAACGGCTGCGCGCCGACCTCGGGGCCGGAGCTGCGGCATGAGCGACTGCACCGAACCGCGCTTGCCGGCGGTGGGCGACGGCCTCGCCGGTGAGGGCCAGGAGTCCATGCCGATGGAGGTAACGTGAGTCGCGACGACGGGGGTCTCGAGGATCTGTTCTCCGGCGCGGCCGACCACCCGGCCGAGGAGGTCCCGGAGGCGCCCGCGAAACCGCGTTCCCGGGCCGGCTGGGTGCTGCGCAACGTGCTGCTCGTCGCCGTCGCGACGGCCGTGACCGTGGCGGTGCTGCGCTCGCAGGGCATCAAGGTGTCCGTGCTGCTCGTCGTGGCCGCGTTCATCGCGTTGCGGCTGCTGATGCTCGCGGTGTCCGAAGTGGCCCCGCCGCCGCCACCGCGGGCGCGGGGCGGCCGGGGTGAGGAGAGCGGCGACTACCGCTGGGCCGGCAACGACACGCTGCGGATCGCCGTACGCCGTTGGGAACAGCAACTGGACTGGTCGCACAACGACGGCGAGCGCTTCTCGCGTATCGTGCTGCCCGCGCTGACCGAGTTGGCCGACGAGCGCCTGCGGCTGCGGCACGGGGTCTCCCGCGCCTCGGATCCCCGGCGGGCCCGCGAGCTGATGGGGGAGCCGCTGTGGCAGCTGCTGCACGACCCGGGACGGCGGCCGCCGAAGGCCCGGGAGATGTCGGCGGTCGTCGACGCACTGGAGAAGATCTGAGAAGGGTGGATCGGTGACGGACGCGAGCGTGGAGGCCCTGCCGCCCTACGAGGTGGGCCGGCTGGCCGGCGCGGTCCTCGAGTCGGTCGGCAGCGTGGTGGTGGGCAAGCGGGAGGCCCTCGAGCTCGTCCTCGCCGGCATCCTGGCCGGCGGTCACGTGCTGCTGGAGGACCTGCCCGGCCTGGGCAAGACGCTGACCGCCCGCTGCTTCGCGCAGGCGCTCGGGCTCGACTTCCGCCGCCTGCAGTTCACCCCGGACCTGCTGCCCGCGGACGTGACCGGCTCCTTCCTGTACGACCAGCGCAAGGGCGACTTCGCCTTCCGGGCCGGCCCGGTGTTCACGAACATGCTGCTCGCCGACGAGATCAACCGGACGCCGCCGAAGACACAGGCCGCCCTGCTGGAGGCGATGCAGGAGAAGCAGGTGTCGGTCGAGGGCGTGACCTACCGCCTGGACCCGCCGTTCCACGTGCTCGCCACCGCCAACCCGATCGAGTACGAGGGCACGTACCCGCTGCCCGAGGCCCAGCTGGACCGCTTCATGCTGCGGGTCTCGTTCGGCTACCCGACCCAGGACGAGGAGTGGGACGTGCTGCGCCGTCGCATGTCCCGCCGCCAGGAGGACGCGCAGCTCGCGCCGGTCGTGAACGCCCGCACGCTGCAGGCCATGCAGGGCGCGCTGGAGTCGGTCGCGGTCGAGGACTCGATCGGCCGCTACATCGTGGCGCTGACCGCGGCGACCCGCGAGCACGCCTCGGCGCTGGTCGGCTCGTCGCCGCGTGGCTCGCTCGCGCTGCTGCTGCTCGCCCGGGCCCGCGCGGCGATGGCCGGTCGCGACTACGTGGTGCCCGAGGACGTCAAGGACGTCGCCGTGCCCGCCCTCGCGCACCGGATCACGCTGCGGCCGGAGATGTGGCTGCGCCGCGTCGACCCGCAGTTCGTGGTGCAGGAGGTGCTGCAGAACGTGCCGGCGCCGGCCAGCGGCGCGCTGCCGACGTACGCGGGCGGGTACGCCGAGCAGTGACACTCATCGACCCGCCACCGCTGCGGGCCGCGGTGCCTCCGGCCGAGGCGGCGGCCGACGAGGGCTGGGCGGCCCCGGCCTGGGTGCCGACCCGGGCCCTGGGCCGTACGGTCCTGCTCACCGGCCTGCTGCTGGTGCTCGGGGTGGCGCTGGGCCGGGTGGACCTGGTGCTGCTGGCCGCGCCGTTCGCGATCGGGGCGGCGATCGGGCTGCGGCGGATGCCCCGGTCCGCGCCGGAGCTGCGGATCGACGCCGACGAGGAGCACATCGTCGAGGGTGGCGAGGTCGCCGCGGCCCTGACCGTGGCCAACGCCGACGTCATCGCGTACGACCTGGTGGTGGTGCGGACCCGGACCTCGCCGTGGCTGGACCTGGAGGACGCCGACCGGCCGTTCGCCGTCACGGTGGCCCCGGACGGCTGGACGGCGGTCGAGCTGCCCGGGCGGGCGCTGCGCTGGGGCCGGCACGCCGTGGGCCCGGCGGCCGCGCGGGTGGCCGCGTGCGGCGGCCTGCTGGCCTGCCGTCCGGTCGTCGTCCCGGCCCGCGGGGTGCGGGTCTACCCGGAGACGGAACCGTTCGCGGCCACCGAGGCGATGCCCGCGGCGGCCGGCCTGGTCGGCAACCACCGGTCGCGGCGGCCGGGTGAGGGCGGCGAGCTTGCGGGGGTACGCCCGTTCGCGCCGGGCGACAGGCTGCGCCGTATCGACTGGCGGGTGTCCCTGCGGACCCGCGATCTGCACGTGGCCTCGACGCTGTCCGACCGCGACGCCGAGGTGCTGCTGCTCCTCGACGTGCTCGGGGAGGCGGGGGCGTCCGGGGGAGTGAAGGGAAAGGCGTCCGTGCTCGACACCACCGTGCGCGCGGCCGCGGCGATCGCCGAGCACTACCTGCAGCGCGGCGACCGGGTCTCGCTCGCCGAGTACGGTTCCTCCGCCCGCCGCCTGCGTCCCGCCACGGGCCGGCGGCAGTATCTGACGGTGCTCGAGTGGCTGCTCGACGTCCGCGCGGACACCGCCGACAGTGAGCCGTACGAGCACGTCTTCGGCGCCCACAACGTCTCCTCCGACGCGCTCGTCGTGGTGCTGACCCCGCTGGTGGATCCCCGGGCGGCGGACATGCTGGCCGGGCTCGTGCAGTCGGGCCGCTACACGGTGGCCGTCGACACGCTGCCCGAGGGGGCCGCGCCACCGCAGCGCAGCCAGTGGACGCCGCTGGCCACCCGGCTGTGGCGGATGGAACGGGAGAACGTGCTCGGCCGGCTGCGTGAGCACGGCGTGCCCGTGGTGACCTGGGCCGGGGCGGGCAGCCTCGACCTCGTGCTGCGCGACGTGGCCCGGCTGGCCTCCGCGCCCCGGGGGCGCTGACATGCTCGACGGCATCGCGAACCGCCTGGCCCGCACCCGTAGGGTCGTCACCCGGGCGACGGTCCTGCCGCTGGCCGTGCGCTGCGGCGCCGGCCTCGCCTTCTTCGCGGCGATGACGGTCGCCTGGCCGGTGTCGCTGGTGGTGAGCCGGTACGCGGTCCTGCTGGCCGTGGTCGCGGTCTACCCCGCCTTCGCGCCGCGCGGCCGGGGGCCCACGCTGACGATCGTGACCGTGGTGGCGGGCTGGCTCGTCGACACCACCTGGTACGACGCCCGCATCGCGCTCTGGCGGGTGCTGGCGATCGCGACGCTCACGTACGCCGGCCACACGCTGGCGGCGCTGGCGGCGGTGCTGCCGTACGACTCGATGGTGAACGCCGACGTGGTCACCGGCTGGCTCACCCGCGCGGGCCTGACGATCCTCCTCTCGGCCGTGCTGACCGTGCTCGCGCTGGGGCTGACCGCCGAGCTGGCCGGCGGCGCGTTCGTCCTGGCGACCCTGGTCGGGCTGGCGGCCGCGGTGGGCCTGGCGCTGCTCCTGAGCCGGCTCCTTCGCCGTCCGTGACCGTGCGCGCGCATGAAGTTCTCAGCGAAATGAAACCGAAATACCGGCGTTACGACTCTTGACTTCCGGGGTTGTCCTTGGTCACAGAACGGGGCACGGGACCCCCGGCGGCGGGACAATGAACACGTGAAACCGCAACGCATCGTGGTCGTAGGGGCAGGACACGTCGGGCTGTACGCGGCGCTGCGCCTGTCGAGGAAGCTGAACGCGCGCCGCGCCGAAGTGATCGTCATCGACCCGCAGCCGCACATGACCTACCAGCCGTTCCTCCCGGAGGCGGCGGCCGGCAACATCTCGCCGCGCCACTCGGTGGTGCCGCTGCGTCGTGAGCTGAAGCGGTGCCACATCGTCTCGGGCGAGGTCACCCGCATCGAGCACGCCCGCAAGACGGTGACCGTGCAGCCCATCGAGGGCCCCATCAAGGAGATCGCGTACGACCACATCATCGTGGCGCCGGGCTCGGTCTCCCGCACCCTGCCGATCCCCGGCCTGCGCGAGCACGGCATCGGTTTCAAGACCATCGGCGAGGCCATCTACCTGCGCAACCACATCCTCGACCGGCTCGACGTCGCGGCCGTCACCCCCGACCCCGAGGTGCGCAAGGCGTCGCTGACCTTCGTCTTCGTCGGCGGCGGCTACGCGGGCGTCGAGGCGCTGGCCGAGATGGAGGACGTGGTCCGCGACGGCCTCAAGTACTACCCCGAGCTGCAGAAGGAGGAGGTCCGGTTCGTCCTCGTCGAGGCGTCCAACCGGATCCTGCCCGAGGTCGGCCCGGAGATGGGCGCGTACGCGGCCCGCCAGCTGCAGAAGCGCGGCATCGACATCCGCCTCGAGACCCGCATGGAGTCCTGCGTCGACGGCGAGGTCCACCTCTCCGACGGCGAGGTGTTCCGGGCCGAGACCATCGTCTGGACCGCCGGCGTCAAGCCGTCGCCGATGCTCGACCACACCGACCTGCCGCGCGGCCCCCGCGGGCACATCACCTGCCGGGCCACCCTGCAGGTCGTCGACGGCGACCGGGTCCTGGACGGGGCATGGGCGGCCGGCGACTGCGCGCAGGTCCCCGACCTGACCAACCCGGGCGGCTGGTGCTCGCCGAGCGCCCAGCACGCCGTCCGGCAGGCCGCGGTGCTCGCCGACAACATCCGCCAGGTCATCTACGGCGGCACCCCGAAGGACTACAAGCACAAGTACGCGGGCAGCGTCGCAAGCCTCGGCCTCTACAAGGGCGTGGCGAAGATCTACGGCGTCAAGCTCAAGGGCTTCCCGGCGTGGCTCATGCACCGGACGTACCACATGAGCCGCATCCCGTCGTTCAACCGCAAGGTTCGCGTCCTCGCCGACTGGACCCTGGCGTTCGTCCTCAAACGCGAGGTCATCTCGCTGGGGCAGCTGCACGAGCCCCGCGAGGAGTTCACCCACGTGACGCCGCCGCTGGCGGACGACCGCGAACCGGTCGGCGCCGCCCGCCGCTGACACGGCCCGCCGGCCAGCCAGCCGCCCGGCTGGCCGTGGCCGGCGACGGGCGGCTGACGAACGGCGCCGCCCCTCCCGCTCGGTGCTCGCCGGGCGGGAACGCCGCTGACCAGCGGTTTGTCCCATTCGTGTCCGGTTCCGCCTGCCCGTCCCCGCCCGTCGCGTCGTCGCGCCGGGGGTGACGCGGCCGATTCGGGACCGATCCGGCATCGTGCCGGCTGGGCAGCACCGGCTACGGTGAGCATCAGCGCACCGGCCCGGGTGGTGGAACGGCAGACACGGCCGCCTTAAAAGCGGCTGCCCAAAAGGCGTGCGGGTTCGAGACCCGCCCCGGGCACCCAGAGCATCCGCACGGAGATCATCAACCGTTGGTTGAGTTCCGTTGCGTGCCCCACTCGGGGCGCGCAAGGGGTTCCGCAACGCCATCTGGGGCGAGGATCTCGTGCACGGTGGCGCTGAGCCTGGTCGCGGTGTCTGCGGTGACCGTGACCCGTGGGTCCAGTTCGCTGTAGCGCAGCTCCAGGTGGAAGGCATCGAAAGGCATCGCCGTTGGCTTCCGGTAGTCGGCTGACGGCGAGGTTTGTCGTAGGTATCGCCTCCAAGAGCGCTGGGTCGGTCTCCGGCCGGAGCTTGCCTTGCTCGGTGATTCACGCGAGCAGGTCCGTCTTCATGCACAGGCCGGCGAGGATCGTGCGGAACCGCTCCTGGATTCCGGACCGCCACGCTTGGTCGAAGCTGTCGTCCCCGGATACGCCGGCGACGAAGCCGACGCCCGAGCGTTGTCCCATGCGCTGCCCGATCTGGCGGAAACGTTCCTGTTTGCCGTAGCGTGTTGCCACCGAAGCGGTGTGTGGTCGGATGTCGGAGAGGGGCGGCGCGGCCATGAACATCGATCCTCAGTGGTGGGACACGGCGGTGTTCGAGGGCCGGCCCCTCGTCGAGCATCTCGCGGCCCGCGATGTCTCCGTGCTTCTGCGTTTCCTGCGGACCCGAGGTCTGTCCCGGGCGCGACTTGCCGCCTTGACCGGCCTCTCGGAGACCCGGGTGCGGCAGATCGCCCAGGGACGACAACGGGTCACCTCCTTCGAGGTCCTGGAACGCATCGCCGACGGGTTGAGCATCCCGCGGCCGTACCTGGGGCTCGCCTCATCCTCCGAGGCATCTCCGTTACGGTTCGCTGACGTCTTCGCCGATCCTTCGCTGCACGATTCGTGGAATGCTCTGTTGAGCGTGCTGTCCGCCCGGAGCAACACCCTTGGCTGCGCGGGTCTGCGCCGGCCCGCAGAGGGACAGTCCCAGCTCATCGGCGCGGCCCGGATGGCCACAACCGGACCGCACCGTTCTCGCCTGATGGCTCTCGAAGCGCACTGGACCGAGTTCCTGAGTTGGATCGAGGCGAACGGGTCGCACCCGGCGCGGGCGAGTTCGTTGCTGGATCGGGCGCATGCCCTGGCCGCCGAAGCCGACGATCTCCATCTGGTGTCGTACATCCTCATGCGCAAGAGTCAGCAAGCGCTCGACGACGGTGATGCGGTCTGTGCGGGCCGGTTCGCGCAGCAGGCCCGCCGGACACCGAAACTGCCGCCCCATACGTCGGCCCTGTGCCTTATCCGTGAGGCCGAGGCGCACGCCCTCGCCGACGATGCGGCGGCGAGCCGGACGAACATCGACCAGGCGTTCCGTCTGGTCTCCGAGCCCACCGACGGGTCGGATCATCTCGGCGGCCACTGCACGGTCGACTACGTTCGCGCCAGCGAAGCCCGGTGCCGGCAGATGCTCGGCGAGAGCGCGGCGGCCACGAGGACCTATGAGGAAGTCCTCGCGGCGTGGCCTGCCGAGGGGCGCCTCGATGAAGGCGTATGGCGCGCTGACCTCGCGCTCGCGTATCTGGACGACGGTGAGCCGGAACGGGCGGCGGTCGAGGGCCTGTCCGCGGTCCAGGTAGCAGAGCAGACATCGTCGGTGCGTGCCCTGCGGGCCGTGGGGCGGCTGCTGCCGCGACTCCGCCGGCACCGCGAACTCACCGTGCTTCCCCACCTGGCCGAGGCATACCAGGGTGCGCTCGTCGCCTGTCAGGATTGATCCATGAATTTGCTGTCGCCCGCCACCAGCGAGGACGAGAGGCGCCGCGCCGCCCCCGTCGCGGTGCTACCCATCGGAAGTTTCGAACAGCACGGCGCCTATCTGCCCCTGGCCACGGACAGCGTCGTCGCGTGTGCGATCGCCGAACGCGTCGCCTCGGCTTACGACCTGTTCATGCTGCCGCCGGTGACGATCTCCTGCTCCCACGAGCACAGCGCCTGGCCGGGCACGGTCAGCATCAGCCACACCACCCTGACCGCCGTGGTCAATGACGTTTTCACGTCTCTTCGGCGGTCCGGGATCGAGCGTCTTGCTCTGGTCAACGGGCATGGCGGCAACTACGTGCTGAGCAACATCGTTCAGGAGGCGAACATCGCGGGACCGGTGATGACACTGTTTCCCGCCAGGGACGACTGGAACGCCGCCCGTCAGGCGGCCGGCCTGACGAGCGACGGCCATGCCGACATGCATGCCGGTGAGCTGGAGGTGTCGCTGTTGCGTCACGTCGCGCCGAAGCTGCTCCGTCCCGGTGTCGAGACGTCCGACCATCAGGCCGACGACCGCAACCTGCTGCTCGTCCACGGCATGGCCGGCTACACCAGATCGGGTGTCATCGGGCTGCCATCGGCCGGAACAGCGGACAAAGGCCGGATGATTCTCGACAGCCTGACCGACGCATTCAAAGCCCACCTGGACGCGCTGACCGCAACCGAATGATCGGACCGGGGTCGGTACGCTGCGTGCATGGCGTCTTCTCCTTCCGGCGTACGTGTCCGGTTCGCCCCGTCTCCCACGGGGATGTTCCACGTGGGCAACGCTCGTTCCCTGCTCTACAACTGGGTGCTGGCGAAGCAGTCCGGGGGCATCCTTGTGCTCCGGATCGAGGACACCGACGCTGAACGCAGCAAGCCGGAGTGGGTCCAGGGGATCCTGGACGCGATGGCGTGGCTGGGCTGCGGACCCGAGGAGTACGAGGGACCACTCTTCCAGTCCGCCTACGTTCAGCACCACCGCGACGCGATCGACAAGCTCCTCGCGGCGGGGCAGGCGTACTACTGCGACTGCGTCCGTGAGCAGGTCGTCGCGCGCGCCGGCAGCGAGCACAAAGGTTATGACGGCTTCTGCCGTGACCGCGGCCTGACCGCCGAGCCGGGGCGTGCCGTGCGCTTCCGCACCCCGGACGAGGGGCGGACGGTCGTTCGTGACCTGGTTCGCGGCGAGCCGACGTTCGCCAACAGCACCATCGAAGACTTCGTGATCGCCCGCGGTGACGGGTCACCGGTGTTCCTGCTGGCCAACGTCGTGGACGACATGGTCATGGGCATCACGCACGTGATCCGGGCCGAGGAGCATCTGCCGAACACGCCGAAGCAGCAGCTGCTGTGGCAGGCGCTCGGGCACGAGCCGCCGGTGTGGGCGCATGCGCCGATCCTGGTGAACGAGAAGCGGCAGAAGTTGTCCAAGCGACGTGACCGGGTCGCTTTGGAGGACTTCCGCGCTGAGGGTTACCTGGCCGAGACGATGCGCAACTACCTGATGTTGCTCGGCTGGGCCCCGTCCGGTAACCGGGAGATCCTGCCGTGGGAGGACCTGGTCACCGAGTTCCGGCTCGAAGACGTCAACCCGTCGCCGGCCTTCTTCGACGTGAAGAAGCTTCGCGCCTTCAACGGCGACTACATCCGGGCGATGAGCGTCGAGGAGTTCATCTCCGCCTGCCAGCCCTGGCTGCGCGGCGAGGCCGCCCCGTGGCGGCCCGAGGACTACAACGAGGATGTCTTTGCTGTGGTCGCCCCGCTGGCGCAGACCAGGGTCAGCCTGCTCGGCGAGATCGTGACGATGGTGGATTTCCTGTTCCTGCCGGAACCACCGGTCGACGAGGCCGCCTGGGCGAAGGCGATGACGGGCGAATCGGCGGTCGGTCTGCTGACCGACGTGGCTGCCGCTTTCGCCGATGTTGCGTGGACCGCAGAGTGCCTGAAGCAGACCGTCGAGGAACTGGGCGCGGCTCGAGGGCTGAAGCTCGGCAAGGCTCAGGCACCGGTTCGTGTCGCAGTGACCGGCCGGACCATCGGCCTGCCGCTGTTCGAGTCGCTGGAAGTGCTCGGCCGCGAACGCACTCTGCACCGCATTCAGGCTGCGATCACCCGGCTCGGATGAGCCTGCTCTACCTTCGATGGTGCTGATCCGCTTGATACGGATCAGCACCTCCGGGTGCCGTCAACGGCCCGTACCTCGCTCCCAGCAGCCGGTCTGCAGCCTCGAACACGGCGATGGTGGCAGCTTGGAGGTCCACGCCGTCGGGTAGGTCAGCGTGGCGCAATCGAGCGGTCAGAACCGCTCCCCGTGCTCCCGGACCGATGTCGAGGACGCCGTGCGGCTCGGCGTGTCCGGCGCTGACGAGGACCGCACCGAACCAGCGAACATGCTCACGAACCAGGCGGTCGTTGTCCGGGAACGGAGCGCGGATCAGCAGTTCGCCGGTCTCCCGGAATGCGTCCGCGACGTATCGCCCGAGGGCCGAACCTGGCAGGTCGATCAGATCGGCGCGAGCCGCCAAGGCGCAGGCGTGTACCGCGACGCGAACCGTCGCCGGCAAGCTCTCCAACGCCGAGGTGACTCTGGTGTTGAGGTCGGTCGGGCGGAAGCCCTCGAGAGTGAGGATGCCGTCCACCGAGAATCCTCCGCGGTACGCCAGAAACGCGCGCAACTGGTCGCCGAGCCGCCGCGTCAATGCCGTCAGCGGGGCCTGCTCCGGTGCCGACAGCGGGGTGGAGCCCGCGCACAGGAACGATCTGTCTTCCTTTCGCTGCGGGACCAGCAACTCCAAGGGCGGGAAGACGACGGTCGTATCCGCGCTGGTCAGCCCCTGCAGGCGGCAGGGCCGTCCGGTCAGATGCGGCATGATGCGTACGCGAAAGCGTCCGTCGTCGTTCCCGGTGAGGGCGGTTCGGATGCCGCTTCCGCCCGCTGAGGGCACCTCGCCGAGGCGTTGCCATGAGGCGACGATGCCGCTGGTCGCCAGACTGTCGTGCTTCAACAGGGCGCCGGGCCGGTCGAGGGCCACCGATTCGGCGCGGTCCACGCCCATGACGTCCCACAGCGTGTCCACGACACTCTTGTGTTCGACGAGTGACCAACTGGGATGCTTCGCCGCGAAAAGGCGACGTTCACCGACGTCTCTAGGATCGAGCGGGTCGGTGACCAGAAGAACCGCTCGGCCTCCCGGGTCGAAGCCATCGACCATCTGTGCCAGCGGCGATCTCGCGGAGAGGGTGCCCAACAGCCTATGCCGAGCGGCCACCAGTTCTCCGGCGTCTCGGTGTGACGGGTGCGCGAGCAGCGGCGAGAGCTGAGGACCGTCGAAGGCCAGGACCAGCGCCGAGTTCACCCCGGCGGTCTCCAGTAGCCGTTCCCACGCCGGAACCTCCTCGTGCTGGGAGCAGAACACGATAACGTTTTCGCCGGCGAGGCGTCGGCGAAGGATAGCCGCGACCTGGTCATGCATCGGGCCACCGCTGCCGGCTGACCGCGTCCGTACCTCGAAGGATCAGGTTGGACGGTGTTCGATGCAGGAGTTCGTACTGGTCGATGCCGAACGCACGGTGCAGATGTGCGGTGCTGCGAGTAGGAACGGACTCGTCGTACTCGACGATGACGATTCCGGGACGGTGGCGATCAGGGTCGAAGGACGCCCAGACATCCAGCTCGGTGCCTTCGACGTCGATGCTGAGCAGATCGATGCGCTCGATGCCCGCCTCGGTGAGCAGATCCTCCAGGGTGCGGCAGACGATGCTGATCACGGTGTAGCCGGCGCCGCGCTCGCCCAGCCCTGACCATGAGGGCTTGGCGTCGTACATGCTGAAAGGCTGCGGTCCGGGTTGGCTGGCGACGGCGCACATCTGGAGCCGACACTTTCTCCGGGCGAGGGCCTCCCGATTGCGTGGATCCGAGTCGACGCAGAGCCCGGACCAGCCCTGATCCTCGAAGTGCAGGCTGTTGCTGCCGCGGACGCCATCTCCTGCGCCGACGTCGACGAACACTCCTCGTCGCGGCGCGATGAGCCGCTCGGTGAGCCAACGGTCCTCACCCCACTGGCTGGAGTAGGGGGCGGGCTGCGTGTAGGGGAGCATCAGGATCCTCCGATCGCTTGGAGGAGAGCTTGCTCGCGATCGAGCCCCAGCCAGTAGGGATGCCAACACCGATGATCCCGGTGCCAGGAGGTGAGGTCAGCGATCGTCACGGCGAGCGGGCGGGCGACGAAGCCCGCCTGAGCGGCACGGTCGGTTCCGGTCCGTAGGTGGGCTCGGAATGGGTGGTCGGTGGGCAGCCACAGCGGTACTTCCTGCCAAGGCCGGACACCGCGGGCCAGGACGAATTGTTCCGGGGCCCAGTCGAATTCCGACTCGCCGTGTCCGGCGGCCCGGATCAGGTCGATGAACTCGGCGAACAGTGTGATCGGGCCGGCGACGTTGACCACGTCGGTGTGCTCGGAGTCGACCATTGCCGCCAGGAATCCGGCGACGTCACGAACGTCGACGAGTTGTACCGGCTGGTCAGGTCTTGCCGGAACGAGGACGCCCGTGCCTCGCAGTGCTCGGTCGATCCAATAGGCGGCCCGCCCGGACGGGTCGTCCGGCCCGGTGACCGCACCGAGTCGGACGACCAGAGACTGCGCCGGAAGCAGTGCAACGCGGCGTTCGCACTGCACCTTCCCGCGAGCCACACCGTGCGTGTTCGCCGGCACCGACTCGTCCGCGATCCGGGACAGCCCCGCCGCCTGGTAGACGCCGCACGTGGACAGCAGCAGGTAGCGCGTGGCCGGGATGCTCTGACTCACGTCCATGTCCACGGCGGTGTGTGCGCATGTGTCGATGACCGTGTCCCAGCCGGTTTCCAGATCTGCTCGGGTCGCCGGGCCTGGTCGTCGTCGGTCTCCGACGATGCTTGCCACTTCGGGAGTGATGGGACGGCGACCCCGACTGAACACCGTCGCGTCGTGGCCTCGGTCCACACTTGCGGCGACCAAGTGGGACCCGACGAAGCCGGTGCCGCCGATCACCAGAACGCGGCTACCCATCAGTGATCGACTGTCGTGTAGCCGAGCACGAGCAGCCGCCGTGGCTTGCCCGTCAGATTGGCCTCGCTCGCGTGCACCAGGGCCGCGTCCCACGCGAGGACAGTCCCGGCCTCGGCCGTAAGCGTGACCGCCTCGTCGTCCGGAGCCGACTCGTCTGGCACGATCGGGCCCTGATCCGCCGTCTGCACGTACTCGACGTGCCGGCGATGGGTTCCAGGCCAGACACGCAACGCGCCCGCCTCGGCCGGGCAGTCGTCCAGGCACACCGCGACGGTCAGCACCCCGCTGAAGCCACGTGCGGCGAAGTAGGTCGCATCCGAGTGCTTGCGAACCTCTTCGCCCAGCACCGGCAAGTTCGCCCACGGCACGTCGGGATTCAGGGCCTCCTTGTAGGTGACCTTATCCTCCATCAGCTCCACCTCGGCGCCGAGCAGCGCCGACGCGATGGCCGGCAGCGTCTGGCCACGCGCCACGTCGCCGAAGGCCGGCGCCAGGTCAGCGACGGGCTTCACCTTGAAGACGTACGCCCGGCCGTCCGGCAGCCGCCACCAGGTGAGCCGGGGATGGGCCATCTGCTGGGCCAGGGTCGCTCCGACGACCTGGTCGAACACGCATGAGGCGGCGTCGCGGAGAGCCTCAACGGTGGCTGCGTCGAGAACGCCCCGCAGCACCACGTACCCGTCCTCGTCGAATGCGCTTCGCACCGAGGAACTGATCGGCACTGTGTCCATCAGCCGTCTCCTTTCACCGCGATCGGTACGAGAAAGTCCGCGCTGGGTTTGCTCCAAGCAGCCGGTAGGTCGGCCGGAGGTATGCGGTACGGAGCGGCCTGCCAGCCGGGGAAATGCCGATCCAGGACGTACGTCCGAGCCGCCGAAAGCTGCGTGCCGCTGTGAAAGAAGCTGAACCGTCCGCCGGGCCGCAGGGCCGGTACGGCGACATGCTCGACGAACCGGGCGAAGTCCGCGTCGGCATGACCGTCCGGCGGCCAGGTGTCGTACATGATCGCGTCGAGGCTCGCCGGAGGCAGCGCGACCGACTGCCAGGGCTCCACCTCGAACGTCACCTCGCAGCGAAGCGCCGACCTGACTCGCGGAGCGACCAGCTCCACCACGCCCGGATGCGGTTCCACTGCCCGATAGCCGCCGATCCGATACGCGCCGAGCTGCTCGGCGAAGACCCCCAGCCCGAGACCGACCTCGAGAACCCGGGGCGCTGCCTGGCCGGCGACCAGGCGGCGGGCATGCTCGGCCATGAGTTCGGCTTCGGCGAAGAACATTACGTAGGTGTCGTCCAGCCGCAGCCCCTGCCGGTCGATGACCGGGAGCCGGGATCGCAGCTGCTCCAGATGGCGGACATGGACGTCGTCCAGCACCGTCGTCATGCCGACGCCCGCTCTCGGAACCGGGCGATCGGATCCTCGCCGAGAAAGCGCTCATGGTAGGACGGAGCAGTCCCGAGAGCTTCACGAGCGATCGCTTCGCCCGTGGCACCGACCGGTAGATCACTGCGGATCAGCACATACGCCGGCTTGTCCAGCCGACCACCGTTGCGGGCGGCGACCACCACATCGGCGTAGACGCCCAACTGTGCGAACAATCGACCGGCGATGTCACCGGCGATCGCCGTGTAGATCTTCCCGACATGGTGCACGGGATTCTTGCCGGCGGGTGCCTCGCCGCTGGCCGGCCGCAACGGCTCGATGACGCCGTTGTAGCGGTTCCCGCGTCCCACCGCACCGCAGTCGCCCTTGCCGAGAGACGTACCGAACGGCGCCAAGTAGCCGCGGCCCGGAACATCCTTCGTGTTCAGGTGTAACCGCGCTTCTCCCAGGGAGAGCGACAGGCCGTCGAGGAACTGCTTCACCTCGTTGCCGAGCTCGTCCTGAATGGCGTCCAGCTGGTCGCGGTACTCCGACCAAGTGCTCACCGCCCCGGGCAGAAACGGAACGGCTGCGGTGACGTCCAGCTCAACACCCGAACGGACCACCATGACCTTCACATCCGTGCCGGTGCCGAAACGGGAGCGGAAGTCATGCCGAGTCAGCAGCGACTCCAACCAGACGGCAGTCTCCGCGGCCGCACCACGAGGGCCGCTTCCCGCGCACAGCACGGTGTCGTTCGCGACGGACTCGTCCGCCAGCACCTCGCGGACGGCAGCTGCCGTCCGCGGCTGGTAGAACTGCTCGTCATGATCCACAGCGGTGCCGGCAGTGTTGTTGACGTGCAGGCGCAGATGATCGAGCACGGTCTCGTCGCCGAGAACCTCCACGAGAACGCTTCGGGTCACCTCGGCGAACAGGTCGGCGAGCGGAAGCCGAGTCCCACCCAGATGCTCGGTGAGCTTGCCGAACAGGTAGCCGTCGATCGGCTTGCGGATGTCGTAGCCGCCGAACCGGACGTCGGCTGCTGCCCCCACCAGATTGACCTTGTCGACCCAGTGGTTCGGCACCACGCCGAACTGCTCCCGGCACAGGTAGGAGTAACGCTGGGAGAACCTGTCCGCGACCAGGTCGGCGAGGCTGTCAGGATGGCCGATTCCCTTACGTTCGGCGACATCGAAGGGCATCTGATCGGGATGGACGGCACCGAGACCGGTCAGCACTCTCATGCCCGAGCCTCCGCCTGGCTCGCTGTCGTTCCGGCTGGAGCAGGAGGCTCCACCAGATAGGCCAGGCACTGCGACAGGACCAGGACACGTCGGGCCGGGCAACCAGTGCTTTCCCGGGCGGGCCGGAACGTCCCGTCGTAGAGGTTGCCGTAGCCCGCCGGAACGGATGCGCACCTGCGTACCTCGCCGGTGACCGTGACCTTGAACGAGCTCATGCCCGCCGTGCAGGGCTGGCCGCGGAAAGCGAGCATCCCGTCCAAGTACGGGCGGTTGAACACATACTCGCCGGAGTTCGCCAAAATCAGGTCACGTTCCTCTGCGGTGTAGGACTCCGGGTAGCGGCGGCCTTCGTGCACGCCCTTGAAGACCTTGGCACGGACCGGCTCCACGCCAAGACGAGCCAGAGCCGCGAGGTCCTTCCGCAGCTGTGGCAGCAGCGGCGGGTACAGGACGTAGAGGGAGACCACGTCGAAGCCGGCGGACCGCAGGATCCGGAACGACTCGGCGTACGTCTCCAACGGCAGGCCGAGACGCTCGCGCTCAGGCATGTGCAGCGCTGCCACGATCTTCACGACCCTGGACGGATCGACCGACGACGCGAAATCGGTCACCAGGTCGGGTGACGCCAGGTTCGTGTTGATGCTGATCCAGTTGCGGCGGGTCAGCCCGGCGCACAACCGCGCGAAGTCGGGAAAGAGGAACGGCTCCCCGCCCGACATGTGCACCAGCGAGGTGCCCTCCAGCTCCTCGAAACGGCGCACGACCAGGTCGGCCGGCGGCTCCTCCAGCGGCTTCTTGTTCAGGACGTACCGGATCTGCGGATGGCAGTACTCGCAGAAGAAATTGCACCTGTTCGTCAGGTGCCAGTCGAACTCCCACGCCCACGGCGCGGGGTCCGACGTCATCGCTGAGACGCGCATGATTCTCCTCCCCAGAAGACGACCATCGCCGGGCTCACTTCGACGAAGACCGATGTCTCACCCTCGCTGGCGGGAGCGTTGTCAGGTCAGCTCATCGTGGGGGTTCACGGTGGACCCCTACGCGGCCAGGGCCCGATATCGGGGGTTCGCGGTGGACCCCCAACGTGATCTACCCAACGCCGGCGGTGGCACGGGATCGTCTATTCGCGCCGCCAGATCAGCCGATTGCGGCGCTCGAAGACGGCCCCGGGGGTGGGCGTGAGGAGCCGCAGCGGTCTCCCCAGCAGCAGTGGCACCGGTACCCGCCCGCCTCGGGGGCTTCACGATCCTGGAACAGGAGACAACGACATGCGCATCCGCGCAGCGGACTACCTGGAACAGCGCGAGATCGACCATGCGACCACCGGCCGTGAGAACCGCCGATAGGCGGTCTGGTCATGGCGTACATCAATACCGCATTTCCGAACGGCTCCGCGCCGACCCGAGGACGGCATACTGCGGTCGGGGGATGGCAGGCCGGACCACGACGGCCGACCTGGCCGCTGGTCGCCGACGACCTGTTCCGGCTCGCCCACCGTGACGACGACGGGCGGCCGCTGCTCGACGATCACGTCACCGGTCTGGGTCTGGCCGCGGCGCTGCTGGCCGAGCTGGTGCTGGCACGCAGGCTCGCGCTGCCGGGCGGGCAGGTGATCATCTTGGACGCGGAGCCGCCGATCGACGCGCTTGCGCACACGGTCCTTGACCGGCTGGCCGCCGAACGATCCGCCCTGCCGGTCCGGACCTGGCTGGCCTACCTCGCCCGGACTGCCCACCAGGACGTCGCCGACCGGCTCACCCGGGCCGGACACCTGCGCAACACCACCGAGCGACGACTGCTCGGGCGGCGGGTGCGATACGTGCCCACCGACATGAATACCGCTGCCTGGCCCTGGGCCCGCCTCTCCGGCCGCCTGCAGAAAGGCCAACCGCTGGACGGGTTCGACACCGTCCTCGGCGGCCTGATTCTGGCCACCGACCTGTACCGGTCGGTCTTGCTCGGCCATCCCGCCGACCTCGAAACCGGGCTTCGCGCCGCCGTCACCACCGCTCCCGCCCCGGTCCGGGAACTGCTGGCCCACACCGAGGCCGCCGTCGGCGACTCGATCATCACCCGCCGCTGATCCATCCGATCCGCTCGAAGGGATCCCCGTATGTCTGCTCAGCATTCCACCGACACGGTCAACGCCACCCTGGCGCGCAGCCGTCTCGGTGTGTGGCCGCTGGTGTTCACCGTGATGGCGGCTGCCGCCCCGCTGACCGTCGTCGTGGGCGGTGCGACCACCGGGTTCGCCGTCACCGGGATCACCGGCATCCCGATCGCGTACGTACACCAGTCGCCACGCAGCCCAGCCTCTTCGACCCAGGCCGTGACTATCGCGTCCCCGAGCCGAGCCTTCCGGCAGCAGCCTCAGCGGCGCTTCACGACCACGAGTGCGTCGCGAGCGCGAGTGGCCGCCACGTACCTCAAGGACCGGGCACGCAGTTCCGCGTCCGCTCGTTCGGAGGGGTCGAGCGATCCCAGGCGTTCCAGCTCGGCCGGAGACGGCTTACCCGTTTCGAGGACCACTTTGGAGAATTCGGTGCCTTTGGCGCGGTGCATGGTGAGTACCGGCACTCGGCCAGTCGGTGGTCGGTCTCGATCGACGGCGCGGGCGTCGATGCCGGCGTCGGTCAGGGCGGTCACGACGCGGTCGCGGTGGTATCGGTCGGGAACGAGGACGGCGATGTTCTCCAGGGGGTCACCTGCGTCGAGCCAGGCGCGGACGTGCCGCACGATGGCGGTCATCTCCTCCGGCAGCGACTCGACGACCTCGACCACGGGTGCTGGACCGGAGCGGGCAGAGCGGTATCCAGTGCTTTCCGGTTCGTCCTGGAGGTCGACGTAATCCGCGCCGTCCAGGATGCTCATCGCGTACCCCAGGTTCTGCGCCGTGGTGCGGTAGTTCAGTGTCAGCCGCTGGGATCGTCCGACGATCGCGACGCCGTACCGTCCGAGGACGACTCGGGTGCCGTAGATGCGCTGGTGGGAGTCCTCGGCGATAAACAAGTCGTCGGCGTGCTCACCGACCGTGGCGCGCAGCAGGAGCCAGTGCGCGGGCGAGAGGTCCTGCCCTTCGTCGACGAGCACGTGGTCGGCGGGGTGCTCGCCGCTTGCGGTCAGGTGTGCTGCCGCGACCGCGGCGGCCTCCGTGAAGTCGACGCTGCCCTCGGCGCGGCACCGTGCCCGGTACGCCTCGATGAGCGCCCACACGGCCCGGCGTTTGGCGCGATCCAGAGCGACACCTCGGCCGGGACGGCGTACCCGCAGGTAGGCAACCTCGTCATGCACTTTGTTGGGTAGGACGACGTGGGCGTACTCGGTGGCGAGGAACGTCTCGTTGGCGAGTTCGTGCGGCAGCATGGTGCCGGTCGATTCGACGACTTCCCGCCATCGGGTCGGTGCGGTGCGCGCCAGCGGCGTCGCTCGTTCCTCGCCCAGGACGTCGCGCATGGCGGCGGCGAGGCCGTGGCCGGCGTTGCGGAGCACCGCGGAGGCCAGCGCGTCCACGCCGTTCACGTACACGCCGGGTTGGCCCAGTGTCTTCGCCTGGGGGACTCGTGGGTCGAGGTGGGTGAGGCTGTCGCCCAACGCGTCGGCGAGGTTGGTGGTGAAGGTGGTGAGGATGATCCGGGCGTCGGGGTCGCGCCGGTTGAGGGCGCGGGCCCGGTGGACGAGGACGACGGTCTTGCCGGTGCCGGCTCCTCCCGAGAGCCGGAACGGACCGTTGTACGAACGGTCGACATAGCGGCGCTGTTCAGGGTGGAGGAAGATGCGCCAGGCGCCGAAGTCGCCGCCCTCGATGACCCGGCGCAGCTCCTCCTGGTCGTCGATGAACGCGTACTGCAGCGCGGCCGCCGGCCGTTTGAGGGACTGCAGCACGTCGGCGTCGTCGTTTCCGGAGGTGGACGCCTTCTCCAGCTGCATGCGCTGGACGATCGCGTCGATTCTGTCTCCAGCGGCGAGATCGACCAAGATCGTGCCGATCCAGCCCTCGTGATGCTGAGCGAGGTCGAGAATGGCGTCCTCGTCGGGCGCGGCGACGGCCCGGGTGACGACGTCTTCGGGAAGCCCGAGCCGTTCGACGAGGTCGACGCGGTCGTGGCCGAGGCGGACGAACAACGGCTCGACCGGTTTCGCCGGCGGTTCAGCGACCGGCGGTTCAGGCGTGGGTGCCGGGGCGGCCTCGATCTCTTCGATCTGAGGCAGGCCGTTGATGGGGTTGACTCTCAGGCGTACGCGTCGGGCGATGGCGATGGCGTCGTCGTGGGCCCAGATGCCGTGGATGACGTAGTGGGTTTCGCCGTCGCCGTCGAGGCGGAACATGACGGCCCGCCAGAACTCGTCGACCCGTCCGGTGCGTACTCGCGGGTCGGCGCTGTGCTGGATGGGTTCGATGTGCAGTCCGGGGGTCGAATCGTCGACGCCGAGCTTCTGCAGGAAGGTCATCGCCTTGCCGCGGACCGAGCCGTCGATCTTGCTGGCGAGCTTGCCCATGATGATGGTCGGCATCAGTGTCCTTCGTCCGGGTCGACGGCGGCGTGGGCCAGGGCGGCGACGACGTCGGCCGGCGTGGGCTCCGCCAGGCGCCAGCCGTGGCGGGCAAGATCGGTGCGGTCCTCCGGCGGCATGTGCGGGAAGGCGACGGCGACGCGCACCGTGGGCCAGCAGATGTCGATCGGGATGCCGTCGGGACCTTCCGCACCGACCGTCGGCGGTGCGACGTCGTGGTCGGCCAGGGCAGCGATCAGTTCCTTCTCGGCCTGGGAGAACGCGGCCTCGTACACGTCGGCCCAGGCGCCCAACGGCCGGCGCGGCTGGGCCGTGTCCGGCTTGCCGGCGATCGGTTCGACGAGGCTGGTCGTCGTCACCGCGGTCGGCCAGTCGCGGGGGCCGACCGCGTTCGCGAGCTGCAACCAGGCACGCCAGGAACCGGCGTGTTTCTCGTCGAGCACCTCGGAGCGGTCGTCGAGCACGATCGTGACCTCGACGACGGCAGTGGGCTTCATCTCGACGACGGCCGCGAGGGAACCGCTTCGATGCAGATGCACCCGACGCTCGCCGGTGGGCGATTCTTCACCGAGCAGCACGGCGCGACCTACCTGAGCCAGAGCGAGGTCCGGGGGAATCTGGACCGGCTGCGCGCCGGCGGACAGGAACATCGGCACGGCGCGGGCCACTGCCTGCACCGCGGCGGGGTTCGGGTCGACGACCCAGCCGACCAGCCAGTCGATCACGCCTCGGCCCACTGCCTTGTACGCCTCCGGCGGCGCCTGAAAGCTGGGCACGTTCATCAGGTTGCCGGCCAGGGCGGCGTTCCACCAGGACGGCGGGGTGTGCGTGCCGGTCTCAGCGGCGGCGATGTCGGCGCTGGTGAGCCCGATGACCACCAGGCCGAGGTCACGAAGATGCGCGCGTTTGGCGGCGTCGTCGGCGAGCCGGTTCACCGCGGCGGTGGCGTGGTAGGCCCGGCCGTCAGTGAAGATCGCGACGTCGGGCACGTTGGTGTCGTTGGCCTTGAGCAGGAAGTCCGGCCGCGAATCCGCCACGTTCGCCTGCGGGGTCAGCGTCCAGTGACGAGGCGTACCGGGCAGAGTGAACCGGGCGATGTTGCCGACCGGGGACGGTGTCTCGGTGACGGCTGCGCCGCACCGGCGCAGCCGGCCCAGGAACACCCGGTGGAAGGCACGCTCCAGATGGGACTCTGGTTCCTCGTGCGGGGCCACCTCGGTCACCGTCCAGGTCGTGTCCTCGGCCGTCTGGTCGTCGGGAGCCAGTCCGAGCAGGGTGCGCAGGTGCCGTTCGGCCGAGGCCCGCGAGACCCGGCGGATCACTCCCGGTGGCGTGAACGGTAGCAGGCAGCGATGGCAGGCGAGACGCTCCTCGAGGCGGCATTCGCAGTCCCGCACCCGGTCCCAGGCGAGGATCAGCAGCTCTCGAAGCTGGTCCGGATCGGCGATGCCGGCCAGGTAGCCGGTACCGCCGGGGACCGTGTCGTGCAGCAGAAGAGCGTCGTGGTTGTCGCGGCCGTCGGACAGCGTCGGGTCGACGACCTGCTCGACCCGGATGTGATCGGGATGGCCACCCATCTGCTCGCGCAGACCGAGCAAGAGCGCCGCGGACAGGCTCGGCATCGCGAAGTCGTCGCCGAGGCTGACGATGTGCGGCAGCCGGATCAGCAGGCCCTGGGTGCGCAGCGTCCGCGACAGGGCGACGGTGCTGGTTACTTCCTTCGGCGAGGTGCGGTGCGGGCACCACGGGCGATGCTCGTGGGGGCGGTTGCGGCCCGATTCGGTGTCCCGTTTCCCGCAGCCGGAGCAGACCCGGAACAGGGTGCCCTGCCGTTCGCCGCCCGCGATGGTCCGGGTCTGTCCGTGCCCCGACGGCCCCAGGTTGAGCCAGCGGATGTCGACCGAGCGCAGGTGGCTGCAACCCAACCCGACGCCTTCGGCGAACCAGCGTCGCGTCACGTTGTCCGGGTCGACGTCGACGGTGGGCACAATCTGGAACGCGACCCGGCCGCGTTCGTCGCGCCGGTCGGAGATGGCCACCTCGTCGCGGCGCAGCTCGGCCGAGACGCGGGTCAGCTCCACGACGTCCAGGCGTTGCCCGGTGTCGTGAATGCCGCGGCTCCCGCAGCGTGGGCAGGAGACCGGGACGACCTCGGTGCCGGTCGCCGCGAGGTCGGCGGCGTGTCCGCAGTCCGGGCAGAAGGCCCAGGTACGGATCGATGCGCCGTCCAGGCCGAGGTCCACGGCGTCGATCTCGATCTCCCAGCCACGGGCGTAGAACGTGGCGCCGGGGGCGAACTCGCGCAGTGCCTGGGCCGAGCCGCGCTGGAACTGTGCGCTGTCGTAGCGGTACTTGCCGTCGTCCGGGTCGATCCAGGACAGGCCGACGTCCAGGGTGACGGCGTCGTCGAGCAGCGTGTAGTTGGGCAGCAGCCCGTACTCCTCCAGGACACCGATCCAGTAGGTGCTCCGCAGATGGGCCAGCTGGCCGCTGGTCAACCTGCGGGTGGCCTGCGCCGACCGCAGCGCCTGCCGGTCGTCGTCGGTGACCGCCGGGGACTGTGCCCGCGCCTCCAGGTCGGGAAGCAGCGCCGTGATCGCGGCCTGGCGCTGCTCCAACACCGCCACGGTCTGCCGCCAACGATCGCTGGCCTCGCGGAGGTGCCGGGCGAAACCGCTGCTGCGGGGGCCGCCCTTCGGCATCAGCCAGTCCCGCAGCCCGTCCACGACCTCACCGGGGAGATCGTCGAACGTCGCGACGAAACGAGCCAGGTCCTGTTCCCAGAGCTGCTCGGCGCGCAGGGTGAGATCACCGAGGAAGGTGCCGGGCGCGCACGATCCGATCGCGCCGATGGCCTTCCTCGGATGCCGCCTGCGCGGCTCCCGAGCGAGGGCATCCATCAGGTACGCCGTGTACTGCCGCCGCAAGATCTCCTCGGCCGCCAGGTAGGTTGCCGGAGGCCGCACCTCGCCGTCGATCACGGACAGCGGGTCGCCGAGCTTCGGCAGGTGCTCACCGCGACCGGTGACGAAGGCCAGGTCGAACGCGTTGCCGGTGAGACGTCCGGCCCGGCCGACGCGCTGCAGGTAGGACGCCACGGTACGGGGCAGCGAGGCGAGGAACACCGCAGACAGGTCACCGATGTCGATGCCCATCTCCAGCGTCGGCGTGGCGACCAGCACGTTAGGCGCCTGCGGGCTGGTCGCCGCACCGCGGAAGCCGTCCTCGTACGCCAGCCGGGTTGTGTCGTCCAGCAGGCTGGTGTGTTCCCGCGCGACGACCCGGCGCATGTCCGGCGACGCGTAGAGCCGCCGGTAGAAGTTGTCCGCCAGCGGCTGAGGCTGTAGGCGCCCACGGCAGCGCACGTTCAGGCACGGCGCCCCCGCCAGCTGGGCCACGGTGGCGATCCCGCCGGGGGTGGCGCCACGGCAGGTGTCGCAGACCAGCAGGTGCCGCCCTGCGGCCAGATCGGCCTCGTCGGTGGGTGCCACCACCACCCCGGCGGCGGGCAGCGCGTAGACGGTGGCGCCGGACTGGCTGGTCGTCGTGGTCAGCACACCGTCTCGGGCGAGCCGATCGAGCAGCACCCGGGCGAGTCGGCCACCGTCGGGCGGCGAGACGTCGAGCACCCGCGACGTCCACCGCGCGTACCAGGACTGGGCGGAGGTCACCGGATCGAGGTGGGAGTAGTTCGTCGGCCCCGGCGTGCCGCCCACCTTCGGGTACGCCGGTCGCGGCCGGTCACGGGGGAAGGCCGGCATGCCGTCGCTGCGGGGCCGGCCTCCCCAGATCGACCAGTCGCGGCCGTCGTCGGTGCGATAGCGCTCGAACCAGGGGTGCTCGATCGCACCCTGTGCCCGCATCCGGTCCAGGACGCCGCGCACCCACTGCACCAGCCGGTCGTCGCCGACGCCGGAGGAGTCCAGATGCTCCTGCCACGAGGTGCCGTTCAAGGCAGAACGGGCTAGGCCGGCGATGCGGGCCGGCAGCCCCGCCTCCACCTCGACCGCGACGGAGCCGGTCAGTTCGAGCGTGCGACCGGTACGCGAGTTCAGGCCGAACTCCAGGGCGGCGTCGAGGGCGAGCCGTCGGCGCACCCGGGACTGCACCGACGTCTTGACGGCCCGCTGCCGCGCCGCCTGCCAGAACGGCGCAAAGGACTCCCGGTCGGCGCAGTCTGGCGCGAGGATCCGGTAGCGCCGCACCTGGTTGTCGGCGGCCAGCGCCAGCACCTCCTCGACCAGCCGGTCGAGCGTCAACGCCCCCTCGGCGACCGCCTCGTGCAGCACCGAACGCAGCGTCAGGGTGTGCGACCGGGCCTGCACGAAACCGGCCCGGTGCGCCGCGTCCTGCACCGAGTCTGTGAAGACCAGCGCCTTCTTCTCCTCGGCCGCCAGCCTCGGCGCCCCGAACAGGGTCGACAGCGACACCGACAGCAGGGTCGCGATGGCGCTGCCGAGGAACCGGATGCCGTCTTCCTGGCCGCACGACGGGCAGGTGTCCTTGCGGCTGAGATCGTCGGCGGCGGCCCCGACGTTGGTCAACACCGGCAGGATCCACCCGTCCCGAAGATCCTGATCGTCTTCGCCGACCGTGGACAGCAGCTCCCGACTGCGTACCGCGAACCACACCAGCCCTTCGTCCGGCGCCTCGTCGCCCGACCGCGCGGCGGCCTCGGCCGGCGCGTACAGCAACGGCCGGAACCGGCCCTCCCGGGCCGCGTGCTGCCGACGGATTCCCTCGTCGTCCGGGGCGAGGCTGTCACCCACCGGGGCGAGCCCGATACCCCAGCCGGAGCGCCCGCAATGTCGGCAGAAAATGGCCGGAAAGGATGGGCGCGCTTCTTCGGCCTCGTCACCGGCGACCGCCGGCCCGTCGTCACTCCACCGAAACCGGGCGGTCGCCGCCGCAGCCCGGTCGATGCGGGTCAATTCCCGCACCCACAGGTGCACGTCGACCGACATGGCGTCCCGGCCGACGACCTTGCGCACGTGCCCCAGCATCGCCAACACCTGCGACAGCAGCGCCTCGGCCTGCTCCGGCTCGGCCTGCGGCCCGAACACCCGCAGCGCCAGGTCGCTGATCGCGACGGCCTGGCCTGCCGTCCGCGCGAGATCGACCACGAGCGGGTGCGCCCGGCACAACGCCGACAACAGCTCCGGTGCCGCGCCGGCAAGCTTGTCGGTGGGCACCCCATAGAGCAAACCGAGGACGGCGTACGCGGTCTCCGCGCCGACCGCATCCAGACTCACCTCAGGCAGTGGCCGAAGCCCCGCGGCGCGCAACTCGTCGAGACTTTTCGCCGTGAACCCGGCTGCCGCCACCGTCTCGGCCGAACCTACCGTCCACTCGTCGAGGCGCAGCCGGGTCTCGGTGACAACCGACGTCGAGTCGAAACGCTCTCCGAAAACCGTCTGGGCGAAGCCCCGCATCACCGACGCGTCGCCCCTGTCGCCCAGCGTCGCGGAGGTCGCCACCGGCGTCATCAGCCCGAGCGGACGCGACCGGGCCGCCTCGTCGATCAGCGGATCGTCGTCACGCCAGTGACTCTTGAGCGCCAGCCCGAGCCGACGTAACAGCATCGCCACGTCGGTTCCCTGCGCCCCGTCGTACGTGTGGAACTCGTCCAACACCAGGTAGCGCAGGCTGGTCGCCGACTGCTGCCACAGCTCCTGATCCTCGGCCCGCAGCAGCAGTTGGTCGAGCATCTTGTAGTTCGTAAGCAGCAGATCCGGAGCGGTTTCCCGGATGACCGCGCGGTCGGTGATCAGGCCGTCCGGGGTGACCGTCGTGCGGGTCGGGCCCTCCTGACCGGTGTAGATCGCGGCCGTCACCCCAGCCAGCTCCGGATGGGTGGTGAGCATCCTGGTCAAACGCGCCGCCTGATCGTTGGCGAGCGCGTTCATCGGGTACAGGATCAACGCTTTCGTGCCGGCCACCCCGTCACGCCGGGCCCGGATGACGTGGTCCAAGATCGGATGTAGGAACGCCTCGGTCTTGCCCGAACCCGTGCCGGTGGTGACCAACGTCGGCAGCGGCCGTCGTGGCTGACCGTCCACCGCCGACGCCAGCCGGGCGAACGCGGCCGCCTGGTGACCGTAGGGCGGAAATCCCTCGTACCACTCGAGGCTTTCTCGCCACCCCTCCTCGGCGGGCCGGAACGGCAGGCGCAAGCGCACGTACGGGCCCTTGAACATGCCCGTGACCGGGTCGGAGAGGAAGCGGTCCAGGCCGTCCCGCGCGTCCCCGTCGGTCAGCCCGAAGGTTGTGGTCAGATAGTCGACCAAACCCTGCCGAACCCGGGCCGCCTGAAAGGTGGGGAGCAGCTCGGTCACGACCGCTCCCGCAGCCGCTCTTCGAAGACCGCATACGCCTGCCGCATGTCCGCCTCCCGATCCAGGGTGACGAACGGCAGCTCGTAGGTGTAGGTGTATCCGGCCTGGTTGGTCGCCGTGCGCTCCTCCACGGTGATCCGTTCACCCTTCTTCCGCCACACCGCGAGCACTGAGTTCGGCACAAGCCGACCGTTGGCGTCGTAGAAATAGACGGTCCGGTCGTAACCGCGAAGCACGGCGAACTGGGTGCGATAGATCGAGCACAGTTCATCAGCAGTCAGACCTAGCATCAGCGCGACCAACGCATCGGTCTCCATGAGGGCCTGGCGTCTGTCCGCAGCAATTCGAAGCGGCGTGCCGGAAGTCCATTTTCGGCCGACACGCCCGAACGAGCCACGCCGTCGGTGCGAAAACCCGCCAGCCCACGCGTCATCGCCGAAGTCCTCCTGGTAGCAATGCTGCCAAAGGTCGGCGTATACGGCGGTGACACAGTTGAGGCGCAGTGTCCGATGAAGCAAAAGGCCGACTAGCTTATGCTGCTTCGCAATTGGTAGCCGCCGTATCGTTCCCGATCTGACAGTAGATTTTGGTGAAATGCGCACCACCATGTCCAAGACGAGAGAGCCTAAAAACCCAGCGGCGATCATCTGCGCCTTCCCGTCCTGAGGGGATGCCGCTGACATGATTCCGTCCGTATGAGCGGCTCCAGGAGGGAGGATGGCCGGAATCAGCGTGCGTTCGCCCTGATTGGCGGCCATGTAGCGCCAGGCGATGCGGTAGTGGTCGCGGGCGGGGTCGGGGTGCTCCTCGTCGCCCCAGTCGGTGTAGGCGCAGTCGTAGTCGTAGCGGTCGCCGATAGGCTGGTAGGCGGTGGCCGGGATCGCGTCGGCCGGCAACTGCTCGAAGTCCGTCGCCGACCAGTCCTGGTTGTTGCGCATGGTCGGGTTCGGCGTTTTGTAGAGCGGTGTCGCCACGAACAGGTGCGGCCCTTGCAGGATCACGTCGTCCCACGAGGTCGGCACCGCCCACTCCGACTCGAAGTAGCCCTTAGTTCGATCATTCTTCTCGTGCCATCCAGCGGAGAAGCGCAGCCCCAGTTCACCCATGCGTGGTGCGCGTGACAGCTTTTCCAACACGGCGGCGCTGGAGCGATTTACCGCATACACCATCCGGGTCTGCCGGATCGGCACCTCGTCGTTCTCCATCGTGGCGTGCCAGGCGCGCAGCGTCTCGTCGGTGACCCTCGTGATCCGCGACCCGTGCGGGCGCACATCCCAGTTCCCGTCGTCGTCCTTGAGGCCAGGCTCCGGCCCTGAGGCATCGTGGGCAAGGGAACGCACCGCGGTGTCAGGGTGGTAGAGCCAGCATGCCTGTATGAACGCCGGAGCCGGCTGCCGATATCCCTGCACTGTGATGCCGTAATGAACGAGATGGTGAATGTCAAAGAGGCTGAGCTCATTCACAAAATGCCAGTGGCGGCGGAGTCGAAGGTACGCTTCGGAGCGGAGTAGGGCCGCTTTCTCGTCGGTAAAATGCGAGTTCAGGTGAATCATGCCGATCTTGCCGCGGTTCGACCCGTGCCGCCACATCACCTCCATGAAGCAGCGGTACAGGTCCGGTTGCAGTCCGACAAGGTGCGGATATTGCGGGGGCGCTCCGACGAACGCTGCCGTCGCCAGCACGTCTGCCGTGCCGTCGGTGACGAACTCGGTCATGCCGGGCAGCGCGAGAGTGGCGGTGCGCTTTGCGGCGACCTGCGCCTGTGTCGGCTTGTGGGCGAGCTGCCACCACGGATCGCCCTCGGCCAGCAGGGCATCGACGTCGGAACGCGGTCGCACCCACGGCGGGTTGCCGACCTGTAGGTCGAAGCCGCCGCGGGCGAAGACCGTGGCGAAGTCGAGGTTCCAGTGGAAGAAGCCCTGTCGTTGGGCGATTCGCTCGCAGACCACCAGCCACGGGTGTTTCTGGAGCACCTCGTCGATGGCTTCCGCGCTGGCGAAGCCGATCTCCAGGCGTTCGGCCTCGTCGAGCTCCTCCCAGCTCATTCCCGCGCCGAACCGCAGCTCGACCGGCTTGCGCTTGAGCACGTCCGGGTTGCGGCCCAGCAGCGCCTGCAGGCCCTCGATCCACTGAGCGGTCGTCGGGGGCGCGACCACCTCGTCGTTCACGGTGGCGATGGTATCGGTGAGCGGCCAGAACCAGAGCGCGGTCCAGGCGTCCATGGCCCTTCTCAACCGCCGGTAGGCGCCTTCCTCGTCGGCCAGCGCCGCCTCGATCTGCTCGCGCTGCACCGCCCCGCCGGCCGGCAGGTCGCCCGCGCCCCAGACCGGGATCGAGCGGCGGATCTCCTGCTCGGCGATGCTCAGCCGTCGGTAGGCGATCTGCCACAGCGTCTCGACCCGGTGCGCGAGTTCCGCGTACGCGTCGACCTGGGTTTTGGTGGGCTTGTTCTTGGTCTTGCCCCGCCATTCCTTGAGTTTCGCGACGTTCTTGTCTGGGGCGAGCTTGACGGCTTCCTTCGCGTCGGCGGCCGAGCCCCAGCCGTCGGCCGGCAGCAGGAAATGGTGGATGCCGTCGGTGGCGACGCGACCGTCCTGGATGTCGGTCACCAGGGACGTCAGCGGCACCTCGGTCGGCACGGCGCCCAGCCACGACTTGTCGGCGACCTGGCTGCGGCGATAGATGGCGCGGCGGGCGCCGATCAGCGAGTTGCCGCGGCGCAGGTGCAGGCCGAACCAGGGTGCCGACAGGCCCTCTACCATGGTGTCCAGCCACAGCGTGATCTCGGCGAACTCGACTGCCATGTCGTTGAGGTCGACGCCGTAGACGTTGTGCAGGGCCAGGTATGCCTTGACCTGCTGGAGGCGCTTCGGATAGTCGTCCGGGTCGATGCGCTGGTCGAGTTCCTTCTGGCGGCGTTTGAGGTAGTGGTCGGCAAGCTGCCGGACCGCTTCGATGGCGAACGCGCCCGACCCCAACGCCGGCTCGCAGATCGTCATCTGCAAGATCTGCTCGGCGGTCGTTTCCTCGGTGAGCAGTTCCTCCAGCGCCTGGCCGACGGTGAAGCGGGTGAGCACCTCAGGGGTGTAGTACGAGGCCGACTGCTGGCGTTCCCGCCCGGCGAGGCGGAACACGAACGACCCCTGCTCGTGCACCACGGGCCGCGCCTCCCCGTTTCCGGGGTCGATGGTCTTGACGAAGTCGGCAGCGTCGATGTGGTCGGCGCGGCCGTCGGGAACGAGCCAAGACCCCTTCGAGCTGTCACCGTTCTTGGCCACCTCGAACATTCGCTCGTCAGCGAAGAAGCCGGTGTAGGACATGAGGCCCTCGTAGACCGCGCCGAGCTGGTTGATGCCCAGTTCGGCGTACGAGATGAAGCCCCGGTCCCGGCCGCGCTGCTCCTTGCTGAGCAATAGATGCGTTAGCACCTGCTGGACGGCGGCGTTGCCGAGGCCGACCTCGTCGATGTGCGCCGTCGCCGCGGGCCGGAACAGGTCGGCGCGCAAGGGGTTGAACGTCAAGCTCGAAGCGCTTGCGGCCTCGTCGTCGCCGACTGGGTCGGTGCCCTTGTCGACCAGGCGGAACAGGACGCCCAGCGACTCGTAAAGGTGAGTGCCGGCCCGGGCCCGGGGGGTGGCAAGCTCGACCTGCACTAGCTCACGGAGGCGGTCCAGGCTGTAGCCCTGGTCGTACTCGGGGGCACCGACCGGCAGCACGCCCAGCTCAGGCGATGCCTCGGCGTACAGCAAGAAAAGGATCCGGTAGAGGAACCGCAGCGATTGCCGGGCCAGTGGCTGCGCCTCGGCCTTTGGCAGCGGCGGCAACCCTCGGGCACGGCGGCGAGCTACGACTTCGTTGGCGACGATCTCGATCGAGAGGCGTACGCGGTCGCGCAGGTCCTGGGAAACGCCGACGGTGTGCTTGACCGACGCCTCCAGCACGCCGTGCCACCACAGCTTGCCGTCGGCGTCCGGTGCGATCGAGTCGGCGGACAGGCAGGCCAGCGCCCGGTCGATCTCGCCACCCTTCTTCGTGTCGTTGCGCTCGCAGACCAGCTGCACGTCGACGGCGAGGTAGCGGCCCTCAGCCCAGCGTTCACGTTCGGCGAGCAGCGCCCACCGGCCGGCCAGCACCAGCGCCAGGTCCGGGGCATCGTCGGCGACGAAGAGGGCGGACAGCAGCCGGGCGACGCTCTTGATCTCCTCGCCGTCGTCGGTCAGCTGAACGGGTTCGGCGAGCGTCACCGTGTCCCGGGTGAGCAACTCCTCCACGGCGGCCACCGGGAGTCCGGCTATCACGACCAGCGGTGGGTGCCCCGAGACGCCCATCGTGGAGACCCGGGTGATCGGCCCGGTCTGGGCGGTGACCAGGCTGGGCGCATCGAGGCCGATGACGGTGCGCATCGTGGTGGCCACGCGGGCGGGCACGCCGTGGGCTGCTCGGCTGTCAGGCTGGTCGGTGGCGGCGGCCGGGTCGAGCAGCTCGGTCAGGGTGGCCAGGTCGGTTTCCAGCTCTTGTCGAGCAGTGATGAACCGGGATCGTGGCGTCGAGCGCTTCGCCGCGTCCTCGGCATCCCATGCTGCGCGGCGTTCCAAGACCTTGGCGCGGAACGACTCCTTGGTGGCCTCGGTGGTGAAGTAGTGCTCCGAGATCCAGCCCTCGCCGACGAGGATCGCGTCCGACCCGCTCACTCGCTTGTACCTTTCGTGTCGGGCACGACCAGCAGCAGCGGACGCACCAACTGCCGGGCCGGAGTCATCATGTCGGCCAATTCGCGTTCCTCGTCAATTCGTGCCCGGCTGGCCTGTACGTCGCTGCGCCGGAGCAGGACATCCGGTGCTTCGTGGTCCCACGCATCGAGCTTGCGGCGCCATTTCTCGACGCGTTGCTCGGCGTCGCGGCTGGCCGCCTCGAAGACGTTCTTCTCCAGGTAGGCCGCGGCCTCGCGGACGGCGGGTGCGATCAAGGGCTGAAGGGTGTCGGTCCAGGGCAGGGCGCCCGGGTTGGCGCGGGGATCGGCCCAACCGAGATCCCGCAGCGCGCCGCGCGCCGAGCCCTGCGGCGTCACCAGGACGAACGACGGATCGTCCGAGACGGGGAACTGGGCCGTCAGCCAGGCCGTGGAGACCACCTGTCCCCGCTTGTTGGTGAGCGTGCCGAGCAGCAGCACCGTCGGGGCGTCGACCGCACCGCGCACGGCGAACACCTCGTTACGCCCCAGGGCGGCCAGGGCCCGGTCGGCGGCCCAGTCGAGAACGGGGTGCAGTGGGCTCAGGTAATGAGCGTCCGGCCACGTCGTACCGCTACGGTCGCGCAGGGCGGCCGCGAGTCGCTCCTTGCCGCGGGCCGTGGTCGTGGCGAGTACCAGGCGTTCGGTCACCCTGCGCTCGGCGAGGTAGCTCTGCGGCAACACGTCGAGGCGTTGCACCAGATCGGGCGGCGGGGTCAGCTCGACGGTGCCGAATGCCTCGTCCCGGCGCCAGCCGACGCCGCCGCGTACGGGCGATGCCGTCGGATCGATGAACGCCTCCCGCAGGGCCTCCTCCAGGTAAGACACCTCGTCGTCGTAGAGGCCCGTGTCCACGCCCGCGGCATCTTCCGCGACCACAGTGGTTGCCGGCTCCGCGACTGGCCTGTCCGGAGCGTCGAACAGCTGCGCGAACAAGGCCGAGAGGTCGTTTCCAGCAGCGACCTCGGAGACCGGTCGGACGACGTCGTCGAGCTGCTTGGTGCCGGCGAGCACCGAACGGATCTCGTCCTCCTCTCCCTTGACGTCGTACTGACCCATCAAGGAGGCGACATCGCCCAGCGCGGTATGGGCCTCGTCCTCCTTCTCGATCAGCTTGGCGAGCACGCGTACGTCACCGGAGAATTTCTCGCTGGCCGGGTCGAGCAGTAGGGCGGTAACACGGGGTGGGTGCTTCTGGCCGTAGCGGTCGATGCGGCCGTTGCGCTGCTCGATGCGGATCAGGCTCCACGGGATGTCGTAGTGGATCAGCTCGTGGCATTGGGCGTGCAGGTTGACGCCTTCGGAGGCGACGTCGCCGGTCACCAGCACGCGTACGGTGGCCTGCTCCTGCTTGAAGCGCTCGACGACCTCCTGCTGTTCCTGGTCGGTGAGGCCGCCGTGCATAAGCTCGACGGCACCCGCCGGGAGGCCGAGGGCCTTCGGCAGGCTGCGGTGCAGCCAGCGCAGCGTTTCCAGGCGCTCGGCGAAGACCACCGCGCGGGTGGGTGAATACGGGCCGACGCCGATCTCCTTCAAGTACGACACAAGGCGCGTGTACTTGGCCGACGGTTCGCTGAGGGTCCGCTCGTTGAGGTGGAGAAGGTGACGAAGCGCTCGCAGTTCGACCTCTGCCCGGTCGGGTGACACCTTCCTGTCACTACGGACTCGATCGATTCGGCCCTCGATGGTCTCCTTCAGCGCCGCCGGTGAGGAGAGGAACGCCTTCGCCAGCGTCCAGGGGAAGAACGTCCCTCGTGCTCCCGAGTACGGGCTGCCGCCTTCGCCGGGCCACAGCCAGGTCTGTTCAAGCTCGTCGGCGACGGCGTTCTCCGCCGGGGTGGCCGGCACGAGGACGTTGTTCGGCTCCTGGCGCTCGGCCCAGTCGGCGCCGACCACGTTGGCGACCTCGGGGCTGTGCCGGTGGCGCCGGACGACGAGCCGGCGCACCTCGTCACGGTTCAGCTCGCCACTGGGTGGCACGGCCGAGGGGTCGAGGAGGCGCACCAGCTCGGCGAACGATTCCGCCTTGCCGTTGTGCGGGGTGGCTGAGGCCAGGATCAGGGCTTCGGCATTGCGGGCCAGCAGGCGGGCGAGGCGATTGTTGAGGGTGGCGGCGTTCGACAGGTTGTGAGACTCGTCGATGACCACCGCGTCCCACCGCTGCTTGCGCAGGCTGGCCACGTATCGGTCGGACTTGAGCGTGTCGATCGAGATGATCGCGCGGCGATAGTAGGTGAACGGGTTGCGAGTCGCCGGCAACTTCTGGCGTACCCGTTGGATGCCGGCGGTGTCGAGCCGGACGAACGGCAACGCGAAGCGAGTCCACAGCTCGTGCTGCATCTGTTCGAGCACGTGCCGGGGAGTCACGACCAGGATGCGGTCACCCCGGCCGCGACGGACCAGCTCGGAGAGGATCATGCCGATTTCGAGGGTCTTGCCGAGGCCGACCGCGTCGGCGAGCAGGATCCGTGGCCGCAGGTTGGCGGGGTCGAGCGCCTTGCGGACGGCCGACTGCTGGTAGCTCAGGGCGTCCGCGAGGCCGCGAGTGGCCACCGACAGCGACTGGTCGGCGAGCGGAACGGCTGTCTTGCGGATCGTCGACTCCAGCCATAGCCGGGCCGTACGGTAGCGCGGGCTGTCGTCGGCGACGACCCTCGCGTCCGCCGGCTCCAGTGGAGTGATCGCGTCGAGGCTCGTATAGAACGAGGCGGTCGTGTCGCGGACCAGCTCGCCGAGGCCCTGCACATGCACGAGAGTGCCGTCGGGGGTTTCTTCGGTCGCGCGGACGAGCCACTCTTCGTCACGGATCTCGACTACCGCGCCGGGGGCGAGCGAGCGGCGGACGTCGGGCTTCGTTGCCGTCAAAGCACAGATCTCCACTTTTCAGACGAAAGGAACACTCGGCTACAAGTCGGCTTCTGCACGGAAGCCTAACTGGAGACGAGCCGACCGGATCCCACCGGATAGGTTGGAGCGATGGGCCGAAAGTCCACCGTCCCGGCGCCGCTGGACGCCGCCACGTCGGCCCGCCTGGCCCGGCAGGCGCGGGCGGCCACCAAACCGGAGCTGGCGCTGCGCCGTGAACTACATCGCCGCGGGCTGCGGTTCCGGGTGAACCATCCGGCACTGCCGGGGCGACCGGACATCGCGTTCACCCGGGTGAAGATCGCCGTCTTCGTCGACGGTTGCTTCTGGCACAGCTGCCCGATGCACGGTACGTTGCCGCGCAACAACCGCGACTGGTGGCAAGCGAAGCTCGACCGCAACGTCGCCCGGGACCGCGCCAAGGACTCCGCGCTCGACGATCTCGGCTGGACGGTCCTGCACGTCTGGGAGCACGAGGCGGCGCCGGCCGCGGCCGACCGAGTCGAACAGGCATGGCGGGAGCGCACGTGCGGGATCATGCCGTGAGTCGCTTGCGCAGGTAGCCGTCCCGGCCGAAGAGCGCACCCCGATCCAGGAACCGGTTGAAGAACCGGCACGATGGCTCACCGAGGTGCACGCAGGCACTGCACGCACCACTGCCCATGCTGCAGCCGGGATCGAGCGGGCAGCGGTGCTCGGCGTCGACGAAAGCGGTCAGCAGGTCGTCGAGATTGGACTCGAAGACCGCCTGCATGCCGCCGAGGACAAAGTCGCCGCGGGCCGCGGCGTAGACGAAGAAGCCGAGGTGGCCAGGCACCAGGTACTCGCTGAGAGCGTCTCGCTCGATACCGGAGAAGACCGCCGTCTGCCGGATGAACCGGTGCGCGTACGTGTGGATCAGCTTGAGGATGTCGGTGCCCGCCGACTCCACCGTGGGATCGTCGCGCTTGGTGGGGATCACGGCGGACTCCAGGATGGCGACTCGAGCGGCGAACGGGTCGGTCGACTCAGGGGTCCAGCCGGACAGCCGATGGCCGCGGACGGTCAACCACTTCGCCACACGCACCGGGTCGAGGCGGATCAGGAAGGCCTCGGTCTCCGCCAGGTTGCCGTAAAGGCGGTAACCACCCCGCTTGCGGCGGAACGGCACCAGCCGGCACTTCGACGGGTCGTCCTCGCCACGGGTGTAGCCGTACATCGCGTTGAGCACGGGGAACCTGTCGACCAGGTCGAGCCCGTCGATGCCGGCCCGGTCCAGGGCCAGCGGATACTTGTCCCGATAGCGCACTCCGAGAGCACCGTCAGGGTCGGGAGCGTGCAGCTCGGTCGTCGGTGTCCGACTCTCGGCCAGGGCCATGGCGATGTCCACAGCCTCGCGCTCGGCCTCGTCCCGGCGATGCGGCGCCAACTGATCGATCGGATGATCGCCGGTGCCCGCGAGTTGGCCGCCCTTCTCCGCCATGTCCGCCATGGACTCCGCGAAATCGGATGCCATCCCGTTGGAGATCATCTGTTTGATGAATTCCTGGCGCGTCGGTTTTGCCGTGAGGTCAGCCGGCTTCGCCGCCGTCAACCCTTCGACGACCCAGATGAGCGCCTTCCGGGGACCGCCGGCAAGCTTGAGGTTTTCGCGGTGCTCCGGACGCGGCGGGTTGATCAGCACCATGCCGCGCGGGACGTAGACCATGCGGGCCTTGTGGACGTTCCAACGCACGAGCCCGTCCCCGCATGCGCACTTTCTGCCGTAGCCGAGCCCGCCGGACATCGTCGCCTTTTGACAGGTTGGGCAGACGAAGCGGATGTCAGACGCCTTCGCGCTCTTGGGAATGACCACCTGCACGTCGTCGTGGTCCGGACAGCGCCGGATCCATGGCTCGACGATGGCACCGCATTCGTGCACGCCGACGAAGTGCAGCTGTCCCCAAGAGCGTTTCCCGCAGATGCAACGCACCTCGTCGGACTTGCCGATGCGTTTGCACACCCGGCACAACCACACTCGCGGATACCGCTCGACCGTGACACCCCGTCGGTCGTCGAGTTCGACGACCTCGATCGGCGCTTTGCGCAGCAGTTCCGCGGCCATGCCGCTGTCCTTGTCGTTGGCCGTCCAGGCTCCGATCTCGGCCAACAGGCTCCATCGCACAAGGTCGGAGTCGACTTCGATCGGCATGGGTGCCGACCACTCATCCACCCGGTAGATGCCGCCCCGGAGGTCGACCGTCTGTGACGGAAGGAAGGTCCGCAGGATCTGACTACCGCTGCGGGAACCCAAAATCGTCATGTCGTCCGCCTTCAGTCGTGGATCGGAGCTTGAGCCTCGACGTCGCGAAGGCTTCTCATGGGGGACGGATCGCCAAGATCGTTGATGTACTTGGCGGTGCTCGCCGTGTCCTCCAGATCGGCGAACCAATCGCGGACCCATTCCATGATCTGTTCCTGGTGCAACGCGTCCTCGGCACCGTCGAGTCCGAGAACGGAGGCCACCGTTGCGGCTTCCTCCGCGGGAGTCAGCCCTGTGTCCCGGACGTACTGGCGGAGCATCGCGGGCGTACTCAACCGCTGTTTGCTGGCCGGCTCACGAATCATGAGGGTCCGGGCCGCGACCACGCCGGGAATGGTGAGTGCGAGGACGCGCCGGCTGCGGCGGGTGATCGGAATAGCGTCGACGAACCTGTCGCCCTGGCTCACGTACTTGTCGAAGTGCCGGAAGGTCTGGGCGTCGCGTTCCCGGCCGATCTTGTGTAGGACGTACACCAGTCCGGGATACCGGCGGCCCACCCGGGCGGTGGTCTGGATGAATTCCGCCGTCGTCAGCGGCAAGCCCAGCATGACCATCGTGTTGAGCCGGTCGACGTCCACGCCGTGCGACAGCATCGAACTGGCAGCGATGACGTGGATCCGGTCCTCGAATTTTTCCTCCGGCTTCTCCAGTCGCTCGAGGATGTCACGCACCTCGTCGAAGTCGGTCTGGCCGGTGAGCTGCTCGACGTTTATGCCGTCGACGGTGTTGTTGCTGGCGAGGCTTCGCCCCGCGGCCTCCACGTCGTAGAGCGTCGAGCCGTAGACCACGTCCGTTCCGTAGAGGCTGACGAGGCCTTTCACATGGGCGCGGTCGATGCCGGCATCCGCGCACACGGTTGCCGGATAGTCCTTCAACTCTCGTATGCAACTCTGCAGAGCATCCAAAGTTCGGTCGCTGACATGCTCCAGCGTCACCCCTCGCGGTGCGACCGCAACGAAGCGTCGAAGCTTTTGGGCCTTGCGTACGGTCCAGAATGATTCGCCCGCGTGCGGACCGGGTTGCGGGAAGACCCGGCCTTCGCGCCGATAGAGGACCTCAGTCTGGCGGTCGTATCCGGTGAGGGTCGCACTACTGGCGACGATTTTGGCTCGGGTGCCGCATAGTCTGTCCTGCAGGTGATCCAAAAGGCTCTCGTAGTGCGAGTCGACCGCCCCGAGGCTGTCGCGCAGGAGATGAAGCTCGTCTTGAAGCCGCAACGAGGGCCCGAAACGGTCCTCAGGCATGGGAAGTGGTTTCAGCGTTCCCTGACAACCAGGCACCAGGCAGCCATTGGGCGTGGCGCGTCGCGTGGCGTAGGTGAATCCGTGCCATTCGACGGAGCAGAGCTTCTGCGGCGGCCCGACCAGGCCGCGCATCGCTTGCTGCAAGCTGATCGATGCCGCCTTGTCCAGCGTTCCGACGACGACCGTCGGGAGAAAGCGAAAGACCTCTTGGTCGACGATGTACATAGGCAGCGCCCGTTGGCCCCAAGGGCACTGCGGATTCATGCAGTGGTGCTCCAGCTTCCATCGCTGGCGATCGAACTTCATTGTCAAATTTTCGTCCCGACAGAACGGGCAGTGCAGCAACACCCGGTATTTGTCGGGCATGCCGCTGCTGTCGGGTCCGATCTCGTCGCCTTCCGGTTTGGGAACGATTTTGTTGGGCGTGCCGGCCTGGCCCACGAGAAAGCCGAGGCTGAAAGGGCTGGTGCGTTTCAGGTCATTCTGGTCCCAGCGGACCATCTCCGCTCCGGCGAGCGCGTCGGCGAAGCGCTGAGTCTGCTGCAGGCTGAGCAGCCGCAGGGGGAACCTCGACCACGCGGTCACGCCCATGCGTTTGCCGGTGAGCCGGTCGAAGAAGGCCGCCGTGAGCAGCAGACCGAGGTACGTCTCGGTCTTGCCGCCGCCAGTGGCGAACCACACGGTGTCGACGTATTTGGCCTCGGCGCCCGGTTCGGCGAGGAACCGGATGGCGGAGAGCAGGAAGCCGACTTGGAACGGGCGCCAGGCGCGGTAGCCGCGGCCCTCTGCGCTAAGCGCTATGGCCTGGTTCATGAGCTGGAACGATCGCAGGATCTCCGGGCGGGTCCGCAGCAGCTCCAGGCCGGCAAGTAGGCGATCACGCTCGGCGAAGATCTCCGCCGCGGATTTGTCCGCCTCGGCGCGCATCGCCGACGTCCAGTTCTCGGTCGCGTGCCGCGTGTCCAGCGCGGTCGTCGACCAGTGTTCGTCGTCGTATTCGGTGAGCGCGTCTACGAGGGCGGTCAGTTCGGGGATCGGATCGGCAGCAAGCGCGGCGAACGACATATCCGGCTCGGAACGCCTGCTGTTCCAGTAGTCAGGCCGATGGGTCTGCACGCTGACGGTGTCGGATGTACGGAAGATTCCAGGAGCCAGCACATCGACCCCGACATTGATGCCGTAGGCCGGCACGTTCCGGTCGTAGCGGAAGCTGTCCGGCAGAGCCTCCAACTGGAAGGGGACGGTCAGGACGCCGGTTACTTCCAGCTGAGTTTCGTAAAGGTGGGAGTCGGACAGCCCTGGCGCCTTGATCGGACTGGTGTTGACCAGTTGCACTACCAGCTCTGGCTCCCTGTGCCAGTCCTCGACGTCAACACGGATTTCGGCCGTCAAGCCCGGCGCACCCACCGCGGCGAAGGCGTCCTGGAGCAGTTTGCCGCCGAAGAATCCCCCGTCGGCACCCACCACGACGGGAATCTCTTCCTCGACCAGGCCTGTACGCCACCAGCGCCGATCCGGATCGGGGCTGCCTTCTTTGGGGTCCTTCACCCAAGCCCGGGCTCGTACCGTCACTGTCATCGACCACGGCGCCCCCTCGGCGGGGCGCAGCCGGATGCCGATCGCGCACGGGTCCAGCCTTTCCGACCGCTCGTCGTTCGCGCCCGTGCGGACCTCGTCCTCGCAGGCGAGTCGACCGAGCCAGAACGTCCGCGACGGGTCCACCTCCAGGCGCTCCAGACCGTCGCCGCGCCCCGCTGCGACCACACGGCTGTCCAGCCAGGTGACGAATTTGTCGCACGCCTCTTCGAACGGCTGACCGCTGCTGTCATTCATTACGCTTCCCCTTCGGCGGAGCTTCCCGTACGGGCCTCCATAGGTTCGTCGATCACGTACGCACGCAGGGCTGCGGCGCCTTCGTGCTCGCGGAGCGTCTTCATGGCCTTCACCTGGATCTGCCGGATCCGTTCGCGGGTGACGCCGTAATGGGCGCCGATCTCGTCCAGGGTCTCCTCCTCACCCGTGCCGAGACCGAACCGGCGCTCGATCACGCACGCCGCACGCTCGGGCAGCAGCTCTCGGAGGGTGCGCTCGATGTCGGCGTGGAGCATGGCGTGCCCGACGATCTCCGCCGGGTCGGTGCGTCCGTCCCGTTCATGCTCGTGGACGAGGACGTCCGACAGCCGAAGATCACCCTCGTCCCCGAGGAGCATGTCGATGCTGAGCATCGGCCGCATGTAGTCCAGCATCGCCTGTACCTTGCCGGGCTCCATGTCAGTCGCTTCCGCGATTTCCATCAGGGTCGGCTCCCGGTCTAGCCGGGCGGTGAGCTTGCGAACCGCCTTGCGAACCCGCTGGATCTGCTCGTGGACGTGGACCGGAATGCGGATCGTGCGGCCGTTGTCAGCTACACCTCGCTCGATGCGCTGCCTGATCCACCAGGTCGCATAGGTGGAAAACTTGTAGCCCTTAGACCCGTCGAAGAGATGGGCGGCATGCATCAAGCCCATGTTGCCGTCCTGGATTCGATCGGCGAACTCGACGCTGCTCTGTTGGAAATGCCGAGCTTTGGCTATCGACACCACGAGTCGCAGGTTCGCGGACACCAAGGCGGTATACGCGGCGTTTCCCTCATCGATGCGGTCGCGCAGGCAACGCCGATCCTTGCGCGAGAGTTCGTTCCCGTTGGTGTCGAGCGTGTGTTGTGCCGCCTCGCCCTGCTTCATCAACGACCAGAGCTCAACCTCGCGAGCGGCGTCGATCAGCGGATACCGGCCGATGTCGCGCAGGTAATGATGGACGGTGTCCTCGTGCAGCTCGTGGCGCGTGGTGGTGGACCGCACCGGGCCGGCTTCGGTGAAGGAGGGCAGATCGACGCCGGCGTCCTCCAACAGGGTCAACAGTTCACCATGCTGGGTGGCGGAAAGACCCCTCCGTGTCACCAACAGCGCGACCTCGGCGCGCGTCAGCCGCCCGCCGGTACGAGTCCAGTCACCGAGCAGATCATCGAGCGCCTTGCCCACTACACCGTCCGACACTCGCGAAGCGGGCGCCGGCTCCGGGTCGGCACCGAACATCCAGTCGAGGCCGTCGTCCGAAAACTCCTCGTCTCGTACGTCATCGTCGTCTCGTCCGCTGCCTCCTGTGACCTCAGCGGGACTAGCTTGCGGCACGACGCTCGCCGCCGCCGCCGCGGGGGCGACCGCGTCCAAGTGGACGACAGGCCGGACGGGTGACCGATCGGGCGGTGCCGTCGTATAGCTCATGGGCCGCTGGGCCAGCATCGCCAGCAGGGCGTCCACGTCGCGGTGGGTGAGGCCGTGCCGGGCCACGAAGTCAGCCACCAGCGACTGCGCGCGACGCCCCTCGTCACGATCGAGAATTGCCCGCAGTTCGTCGACCAGAGCTGCAGAAACCCTCGAGAGTGGTGATGCCGAAGCCTTCATGGCTGCCGTCATGTCTTCCCTCCCCATCCGTGGGGAACCGAGCGTAAAGCTGAGGTACGACAAAAACGGATGAGTAGAACAGACGTTCTAACCATCGGTGATGGGCTCGGCCACTCTGGGGCGGTCGTGGCGCCCAGTTCGACCGAGAGTCACCGTGCATACGCTAGCGGTTCCATCGGTTGTCGAGCGACCCTAAGCGTCGACGCCGCGCCATCGCCGGAACGCGAGCCGTTCACCGGTTTCGGGGGCGACCGACGACACACAGGTCGACACCGGGCACGCGGCAATACCGGCCGACCAACTAGAGTCCCTGCATGGCCGTGCGAACCACCAAGATCTCCGCAATCGACCTGTTCTGCGGGGTGGGCGGCTTGTCCTACGGCCTCCAGGAGGCCGGCATCGACGTCGTCGCCGGCATCGACATCGATCCCACTTGCGACTACCCCTATCGGACCAACGTCCGCGCACCGTTTTACAAGGAGGACGTCTGCGAACTCGACGCCGACGCGTTGGCCGCCCTGTGGCCGAAGGATTCCGTCCGCCTCCTCGCGGGCTGCGCTCCTTGCCAACCGTTCTCGTCGTACCGCCGCGGCGCCGATACCTCCCAGGAAGCCCAATGGCCCCTGGTCGACGAGGTCCGCCGATTGGTCGAGGACACCAAACCCGAAATCGTCACGATGGAGAACGTGCCCCGTATCGGAAGCACTCCGATCTTCAAAGCATTCGTTGCAAAGCTTCGCGAAATCGGCTACTCGGTGCACTTCGAGTCCTGCTACTGCCCGGCGTACGGAGTCCCTCAGCATCGACGCCGTATGGTTCTCGTCGCCTCGCTCCTCGGCGAAATCCGCGTGCCAAAGGGTGAGGTCGCATCGACCGACTACGTCACCGTCCAGCAAGTCATCCGCGACCTTTCCCCGCTCGGCCATGGAGAAGCCGACCCCTCCGACCGCCTCCACAAGAGCCGCACGCTGACGCCGGTGAACCTGGAGAGAATCAGAAGCTCGACGCCGGGCGGAACCTGGCAGGACTGGCGCGAGGACCTGCGTGCCCCCTGCCACCGCAGATCCTCCGGCTCGACCTTCCGCAACGTCTACGCCCGAATGGCCTGGGACGAACCGTCGCCGACCATCACGACGTTGTCGTACAACTACGGTGCCGGCCGCTTTGGCCACCCCGAGCAGGACCGAGCGATCACGCTACGCGAAGCGGCGATCCTGCAAAGCTTCCCTCGACACTACGAGTTCGTCGCCCCAGAAGATCCGGTGCAGTTCGCCCCGCTCGGCCGCCTCATCGGCAACGCCGTACCGCCACAGCTGGCGAAAGCCGTCGGCCAGGCCATCGTCAACCATGTGGAGGCCACCGGGGGGCGCGTCACGAAAGCCCGGCGGCGAACGACCGTACCTCCGAAGTCGGATGTACCCTCCCTCCAATCCTCTCGTGATCGGGTCGGGTGACGAAGACACTTCGACGGTCCCACCACCGCGCCCCCGTCTCTTTGCGGGTCGGCATTGAGATGGGCCTGAAGCCCATCCCCTCGGTCGGGCCTATCGGGGTGGCAAGACGATCCGTTCCTGAACGACGAGCCGGGCAGTTCGTCCCGGCGTAGCCGGGGGGTGAGATGCTCGGCGTGACCCGCCCCGGGCACGCGATGAACCCGCACAAGGATCGGCGTCGTCGACCGGGGTCAGTCAGAGACCGGCTACAGCAGGGCAGGGCATTGATCCCGGCCTGCGCGCCGAACCCGCCGGGCCGGCGGCGAACCGGCAGCTCACTCAACGGGCGCCCGGAGTCCCCGTCCCAGAGGTACAACGGGCCCGGCCCGCCTCCGACGGTGCCGGCGGCGATGATCGTTTGCTCGGGCGGGCCGCCCACGGCGATCGCGGCCCGGCCGCCGTGGGTGCGCATCCGATGAATCCGCTCTCCCCTGTGGAGGCCCCAGGCGTGGACGGTGCCGGCACCGTCCCCGGCGCCGGCCAGCTGTTGAGCCCCCCACCGGCTGGCCGCCGGATCCTCGCCGGCTGTGCCGAGGCGCCGGCCGCCGACGCCGGACCGGCTCCTGTCCGCGTCTTCGACGTCCCCACCGGCATGCCGGACTCCGTCGCGTTCACCCGCGACAGGCCGGCGATCAGCGGAACGAGGAGGACGGCCGCCGGCGCTGGGATCCGGTCACGGGCCGGCTGGTCGGCGAGCCGCTCGCCACCGGCCGGTCGAACGGGTTCGCCTTGGCTCCGGATGGCCACACAGCGGCGACGGCGGGTTTCGGCGGCACGGTGCAGCTGTGGGATCTCGACACCGGTAGGGGCTGGGGCCATCACTGGACAGCCACGCGGACACCGTCGGCGGTGCTGGCCTTCAGCCCGGACGGGCACCCGATCGCTGTGGCCGGCGGTTACGGCCCCGCGGCCCGATTGTGGCTGTTCGACCTGCCGGACCGCTGAGACGGCGACCGCCCACCAGCGGCCCCGGGCGCCTCATCTGCCCCGTCCGTACGTTTAGCTTGCTCGTGCGGGCTTTTTCAGGTCGTTCACAGGTTCCCCACGCGATTTTGTGCTGGTCCCCGGCATACCCTGGGGTAAGCACGACCCCTGCGTGCCTCAACCTCAAGGGAGGCTGGACACAGTGAGAACTTCCAACCCGGTGCTCTCGCGCCTCGGCCAGGCGGCCGAGCGGGAGCGCGCGACCGGATACGGACCATACGGACCGCCCGCCGGTCAGCCGGGTTACGGTCAGCCGTACCCGTCGGCCCCGGGCTTCCCCGCCGCGGCGCCCGCGGTGCAGCCCATGACGATCGACGACGTCGTCGTCAAGACCGTGACGTTGCTGGGCATCACCGGCGTCTCCGCCGTTGCGGCCTGGAACCTCATCCCGCAGAGCCTGCTCGGCGCGGCCTGGATCGGCGCCGCCGTCGTCGGCCTCGTGCTCGGCTTCATCATCAGCTTCAGCCGGATGGCCAACCCCGCCCTGGTCGTCGCGTACGCGGTGGTCGAGGGCGCCTTCGTCGGCCTGGTCAGCAAGTTCTTCCAGGTGATCGCCGGCTACCAGGGCATCGTGTTGCAGGCGGTGGTCGCCACGTTCGGCGTCTTCTTCCTCATGGCGTTCCTGTACCGGGCCCGCGTGATCCGGGCGACGCCGAAGTTCACCCGCGGCATGATCGCCGTCATGGGTGGCCTGTTCGCGGTCATGCTGATCAACCTGGTGCTGTCGCTCTTCGGCGTTCACACCGGCCTGCGCGACAACGGCGCGCTCGGCATCATCTTCAGCCTCGTCTGCATCGTGGTCGCGTCGCTGAGCTTCATCCTCAGCTTCAACGAGGTCGAGGAGGGGGTCCGGATGGGCCTCCCGCAGCGGTACTCGTGGACGGCGGCGTTCGGCATTCTCGTCAGCCTCATCTGGCTGTACATCGAGATCCTGCGCCTGCTGAGCTTCCTGCAGGGCGACGACTGACCCGCGGGGCCGGCCAACCACCGGCCCCTTGGCTACGCACCGGCGAACGCCCGGCCCGCACTCGCGGACCGGGCGTTCCGCTGTCCGGCGCGGGTCACCGCTCGCTGTCCGGGCCGTTCCGCTGTCCGGCGCGGGTCACCGCTCGCTGTCCGGGCCGTTCCGCTGTCCAGCGCGGGTCACCGCTCGCTGTCCGGGAGTGGTGAGGTCACCGGTCGCCGTCCGGTGATGGCAGCGTCCGTCCCAGCCGGGCCAGCGGCGACGACGCCATCAGCACCGGCGAGAGCAGCATCCCCGCAGCCGACACCAGCAGCGCCGTACGCAACCCCGCATGCGCCGCCAACAGCCCACCGGTCAACGACCCGAGCGGCGCCAGCCCCATCCCGGCGAAGGTGATCGTCGCCGCGACCCGGCCCTGCAACGCCACCGGCGTCAGCGCCTGCCGTACGGCCATGATCGTGACGTTGACCAGTTGACCGAGGGCGCCGAAGACGAGGTTGATCGCGATCAGGGCGACGACCGTACCGGTGGAGCCACCGCGCAGCGCCCCGGCGCCGAGCATCACACCGTCGCCGACGGCGGCGGCCGCGACCAGCACGGGCCCGTGGCCGAGCCGGCCGGGGAGGCGAGCCGCGAGTAGCGAGCCGATCAGCGCCCCCGGCCCCGTCGCGGCGAGTGCCAGCCCGATCGCCGCACCGGACAGGTGCAGCTCCCGCGGCAGGAACAGCAGGTACGCCGTCATCGTGGCCGCGAGGAAGAACTGGAACGCCCCCGAGGCGAAGCACACGGTACGGAGCGAGGCGTCCCGCACCACGAACCGGAGCCCTTCGTGGATCTGCCGGAGGATCAGCGTTCGCCCGGGGGAGCGTGGCGCAGGCTCCTCGCGGCGGCGCATCCGGATGATCGCCCCGAACGACGTCACGAAGAGCGCGGCGCCGGCCGCGACGGCGATCGGGGCGGAGAGCAGGGTGGTCATCGTCCCGCCGAGGGCCGGCCCGCCGATCTGCGCCGCGGACCGGCTGGCTTCGACCGCGCTGTTCGCCCGCAGCAGCTGCTCGCGGGGGAGGAGGCGTACCAGACAGGCTTGGTAGGCGACGTCGAAGAGCACCGACAGTGACCCGACGACGAAGGCGACGGCCAGCAGCGCGGCCAGGCTCAACCCGCTCAGCAGGGCAACCACCGCGGCCGTGCCCAGCGCGAGCGCCCGGCCGAGATCCGTCAGGGCCATGACCGTACGGGTCCGCCACCTGTCCACCCACACGCCGGCGAACAGCGCGAGCAGCAGCTGCGGCGCCTGCCCGACCGCGCGCAGGACGCCCAGCTGGTCGGCGCCCACGTCGAGGGTCAGGACGGCGAGCAGCGGCAGGACCACCAGGCTCGTGTGCTCGCCCAGCTGGGAGGCGGTCTGGCCGGCCCAGAACGTACGGAAGTCGGAGTCGCGCCACAGCGGCGGCGTACCGGATCGAACGGAGGACACAGTGATCCCTTGGATGGCTGCGGACAAGGCCCACCGACCGACGGTCAGGTGGCGGCGCTCGCTGTGCCGCGCGATTCAAGGGCAGCACGCGATGACAGGCCGATGACGGCCTCAGCAGTCAACGCGTGCTCAACGACCGGGCATGTGTCAGCTCCTCGAGGGCTCCGGCCCCGACCCTAACCCGTGCGCCGCCGATAGGGTTGCCGGGTGTCTGCCGAAGATTTCCGCCTCGCGGTCCAGCGCCTGCTCAACCAGGTCGGCCACTGGGAGACCGGCCGGTGGGAAGCCGCCGGGCCGTCCGGCGGGACCCGCGCCGACCACGTGTACGGGCTGGTCCAGCGCCTCGCCGACCTGGGCGCGCACGCCGAGCACCGGACGCCGCGCCCCGTGCCCCGGGAGCCGGACATGATCCTGCCCGACCAGCTGCGCGTGATGACCGACGACCTGCTTGCGGCCGGGGCTCCGGACGAGGTGCTGGCCCGCGCGACCGCCGACGTGCTGGCCGTACGCAAGGCGCTGTGAGAGCCGTACCCGAGGCACAATGAGATCCGCCGGGCCCGGCGCGTCAAGCGCAGCCGGACCCGGCGGAAGACTTGCGGTGTCAGCTCAGGCGCTCGAGCACCATCGCCATGCCCTGGCCGCCGCCGACGCACATCGTCTCGAGGCCGATGCTCTTGTCGTGCCAGTCGAGCGAGTTCAGCAGCGTGCCGGTGATGCGGGCGCCGGTCATGCCGAACGGGTGGCCGACCGCGATCGCGCCGCCGTTGACGTTGAGCTTCTCGATCGGGATGCCGAGGTCCTGGTACGAGGGGATGACCTGGGCCGCGAACGCCTCGTTGATCTCCACCAGGTCCACGTCGCCGATGCTCATCCCCGCACGCTGGAGCGCCTGCTTCGACGCCTCGACCGGGCCGAGGCCCATGATCTCCGGCGAGAGCGCGGTGACGCCCGTGGAGACGATCCGGGCGAGCGGCGTGACGCCCAGCTCCCGGGCCTTCGTGTCGCTCATGATGACCACGGCCGCGGCGCCGTCGTTCAGCGGGCAGCAGTTGCCGGCGGTGACCCGGCCGTCGGGGCGGAACACCGGCTTGAGGCCGGACACACCCTCCATCGTCACGCCCGGGCGGGGACCGTCGTCGACCGAGACCACCGTGCCGTCCGGGGTGGTCACCGGCGTGATCTCCCGGGCCCAGAAGCCGTTGGCGATGGCCTTCTCGGCGAGGTTCTGGCTGCGTACGCCGAACTCGTCCATCTCCTCGCGGGAGACGCCCTTGAGCTGCGCCAGGTTCTCCGCCGTCTGGCCCATCGCGATGTAGACGTCGGGGATCTTGCCGTCCTCGCGCGGGTCGTGCCAGGTCCGGCCGCCCTGCGCGTACTCCGCGGTGCGGGCGCGGGCCTCGTCGAACTGCGGGTTCTCCCAGCCGCCGCCGACCAGCGCCTGCGCCTCGGAGGGCAGGCCGTCGGAGCTGCCGCGGGCGAACCGGGAGACGGTCTCGACGCCGGCCGAGACGAAGATGTCGCCCTCGCCGGCCTTGATCGCGTGGAACGCCATCCGGGTCGTCTGCAGCGACGAGGAGCAGTAGCGGGTGACGGTGGCGCCGGGCAGGCCGTCCAGGCCGAGCTTGGTGGCGACCACGCGGGCCATGTTGAAGCCCTGCTCGCCGCCGGGCAGACCGCAGCCCAAATAGAGGTCCTCGATGAGGGTTCGGTCGAGCTGCGGCACCTTGGCCAGCGCGGCGTCGACGATGGTGGTGGCGAGGTCGTCCGGGCGCAGATCCCTCAGCGACCCTTTGACGGCCCGGCCGATCGGGGAGCGGGCGGTGGCGACGATGACGGCTTCCGGCATGGACCCACGTTAACGCGCCGGTAACTTATGGCGGTAGCGCAACTTCGTCACACCGGATTGTCACTTTTCGTCACAAGTGGCGAAGCGCCCGGCGGGGCGCCGTTTCACTCCTGGGTCGAGCGCCGCCCGGCCGCCTGCGCCGCGTCGAAGACCGCCGGGTAGAGGGCGTGAGCCCAGACCCGGTAGCCGTCCGCGGAGGGGTGATAGCCGTCGTAGCAGAGCGTGCCGGCGTCGGCCCGGAACACCGCGCCGGTCTCCTCGGCCAGGTCCACCACCACGCCGCCGGCCTTGCTCACCGCCTCCGCCTGGGCCTTCGCCACCCGCCGGCCGAGCCAGCCGGTGACCTGGCGCAGCGGCTGGGCGATGGAGCGTACGGCGCCGAGATCCGGGCAGGTGCCGACGACGACCTGGACGCCCGCGTCGCGCAGCCGCTTGACGGCGTCGCCCAGGTGCTGCGCGGACTCCTCCGGGCTGCGCAGGCCGGTGGCGTCGCGGGCGCCGATCAGCACCACCGCCACGTCAGGACGGTCGCCGAGCAGGGCCCGGGCCACCTGGGTCGCCAGGTCGGCGGAGCGCGAGCCGGCCACGCCGACGCTGGAGAGCAGCACGTGCCGCCGGCCGGTCTCCGGGGTGCCGTCGGCGAGCAGCCGGGCGAGCTGGCCGCCGACGGTCTCGGACAGCCATTCCACGCCGACCCCGATCGCGGCCGCGTCGCCGAGTAGCACGAGACGCAGGGCGGGCGCCGCGGCGGGGCCCATCGACGTCCGCAGGGCCAGTCCCATGGTGGGCTTCGCGTACCGCCGGGTGCGGGCGGCTATCGCCTCGCCGGCGAGCAGGGCGACGCCGCCCACGGCCGACGCGAACAGTGTCGTGGCCGTCGCCTTGCCGATCCGTCCCGTCAGGCCCGTCATGTCGCCTCCCTGCCGCTCGCGGCGCCCGCGTCCGCCCGGTCGCGGGCACTGCCCGGTCCGTCAGTCGACGGCCGCTTGATGATCCTCCGAGGTCCAGCCTAAGGCCCCGGGACGCGACCGGCCGGTCCCGCCGGTAACACGAGTACCCATCCGGCCCGCGACATGCGCCCCCGCGCGCCGCCACGCTCCGCGCAGTGCCAGGGAGCCGTCGGACAGCGCCGCGCCGAAGCCGCTCGAGGGGGCCGTTTGCGCAGCTGGCGGCTCTGCCGAGCCGACCGGCTGGAGGGGCGCCGCGCGGTGCAGGAACCAGCTTCTCGGCTCGTCGAACCACGGGTGGCGGCGCAACTGCGCCCAGCGCCCGGCCGGTCCGCGCTCACGCCCGTCGACCCGGGCCCCGCTGACCTCGGTGCCCGCCGAGCGCGCCGCCTCGTGGGCCGCCTGCGGCAGCGTGCGCACCCCGTCCGGCCCGGTGGCCGGCGCGCGGTCGTCCTCGCCCAGCACCGCCATCAGCGTCGGCATGATGACCGCGGCGGCGCGGGCGTACCCCTCGACCGACGGGTGGAAGCGGTCGGCGCCGAACATCCGTACCGGATCCGCGGCGAAGGTGGGGCCGAGCAGGTCGCAGAGCGAGACCGTCCGGCCGCCCGCCTCGACCACCGCGACCGTCTGCGCCGCCGCGAGCTGGCGGCTCCACGACCGGGCCAGCCAGCGCAGCGGCGGCTTGATCGGCTGGATGACGCCGATGTCCGGGCAGGTGCCCACGACGACCCGGCAGCCGACCGCGCGCAGCCGCCGGACCGCGTCGGCGAGGTGACGCACCGCCGAGGAGCGGTCGGAGACATGGGTGACGTCGTTGCCGCCGATGATGATCACGGCGACCTCGGGGTGGTGCTCGAGCGCCGCGTCGACCTGGTGGCGCAGCCCGGCGGAGACCGAGCCGACCACGGCGAGCCGGTGCAGCCGTACGGGCCGGCGCAGCCGGCGCGACACGCCCGTGGCCAGCAGCGCGCCGGGCGTCTCACGGGGACGGTGCACGCCGTACCCGGCGGCGGTGGAGTCGCCGAGGATCACCATGCTCAGGGGCTTGCCGGGGAACTTCGTTCCGTAGACGCCGTCGCCCCGCGGTGGCGGGGCCTCGGCCATCGGGATGATCCGGCGGGCGTCGGCCGCCTGGCGCAACAGCACCCCCGCCGAGAGGAGAGTGAGGCCCGCCGCGGCGCCGGTGAGACCGCCCGCCACCTGGCCGGCGAACTTGATCCGCCGGCGTTCCGCCTCCGTCAAGGTCATTGCCTTGTGCATGCTCTCCCTCGCTCTCGCTCGGTGGGAACCTGCCCTTCAGCCGGTGCGGCACTGCACCGGTCTCAAACAACCGGCGTCCGGCGATGGTGGGGTCTTCGAGGCTAGCGCGCAGGTGCGACAAAAGTCTGAACTCCGCGCCGAGCGGGCACAACTGGCAGGTGGACGTCATGCTGAAGAGAGCGAAAGGGGACGACCATGGCCAAGACGTTGCGACGGGCCTCCGCCTTCAGTGCGCTCGCCAAGGCGCTCGTGTCCGGGGCGCGCGGTGGCCCCTCTCTGGGGAAGCGGCTGGCCGCGCTGCCACGGATGATGAAGGCGACGGCGCGCGGCGAGTACGACGGCGGCATGCGAGTGATCATGATGGCGGCCGCGACCGCGTACGTGGTGTCGCCGATCGACGTGATCCCGGAGGCGGCGCTGTTCGTGTTCGGGCTGGTCGACGACGCCGCGATGATCGCCTGGCTCGCGGGTTCCGTGCTCAGCGAGACCGAGCGTTTCCTGCAGTGGGAGAAGCAACGCGACGCCGTCCTGCCCGGGACCGTCGTGCCGTGAGCCGTAGGCTGACCTGACATTGCAGGCCAGCACCGAGAAGGGCACAAAGACGTGCGGTACTACGACAACGTCGTCGAGATCATCGGGGACACCCCCCTCGTCCGGCTGCGTAGCGTCACCGAGGGCATCTCGGCGACCGTTCTCGCCAAGGTGGAGTACTTCAACCCCGGCGGGTCGGTGAAGGACCGGATCGCCGTCCGGATGGTGGAGGACGCCGAGAAGGCCGGTCTCCTCCAGGAGGGCGGCACGATCGTGGAGCCGACCAGCGGCAACACGGGCGTCGGGCTGGCCCTGGTGGCCCAGCTGCGCGGCTACCGGTGCATCTTCGTCTGCCCCGACAAGGTCAGCGAGGACAAGCAGAACGTGCTGCGGGCGTACGGGGCCGAGGTGGTGGTCTGCCCGACCGCCGTCGCCCCGGAGGACCCGCGCTCGTACTACAACGTCTCCGACCGGCTGGCCCGGGAGATCCCCGGCGCCTGGAAGCCCGACCAGTACAGCAACCCGGCCAACCCGCGCTCGCACTACGAGGAGACCGGCCCGGAGATCTGGAAGCAGACCGAGGGCCGCATCACGCACTTCGTGGCGGGCGTCGGCACCGGCGGCACGATCAGCGGCGTCGGCCGTTACCTCAAGGAGCAGGGCAACGTCCGGATCGTCGGCGCCGACCCCGAGGGTTCGGTCTACTCCGGCGGCACGGGCCGGCCGTACCTGGTCGAGGGCGTCGGTGAGGACTTCTGGCCGCAGACGTACGACCGCAGCGTCTGCGACGAGGTCATCGAGGTGTCCGACTCGGACTCCTTCGAGATGACCCGCCGCCTGGCCCGCGAGGAGGGCCTGCTCGTCGGCGGCAGCTGCGGCATGGCGGTGGTGGCCGCGCTGGAGGTGGCCCGCAAGGCCGGCCCCGACGACGTCGTGGTGGTCCTGCTGCCCGACGGCGGCCGCGGTTACCTCTCCAAGATCTTCAACGACGACTGGATGGCCCGGTACGGCTTCCTCTCCACCGGCGACGGCTCTCCCACGGTCGCCACGGCCCTGGCCGCGAAGGGCGGCGCCATGCCCCCGCTCGTGCACGTCCACCCCACCGAGACGGTCCGCGACGCGATCGACTACATGCGCGAGTACGGCGTCAGCCAGCTCCCCGTCCTCAAGGCCGAGCCCCCGGTCGTGACCGGCGAAGTGGCCGGCTCGATAGCGGAGAAGGCGCTGCTGGACGCGCTCTTCACCGGTCAGGCCCACCTGCACGACACGATCGAGCGGCACATGGGCGAGCCGCTGCCGATGATCGGCGGCGGCCAGCCGGTGAGCGAGGCGGTGGCCCTGCTCGAGCGCGCGGACGCGGCGATGGTGCTCATCGACGGCAAGCCCGCGGGCGTGCTGACCCGCCAGGACCTGTTGGCGCACCTGAGCTGAAAGATCCAGATCAAGAGCCGGATGTCGTAGCGGGGTGGTGGGTGCGGACCGCTGCTCACGCCGAGGGCCGGGGACGGGAATCCATTCGCTTGCGCTCATGAGCGGATTCCCGACCCCGGCGACCTGCGTGAATGGTTGCGCCCGGAAAGAGCTCAGCGCAGTTCTTCGGGGACCGACACGACGTCGACCAGCGCGTTCTTGCGCAGGACGGTGATGGGCAGGTTCTTGCCGATGGCCGGGCCCAGCATCAGGCGCTGCAGCGCCTGCACGGTCTGGACCGGCTCGCCGCCGGCGGTGATGAGGATGTCGCCCAGGTAGATGCCGGCGGTGCCGGCCGGGCTGCCCGGGACGACCTCGACGACCCGCAGCCCGAGCCTCTGGCCGAGCCGCTCCGCGAGCGGTGGCGGCAGCGGGACCGGCACGCCCGCGACGCCGAGCCAGGCGCGGCGGACCCGCCCGGTGCCGACGAGCTCGCCGATGATCTGCCGGGTGGTCTTGTTGATCGGTACGGCCAGGCCGAGGCCGTAACCCGCGACCGCCGTGTTGACGCCGACGACGGTGCCGCCGGAGTCGGCCAGGGCGCCGCCGGAGTTGCCGGGGTTGAGCGCCGCGTCGGTCTGGATGACGTTGTCGATGATGCGGACGCGCCTGCCGTCGCGGGCCGGCAGGGACCGGCCGAGGCCGGAGACGACGCCGGCCGTCACCGAGCCGGCGAGACCCATCGGATTGCCGACGGCCACGACGAGCTGGCCGATGCGCAGGTTCTCGGCGTCGCCGAGCGGTGCCGCCGGGGCGCCGGGGTTGTGCACCCGGACCACCGCGAGGTCGGACAGCACGTCGGCGCCCACCACGTCGAACCGGGTCTCGGTGCCGTCGGCGAAGGAGGCGGTGCCGGCGTTCGCGCCGGCGACCACGTGGGCGTTGGTGAGCAGGAATCCGTCGTCGGTGAACGTCACCGCCGAGCCGGCCCCGGCACCCCGCGGGGTGCGCACGCTGAGCGCGGCCACGGACGGCAGGAGACCGGCGGCGACGCCGGTCACGACCCGGCTGTACGCGTCGAGCGCCGCGGTCTCGGCGCTCGTGTGTTCGGTGTCCATGGCATCGTCAACGCCCCCGCCGCCGCATCGATGTCCGTCCGCCGTCCGCCCACGGCGAACATCGGCCGTCACGGATAGTCGCGAAGGTCGCACAGTCAGTCCGATCGACGGGTGATGTGCGGGGGTTGTATGGGGTGCGACAGAGCTGCACTCGTCCGGGGAGGTTCGAAAGAAGATGGCCATCGTCGACCAGGACATGCCGGCCGGCATCGTGGACCGGCTGCTCTGGCAGGACGCCCAGCAGATGCTGGGGAGGCACGCCGGAGCCGGTCACGACGGCAACTGTGTCTGGTGCGGATGGCGGTGGCCGTGCGCTCCGCGGCGCCTCGCCGAGCGCGCCGAGACGGCGTCCCGGCGCCCCTGGCGCGAGGCGTGGACGCTGCGGCACGACCTCAACAGCCTGCGCGACATCCCCGGCGTCTTCGACGACAACCGGGTACGCCGCGAAGTCCGCAAGACCGACGACCTGAACCGAGGCTATTTCGACTGACTGGCCTTGACCGGCGTCGACCGGGCGCTTGACCGTCCCCCGGCAAGTTCCGGCCCCGTAGACGCCATCCCGCGGTGACACCGCCGTTGCCCCGCCAGCTCGCCGGTGTCCCGCAACTGGACCCGCCCACACCGATCGACCGGCACGCCTCCGCCGGTCGGCGCCTCCGGCCAGGCGCACCCCGGTGCGGGCGGGCGCGGTAGGCGGGAGTGCGTGACCACAGGTTCCCCCGCATTCACTCGGTCACGCGCTCCCGCCCTCCCTCCGGAAGGAGCGATCCACTTCACTCTTGCGTAGTGGCGTCGCCGTCGGTTTGGCTCGGGGCATGGCGCTCATCGCGTACGACGATGCCGACGCTGCCGCGTTCGGGGCGACCCGGCATCTGGGCGACGACGCGCTCGGCGCGTGGCGGGAAGCGATCACCCGGTACGTGGACCCGCGGCCGGGCATGCGTCTGCTCGACGGCATCACCCTGTGCCGTTTCTGGCCGGAGGCGGGGACCGCGCTGAACGACCACTATCCGACCGTGGCCACCGTCGAGGCGGCGTTCGCCGGTGCCGGGTTCGTCACCGCCGGGCTCGAGCCGGTCGCCCAGGTCTCCGCACCGTCCCTGCCGGAGGCCGCCGCCGGGTTACGCCGCGAGGCGCACACCCTGTTGCAGCTGATCAGCGATGACGCCTATGCCGGAGGCGCCGAACGGCTCCGCGTCGCCGCGCAGACCGCAACGGGCCCAGTGGTCGACGTCCTGGACCTGCTTGTCCTGCACTGAGCCCTACCTTCCGGCGCCGCTCAGAGAAATCGCGTAGCGCACCTGGTGCACCGGCTCGTCGCCGATCGGCTCGACGCGGCTCTCGCCGTCCGCGACCCAGCCCCCGCGCTCGTAGAAGCGGCGGGCGCGCGCGTTCTCCTCGAGAACCCACAGCACCGCGCGGTCGCCGTACCGGGTGAGGGCGGCCAGCGCGTCGATCATCATCGCCCGGCCGACGCCCCGCCCCACGTACGCCGGATCGGCGTGGATCGCGGACAGCTCGGCGATCCCGTCGTCCTCGCTCGGGCCCAGGTACGTGAACCCGGCGAGCCGATCGTCCTCGAGGGCCACGGTCAGCCGGTGCGTCTCCCGCTCCCAGGTCCAGCGTTCCGTCCACCACTCGCCCATCGCGGCCGGCGAACCGAAGGTCAGCGCGGCGGGGGAGACGATCCCCGCGTACGCCGAAGCGCGTGAGCGGTAGTGCAGGTCGCCGACGCCGGCCAGGTCGTGCTCACCGGCCGGCCGCAGGAGCAGGGTCATGCGACGAACCTATCCGCGGAGGCACCGGGACCCGCATCAGGTCCTCGGCGATCACGATGTCGCCGTCGAACTCCGCGCGGGCCTCGTCGAGGAATCGGGTGCTGTCGGCGTACCGCTGGGAGAAGTGGGTGAGCAGCAGCGTGCGTACCCCCGATTGCCGGGCCACCGAGGCAGCCTGGCCGGCCGTCAGATGGCCGACCTGGGCGGCCATCACCGCGTCCTCGGCCAGGAACGTCGACTCGATCACCAGCAGGTCGGCGCCCTCGGCGAGGGCGAAGACGCTGTCGCACAGGCCCGTGTCCATCACGAACGCGAACTTCTGGCCCGGGCGCGGCGCGCTGACGTCCTCCAGCGTGACGGTTCCGGCCCGGCCGGTGCGTTGCAGCTCGCCGATGGCCGGCCCGCTGATCCCGTACGCGTCGAGCAGCGCGGGCAGCATGCGGCGGCCGTCCGGTTCGGCCAGGCGGTAGCCGTACGTCTCGATGGAATGCCGCAGCGGCAGCGCGGTGAGCGTGCCCGCCGGGGTCTCCGCCGCGAAGCCGGGACCGACCGGCGTGGGCACGAGGTCGGCGACGTCGTAGAAGCTCGTGGCGTTGCGGAGGCGGTCGAAGTAGGCGTGGCCGCCGGCGGGGTAGTGCACGTGGACCGGGTGCGTCACCTTGTCGAGCGAGATGCGCTGGATGATGCCGGGCAGTCCCAGCGCGTGGTCGCCGTGGAAGTGGGTGATGCAGATGCGCCGCAGCGGTGTGACGGCGAGCCCGGCCAGGAGCATCTGGCGCTGCGTGCCCTCGCCCGGGTCGAAGAGGATCACCTCGTCGTCCCAGCGCAGGTGGTAGCCGTTGTGGTTGCGATGGCGGGTGGGCACCTGGCTGGCGCTGCCCAGGATCGTCAGCTCGCGCACGTCGCCCCCCGCCGGAGAGATTAAGCGACCCCCGGGGACTTCCACCGCCACGCCTGCGCGCGAACGATGGTCCGGTCGGACAAGGCCGGATCCCCGGGGGTCGGGTGGCTGCCTGGTACTCGCCTGACCGCTGCCACACGGTCTCGACGTACTACAAAACTTCTCGAAGCTGTCGAGGACAGCGGCTAGCGGACAGCCACCTCACGAGTCCCGTTGCTATACAACTTCGGACCACCTCCCTTCACGTGTACGGCCACGTTAGCCACTGCGAAGGGAGGTCGACAACGCCTTATTTCTCACTAGAGGCGCGGGAATACCCGGGGGGACATTTCGGTACCTTCCACCGCGAGCGAGGCCGGTCCGACGATCTGCGGGTCCGGGGTGCCGACCACCTCCGGATCCTTGCCCTCGTACGCGAACCGGTTGAGCACGTACCGCATGGCCTCCAGCCGGGCCCGCTTCTTGTCGTTGCTCTTCACCACGGTCCACGGGGCGTCGGCGGTGTCGGTGTAGAAGAACATCGCCTCCTTGGCCTCGGTGTAGTCGTCCCACTTGTCCAGCGACTCGAGATCCATCTTCGAGAGCTTCCACTGGCGTACCGGGTCGACCTGGCGGATGGCGAAGCGGGTGCGCTGCTCGCCCCGGGACACCGAGAACCAGAACTTGACCAGGTTGATGCCGGAGCGCACGAGCATCCGTTCCAGGTCCGGCGCCTGCCGCATGAACTCCAGGTACTCGGCGCGGGTGCAGAAACCCATGACCCGCTCCACGCCGGCGCGGTTGTACCAGGACCGGTCGAACAGCACGATCTCGCCGGCCGCGGGCAGATGCTTGATGTAGCGCTGGAAGTACCACTGGGTGCTCTCGCGCTCGTTCGGCTTCTCCAGCGCGACCACCCCGGCGCCGCGCGGGTTCAGATGCTCCATGAACCGCTTGATCGTGCCGCCCTTGCCGGCGGCGTCGCGGCCCTCGAACAGGATCACCAGCCGTTCGCCGGTGTCCTTGCACCAGTTCTGCAGCTTCAGCAGCTCGATCTGCAGCAGCCGCTTGTGGTGGTCGTACTCGGCGCGGGGCATGCGGTAGTCGTACGGGTAGTCCTCCCGCCACGTGTCGACCGGGCTGCCGTCGGCGTTGAGCAGCACCGGATCGTCGTCATCGTCGTCCGCGACCCGGTAGCCGCCGAGCTCCTTGACCGGCCCCGCGTACGGCGGGGTGGTGATGTCGTCGGTCGGGGATTCCTGCTGCTGGTCCTCGTCCTGCTGGTCCTCGTGCTGCTCGGCCTCCATGGGCCCGTTCCATACCCACGAGGACCAGCGTCCCAACTCAGCCCAGCCAGGCGCGCAGCTTCTTCTTCCGGGCCGCCCGGGTCGCTGCCGGGAGATCCGCGAGGGTCCGCTCACCCACCTGCTCCTGCCGGGCGAACAGGATTCCGTACGGGAAAGCGTCCGGAGCCGTTCGCGCCACCTCACGGAGCACGTCGCGGGCCACCACGGAGTCCTGATGCGCGCCGAGCACATCCTGCAGGGAGGTCAGCGCGCCGACCAGCTTCTTGCCCGGCTTGCCCGCGCCGGGGCTGAAGACCTCGACGGCGTACCGGGCCTGCTTGAACTTCTTGCGAGCCTCGTGCAGCTCCGCGTCGACGCCGTCGGCGGTGGCCTCGTCCAGCAGCCGGTCCGCCCTGGCCAGCACCTTGGCGGCGCGGCGCCGCGCATCCCGGTCACCCGGGCCCGGCTCGTCCACCATGTCGTCGATCGCGTCGAGCAGGGCCAGGTACCGATCGCTGTCCAGGGCCTCGGTCAACGCGCGGCGGCCCTGCGCGACGTCGGCCTCGAGCTTCTCGCGGACCCGGGTGGCCACCTCCGGGAAGCCCTCGGCGGCGGCGACCAGCTTTTGCGAGAGGACCTGACCGTCGCGGACCGCGCCCAGGCACTGCGCCAGCCACTTCAGCTCGCCCTTGACGAACTCGGCGCGCTCCGGATCGAACGACCCCTTGAACGTCTTCAGCGTGCTGCGCAAGCGGCGGGTCGCCACGCGCATCTTGTGCACGCCCTCGGCGTCGCCGGCCCGTACCGCCGGGTCCTGCGCCTCGATGGCCTCGCGCTGCGCACGGGCGTACGCGACAACGGGGTTGATCTTCTTGCCGGCCTTCGGGGCGGCCAGCCGGTCGCCGAGCGCCCGGGCCAGCTTCGACGGGCCCGCGGCGGGCGTGGCGCCGGCCGCGCGCAGCAGGCCCTCCACGGCCTCCAGCACCTCGGGGTGGCCGTCCACCAGCTCCACCTCGAGCTCCTGCCAGCGCTGCTCACCGTCGTCGGTCTCCGCCGTGACCTCGTCCTGCGCCACCAGCGCCAGCGTGCCACCGTCGGAGTCGCACAGCGGCGTCTCCACCCGGCGGGTGCGCAACCGGGCCACCGGCCGCAGCGGACGCGTCCGCACGATCGTGCGGACCTCGGCGACCAGCTCGGCCGGCACCTCGTCGCCCTCGGTGAACGGCAGCCGATGCTCGGTACGCGCCGAACCGTCCCCGGGGGTCTTCAGATGCCAGCCCGCATCGGTCCCGCCGGTGCGCCGCCGCAACGTCCGCTTGTTCCGCGCCAGCCGCAGATCCTCGGTGTCGAAGTACGTCGCGTCCAGCTCGTGCGTCTCGGCCTCACCGAGCCCGCCCGCACCCCCGGCGCCGGTCAGATCCGGCAGGGCGAAGCCGTCCGGGACGTCGTACTTGCGCTCGTTCTCGGTGGCCGTCTGCATACATCCAGTCTTCCCGATCCGGCCCGGTAGAGCGACTGTGCAGGGTCCGGTTCAGCGACCTCACAGGAACGCGAGAGACGCTGACGCGCGTGAACGAACCGGAACGTCGCAGGGTGTCCCTCGCCGGCCTCGGCCTGATCGGCGCGGGCGCGGTCCTCGGGCTCGCCCTGACCGCTCCCGGCGCCACGGGCGACGACCCCACCGCGCTGCCGCCGACCGCTGCCGCCCCGGCCGACCCGCCGCAGCCGCCGGGGACCGAATGACTCCCGGCTGATCGCTCGGCCGGCTCGGCGCTGTGTCGGCGAACTCCCAGGTGATGCAGGGCTGCGGTTCAGCGCAATCCCAGCCGGGTCCCGCACTATTGGCGCTAGGTTCCGCGGGACCCGGTGCTCGTCCCCCGTGCGAGCGCCGGCCCCGCGGGCCGCTGCGAAGCGCCGCTCCGTCCGCCGCCCCGGACGGGGCGGCGCCCGCTCTCAGACGCCCGCCTCGACCTGGCTGCGCAGGTAGTGGGCCCGTGAGTAGTGCGCCGCCGCGGCGCCGTAGTACATCGTCGCCAGCGACACATGAAACGTGTTGTCGGCCATGGCGTTCTTCGCGGCGGCCGTCTCGGCCCACCGGATCTCGGCATCCGACTCGCTGATCCCCCGCCGGGCACACCGCCGCCGATTCAGCTCCTTGCCGAGCCGCCACGAATCCAGGGCGTTCTCGGCCTGCCGCATCATGGCCCGCGCCCTCTCGATGAGCGATTCGGCGAGCAGCCAGGCAGCGCGCTCCTCCTCGTTGCTGAACCGGGGCATGGTGACACCTCCCGAGGGGCTACCTCCCGATCTGTCTGTCCATTCAGTGTGTGCGGCGGGTTCGGCGCTTGTCGATCTTTTACACCCCTTCGGGGTACGGCCGTATGTGCTGCTCACGGGTGATGCCCGCGTACGGTGAGCGAATGAGCGAGCAGGGCTGGCGGCAGTTCCTCGCGGCGGAGGGCCTCCAGGATTGGGTGGTGCTGCACGGCGGCGCGACGGCCGTCTTCCGCGTCCCGTCGCTCGGCGAAGCAACCCGGCTGGCCGCCGTGATCGCACAGGTCCCCGGCCTCGCAGGGGCACTCCTGACGGCCGCCGACGACCGTCTCACCGTACGGCTGACCCGCGGCGTTCCGGCTCGAGGAGCAGCACGTCGAGCTCGCACGGGCGATCTCGGCGCTCGCCCGGCGACACGGTGCCGCGGCTGACCGGGCAGCGGTGCACGAGATCCAGCTGGCGGTGGCAGCCCGGCCCGAGGCGGTCGATGCCGGCTTCTGGCGGGCCGTCCTCGGATACGCGCCCCTGGCCGACGACAACGCGGTTGACCCGCTGGGCCACGGGTCGACCGTGTGGATGCAGGAGCTCGACCCGGACAAGATGCTGCGGCACGCGATGCACATCGACGTATCCGTCGCCCGCGACCAGGCCGGAGCGCGCGTGGCGGCGGCGCTGGCGGCCGGCGGCCGCATCGTGGACGACTCCGAAGCGCCGGCGGCCTGGATCCTCGCGGATCGCGCCGGCAACCGGGTCTGCGTCGCCGCCTGGCCCGACGGTGCGGTGCCCTCACCTCGGTGAGGGCACCGCACCTGCGTTACGCGGTCTTGGCGACGCCGACCGGGCAGGTCATGCCGTTCGGGCCGTGGTTGCAGTAGCCGCCGGGGTTCTTCGAGTCCGACAGGTACTGCTGGTGGTAGTCCTCGGCGTAGTAATACTCACCCAGCGGCGCGATCTCCGTCGTGATCCGGCCGTGGCCCGCGGCCGTCACCACCGGCTGGAAGGCCTCCAGCGACGCCTGGGCGATCCGGGCCTGCTCCGGCGTCGTCGTGTAGATCGCCGAGCGGTACTGCGTTCCCACGTCGTTGCCCTGGCGCATGCCCTGCGTCGGGTCGTGGTTCTCCCAGAAGGCCTTGAGCAGGTCCTCGTACGCGATCTTCGACGGGTCGTAGACGACCTGGACGACCTCGGCGTGCCCGGTGGCGCCCGAGCAGGTCTCCTCGTACGTGGGGTTCTTCGTGAAGCCGCCCGCGTAGCCGACCGAGGTCGAGTGGACCCCGGGCAGGCGCCAGAAGATGCGCTCGGCGCCCCAGAAGCAGCCCATGCCGAACACGGCCGTCTCGTAGCCGGCCGGCCAGGGGCCCTTCAGCGGGGTTCCGAGCACCGTGTGGGTGTCGGCCACCGGCATCGCGATCAGGCGGCCCGGCGGGGCCTGGTCGAGGGTGGGCAGCTCGAGCTTCTTGTACCGCAGGAACACGGTGTCTCCCTTCGTCCGCCCGGTGCAACACCAGCCCCGGCGTGATCCTTACCCGAGCGCGTCGGCGATGGATCGAGCGTACGAGGCGGCTTCCTCGTCGGAGTCGTACTTGTGCCGGGGCCAGAAGAACCCGCGCAGCCCGTCCCCCTTCGTCCGGGGTACCACGTGCGCGTGCAGGTGCGGCACTGACTGCGACACGATGTTGTTCATCGCGACGAACGTCCCTTTTGCCCTGGTGGCGAGGGGTACGGCCGCCGCGACCCGCTGGACCAGCGCGAAAAAGCCCGGCAGCAGCTCCGGGGAGAGGTCCACGAGTTGCGGCACGTGCGAGCGCGGCACGACCAGGACGTGGCCCTTGAACACCGGCCGGACGTCGAGGAAGCCGACGCCGTCGGGGGAGTCGACCACCTTGAACGCGGGCACCTCGCCCGCCACGATCGCGCAGAAGAGGCAGTCGGCCATCAGCGCAGACTAGCCTTGCCCCTCATGACGGGTAACGAGTACGGCTTCGACACTCTGGCCATCCACGCCGGGCAGGACCCCGACCCGCGTACGGGCGCCGTGGTGCCGCCGATCTACCAGACCAGCACCTACGCCCAGGACGCCGTCGGCGCGCCCCGGCTGGGCTACGAGTACAGCCGCTCGGGCAACCCGACCCGCGACGCCCTGCAGGAGTGCCTCGCCGCGATCGAGGGCGGCCGGCGGGGCCTCGCGTTCGCCAGCGGGCTCGCCGCCGAGGACACACTGCTGCGCACCGTGTGCCGCCCCGGCGACCACGTGGTGATCCCGGACGACGCGTACGGCGGCACCTTCCGGCTCTTCAGCAAGGTCGCCGAGAAGTGGGGCGTGGACTGGACGGCCGTGCCACTCAACGACCTGGACGCGGTGCGGGCGGCGTTCCGTCCCGGGCACACCCGGCTGATCTGGGCCGAGACGCCGACCAACCCGCTGCTCAACATCGCCGACATCGCCGCGCTGGCCGCGCTGGCGCACGAGTACGACGCCATGCTCGCCGTCGACAACACGTTCGCGTCGCCGTACCTGCAGCAGCCGATCGCGCTCGGCGCCGACGTGGTGGTCCACTCCACGACCAAGTACCTGGGCGGGCACTCCGATGTGGTCGGCGGCGCCCTGATCACGGCCGACGAGGGGCTGGGTCAGGAGCTCGCGTTCCACCAGAACGCCATGGGGGCGGTGAACGGCCCCTTCGACGCGTGGCTCACGTTGCGCGGGATCAAGACCCTCGGCGTACGCATGGACCGGCACTGCGACAACGCCGAGCGGGTCGTCGCGTACCTGCAGACCCACGCGAAGGTCGGCCAGGTCCTCTACCCGGGCCTGGAGTCGCACCCCGGCCACGAGACAGCTGCGAAGCAGATGTCGCGCTTCGGCGGCATGGTCTCGTTCCGCGCGAAGGGCGGCCGTGACCAGGCCATCGAGATCTGCAACCGGACGAAACTGTTCGTGCTGGCCGAGTCGCTGGGCGGCGTCGAGTCCCTCATCGAGCACCCCGGCCAGATGACACACCTGAGCGCCGCGGGCTCGCCGCTTGAAGTACCCGCCGATCTCGTGCGACTGTCTGTCGGCATCGAAACCGTTGACGATCTGCTCGCCGATCTCGAGCAGGCGCTCGGCTGAGGGTTCACAGACAGGCGGGACCGGCCATGGACAACCTGGCGACCACGTGGGTGGGTGCCACGGCGAAACAGATCTCCCGTGCGGTGCGCCGCGGCGACACGACCGCCACCCAGGTGGTCGCCGACCACCTCGAGCAGATCGCCATCTCCGAACCGGCGCTCGGCGCGTTCCGGGTCGTGCGCGGCGGTGAGGCGATCGTCGAGGCGGAGAAGGTCGACGAGCAGGAGGACCTGGCCAACCTGCCGCTCGCCGGCGTACCGGTCGCCGTGAAGGAGAACACCCCGGTCGCCGGTCTGCCGACGTGGCACGGCTCCGAGGCGGCGCGCACGGACGTCGCCGAGGAGGACCACGAAGTGGTCCGCCGGCTGCGCGGCGCCGGCGCGGTCGTCGTCGGCGTCACCAAGATGCCGGAGATGGGGCTGTGGGCGACGACCGACGGCGCCGGCGGCCCCGCCCGCAACCCGTGGTCGCTCGACCGCACCCCCGGCGGCTCGTCGGGCGGCGCGGCCGCCGCCGTCGCCGCCGGGCTGGTGCCGATCGCGCACGGCAACGACGGCCTCGGCTCGGTCCGCATCCCGGCGGCGTGCTGCGGCCTGGTCGGCCTCAAGCCCGGCCGCGGCGTCATCCCGTGCGACCTGGGCCTGGACGGCTGGATGGGCCTCGTCGAGCACGGCATCCTCGCCACGACGGTCGCCGACGCCGCGCTGGGCTTCAGCGTCCTGGCGGGCCGCGCCCCGGCGAAACTCACCCCGCCGGAGAAGCTGCGGGTCGGCGTGGCGTTGCGCTCCCCGGTGCAGGGGGTACGGGCGGACGGGCCGAACCGCGATGCCGTGGCCACCGCCTCACGGATCCTGACCGCGGCGGGACACGACACGCTGACCGCCGAGCCGTCGTACTCCGCCAAGCTCGGCCTCATGGGCCTGCTCACGTGGTTCGCGTCGGCGTACCGGGAGGCGGACGCGGCCGGGCTCGACCTGAAGAAGCTGCAGCCCCGCACCCGCCGCCACATCAAGCTCGGCAAGATCGCCTGGAACCGCGGATGGGTACGCCAGGAACAGCGTGACGCCTGGCGGGAGCAGAGCATCGCGTTCTTCCGCGACCGGAACATCGACGTGCTGCTGACCCCGGCGCTGGCCGCCACCCCGCCGCCGGCCGACGGGCACTCCACGGGCAGCTGGCGGCGCAACATGCTCGTCAACACGCGGTACGCCCCGTACGCGGCGCCCTGGAACATCGCCGGCCTGCCCGCGATCGTGGTGCCGGTGGGCATGCGGCCCGACGGCCTGCCGGTGGGCGTGCAGTTCGTCGGCCCACCGGACTCGGAGCTGCTGCTGCTGTCCATCGCGGGTCAGCTCGAGGTGGCGAACCCCTGGACGCGCCACTCCTTCGTCTGACACCGGGCGGCGCGGTCTCAGGCAGTGGCCGGGTGGCGCGGTCTCAGGCAGTGGCCGGGTGGCGCAGTCTCAGGCAGTGGCCGGGTGGCGCGGTCTCAGGCAGTGGCCGGGTGGCGCGGTCTCAGGCAGTGGGCGGGTGGCAGGATTTCGGGCAATCGCCGGGTGGCACGATCTCAGGCATGAGTGACCTGCTTACGCTCGCCGACATCGAAGCCGCGCGGGCGCTGCTCACCGGGGTCGTCAAAACCACCCCGCTCGAGCCCTCCATGCCGCTGACCCGCACCCTCGACATGCCGGTGTGGCTCAAGTGTGAGAACCAGCAGCGGGCCGGGTCGTACAAGGTGCGCGGCGCGTACACCCGCATCTCGCGCCTCTCGGACGCCGAACGCGCCCGCGGCGTGGTCGCCGCGAGCGCGGGCAACCACGCCCAGGGCGTGGCGCTCGCCGCCGGCCTGCTCGGAGCGAAGGCCACGGTCTTCATGCCGGAGAACGCCCCGCTGCCCAAGGTCACGGCCACGAAGGGCTACGGCGCCGCCATCGAGTATGCGGGGCTCACCGTCGACGACGCGCTCGTCGCCGCCCGCGCGTTCGCCGAGCGGACCGGTGCGGTGCTCATCCACCCCTTCGACCACCGGGACGTGATCGCCGGGCAGGGCACGGTCGGCCTGGAGATCCTCGACCAGTGCCCCGACGTCGGCACGATCGTGACGGCTGTCGGCGGAGGCGGCCTGATCTCAGGCGTCGCGGTCGCAGCGAAGGCCCTCAAACCGGACATCCGGATCATCGGCGTCCAGGCGTCCGGCGCGGCGGCCTACCCGCCGTCGCTGGCCGCGGGCACCCCCGTCGCGTTGAAGGAGTCGGCGACCATCGCGGACGGCATCGCGGTGATGTGCCCGGGCGACATCACGTTCGCCCACGTCAGCGAGCTCGTCGACGAGATCGTCACGGTCACCGACGAAGACCTGTCCGCGGCCCTGCTGGTGCTGCTGGAACGGCACAAGATGGTGGTGGAACCGGCCGGGGGAGCGGCGGTCGCGGCGCTGCTCACCGGCAAGGCCGACCTGACCGCCCCGGTCGTCGCGATCCTGTCGGGCGGCAACATCGACCCGATGCTGCTCATGCGCGTGATCGAACACGGCCTCGCCTCGGCGGGCCGCTTCCTGCGGCTCGCGGTGCAGACGGGAGACCAGCCGGGTGAACTCGCGCGCCTGCTGACGCAGATCGCCGAGCACCGCGCCAACATCGTCGACGTGATGCACTCCCGCCACAACCCCCGGCTGCACTTCGGCGAGGTGGAGGTGCAGCTCTCGGTGGAGACCCGCGGCCCGGACCACTCGGCGACGCTGATCGGCGCCCTCCGCGACTCGGGCTACGCGGTCACGCTGCTGTCCGGAACGCCGTAGCGCGCCTTGCACGAAACGCCGGGGTCGCCGCAGCCGGGCCGGTGCTGGGGCCGGCGCCCGCCACTCGGGCCGGGGCCGGGCCGGGGCGGCCGCTGGGGGCTGGGGCAAGCGCCGCAGCTGAGGCCGCCGCTCGGGCCGGGGTCGGGGGCCAGAGCCGGGCGGCCGCTCGGGCCGGGCCGGCGCCGCAACCGGGCCGGCGCCGCAGCCGAGGCCGCCGCTCGGGCCGGGGCCGAGGCTCGGGTTCCGGTGGGCGGTGCGTGCCGCGCACCTCCGTCAGGGGTGGCCTGGGTGGAGGTGCGCGGTCAGCCGCTGCGTGCGATCTCTTGCGGGGGCGTGCGGTCAGACGCCGAACGGCTTGAACTCGACGACGGTGACCTTGATGTCGGCGCCGCTAGGGGCCGTGTAGGTCACCGTCTGGCCCTGGCCGGCGCCGAGGATGGCCTTGCCGAGGGCCGACTCCGGGCTGTAGACCGTCAGGTCGGTCGTCGATGCGATCTCGCGCGAGCCGAGCAGGAACTTCTCGGTGTCGGTCTTGTCGTCGTCGAAGTAGATCGTGACGACCATGCCCGGGGCGACCTTGTCGGCCGTCGGGGCCTCACCGACCTCGGCGTTGCGGAGGAACTCCTTCAAGTACAGGATCCTGCCCTCCTGCTTGCCCTGCTCCTCGCGGGCGGCGTGGTAGCCACCGTTCTCCCGCAGGTCGCCCTCCTCGCGGCGGGCGTTGATCTCGGCGGCGATGACCGGCCGGGCTGCGATCAACTCGTCGAGCTCGGCCTGCAGCCGGTCGTAAGCGTCCTGGGAGAGCCAGGTCTTCGACGCTTCTGAACTGGTCACAGACTCTTCTCCTTGGGGCGGGACAGGCGTACGGAGCGAATCACCAAGCTTACCAGCGGTGGGCACCGCGGCCGGTTCGCCCGATCCGCGGCCCTGCCGGCTGCACGTTCTGTTGTACCGCGGGGGTACGACAGGTTTCGGCGACTCCCTGCTCAGCCCGCCGCTCGGCAGCGGAGCACCTCGCCGACGAAGGCCTTGGCCGTCGTCGGGACCACCTCCGACGCCTCGATCGTCGACTTGTCGCCGGCGGCTCGCACGGTCACCGTGCGCGTGCCCACCTCGGCTCCGTTGTAGTCGCGCGCGCGGAGGGTGCACGTGGCGGCTCCGCCTCGCGGTACCCGTACGGTGAAATCGATGGTGATCTGGGTTTCCGTCGCCCCGGTCCATCGCACGATCTGCGCGTCGTAGGTGGGGTCGCCGTACTGTTGGTAGAGACGTACGGACAGCAGCACCGCGAGCGCCGCGACGATCACGCCGAAGACGATCACGGCGGCCGGCCGGCGGCGCCCGTCGCGGCGACGGCCGTAACGGCCCGGCGGGAATACCGGGGTTGTGGCGCGCGTCTCGCTCACCAGGGGACCTCTCCGGGGAAAAGTGTCGGTGCCATCGGCCAGAATGGCCCTGTCCATCTTCGCAGCCGGAGCCGGGCCCGCCCATCGAGGTCCGGTCGAGGGAGAAATCAGTGGCTGAGCAGTTGCGTCTCATGGCGGTGCACGCGCACCCCGACGACGAATCCAGCAAGGGTGCGGCCACCATGGCCCGGTATGTCGCGGAAGGCGTCGACGTCCTGGTCGCCACCTGTACGGGCGGCGAGCGCGGCAGCGTGCTCAATCCGAAGATGGACCGCCCCGAGGTGCTCGCCGACATCGCCAACATCCGCCGCAAGGAGATGGACAAGGCGCGCGAGATCCTCGGTGTCAAGCAGGCCTGGCTGGGCTTCGTCGACTCCGGACTGCCCGAGGGCGACCCGCTGCCGCCGCTGCCGGAGGGTTGCTTCGGGCTCGTCGATCCCGCGGAGGGCGCGATCCCGCTGATCAAGCTCATCCGCGAGTTCAAGCCGCACGTCATCACGACGTACGACGAGAACGGCGGCTACCCGCATCCCGACCACATCATGTGCCACAAGGTCTCGGTGGTGGCCTTCGACGCGGCCGGCGACCCCGAGCAGCACCCGGAGCTGGGCGAGCCGTGGCAGCCGCTCAAGCTGTACTACAACTCGGGCTGGACGCGCGCCCGCATGCTCGCCCTGCACGAGGGCATGCTCGCGGCGGGGCTCGAGTCGCCGTACAAGGAGTGGCTCGACAAGTGGGAGGACCGCGAGGACCGCGGCGACCGCATCACCACCCGGGTCGAGTGCGGCGAGTACTTCGAGGTCCGCGACAACGCCCTGCGCGCGCACGCCACCCAGGTGGACCCGGACGGTTTCTGGTTCCACGTGCCGATGGAGCTGCAGCAGAAGGTGTGGCCGACGGAGGACTTCGAGCTGGCCCGGTCGCTGGTCGACAGCCCGGTGCCGGAGTCGGACCTGTTCGCCGGGGTCCGGGAGACGGTGGACGCTCGCTGAGCTCATCGGCCGCGGCGGTGCACCTTCCGCCGGCGTCGCCCGCGGGGTGACGGCAGGGGTGGTGCACCTTCTGCGGGCGTCGCCCGCGGGGTGACGGTGGGGGTGGTGCACCTTCTGCGGGCGTCGCCTGCGGGGTGACGGTGGGGCTTGGTGGGCCGCCCCGGCGGAGCGGTGCAGGGTGCTGCGTCGCGTGGGCGAGCAGTGCCGGGGCTGTGCAGGCCGGACGTGGCGCTGCTGACTATGTAGCGCAGGCGTGGCGCTGCTGGCTGTGCAGGCCGGGATGTGGCGCTGCGGGGCGCCGCGACGCGTGACGCCATTGCGGGTTGGGGTTCAGCTCGGGCGGGACGCGCGGAGCCGGTGCTGCGGGGCGCGCGGAAGACGTGATGCTGGTCGCAGGGGGCGGTCGGATTGCGGATGATGCGGGATCCCGGGGTCGGGCGTGGTGCCGGTGGGCGTACCGTGGACGAGTGGATTTCGTCGTGGCGGTCAACAACTTCGGGGACACCCGGTCCGGCGGGCTTGCCGGGCCCATGGGGCTGTTCATCATCGTGCTGATGTCCGTGGCGACCGTGCTGTTGATCCGCAACATGAACAAGCGGTTGCGTCGGCTTCCTGACAGTTTTCCGGATGCCGCCGGCAGCGCCCGGGAGGCCGAGGTTGCCCGGTTGGAGGCCGACCTCGCGGCCGGCACGGCGGGTTCCCGGCCGGCGTCCGCGGGGCGGGCCGGTTCGTCGTCCGCCGGTGGTGGCGGTTCTGATGTGGAGGGTGTATCCGGGGAGGCCGGAGACGTGGAGACGCCGGACCGCGGGCAGTCCGGTGAGGGGCGTGAGGCGGGGCCGCGGCCTTAACCGCGTCAGGGTTCGGTCCACAGTGTCAAGCGGCCGGCAGCGGTTCGAGGCGTGGATGGTCACGGTGCGAACATCGACAGTGCTCCTCCGTCAACCCCTGTTGCTGTCCGCCGCTTTGGCTTAGCCTTCCGCCGGGGGGCCTTGACGTCCCCCCACCCTGCGCGGAAAGGGGGGCCGTCGATGACCATCATCCGCCCCCCACTTCCTCCACTGCAGATGCACGTGCATCCTCCTGTGCCGCTGGTCAGCGCATTGCGGCGTGACCTCGGACAAGATCGCAGCAGCGGGCTCGCCGGAGCGGCGCGCGACGGCCTTCGCGGGGTCTCGGCGATGGCGCGGGCGGGCGATCCGACGCCTCCGGGCGGGTGGCTCGGCGGCTTCCGCGAGCGCGGGATCGACGGTAGGGAAGCGGCTCCGAACCGCGTCCGGGCGGCCCGGTGTGCAGATGGCGGGAATTCGGACTTGGTGCTTTCGATGTGTCGTACGGGGACATCGGTAGAGCCCGCGGGAGCACTCCGGTCGATCGGTGGGGAGGTGGCATGACTTCACCGACTGCCGTCTCCCCGGCGGTGCGCTCGGACTCGTCCAGCACCGATGGTGCGTCTGTCCGGCGCGCTCTCGGCGTACGGATGCTGATGGGTGTCGTTGTTCTTGCCGCCGTGGTGCTCTCCACCGTCGCGGCGGTGCTGCCGCTGCAGCGACCGGACATCCTCGCGCAGCCGGCCGCGGTCGGGATCGGCGCCGCCGTGGTGCTCGCCGCGTTCGCGCAGTTCGCCCGGCTGCGGTTCCGGCTGGGGCGCGGCACGGTCAGCGTGTCCTGGGGCGAGACCGCCCTCATCCTGAGCTTCGTGCTGGCCCCGCCGGGATGGCTGCCGGCCGCCACGCTGGTCGGGGCCGCCGGCGCGTGGTTCCTCATCACCTGGCTCAACGACCAGCGGGCCGTGACCGACATCGTTCATCTCGCCGCGTCCCTCAGTCTGGGGACGGCCGGCGGGACCGCCGCCGCGTACGCGATCGCCGGGCCCGGCGCACCCGTCGACAGCACGCGGACGTACGCGGGGCTCATCGTCGGATCCGTCGCCTACCTGCTGATCACGCTCGGGCTGGCCGTGGCCACGCTGTCGCTGCGCCGCGACGCCCCGCCACGGCAGATAGCGGCCCGCGTGCTGCACGCCAAGCTGCCGATGTTCGTCGGCAATGTGCTCGTCGGGATCTCCGTCGTGTACGCGCTGGTCAACGGGCCGTGGTGGCTGCTCATGGCGCCGCCGGTGCTGTGGCTGCTGCAGCGGACATATCGCTACCACCTGCGGGCCGAGGAGGAGCGCCGGGTGTGGGAGGCGTTCGCGCGGGCCACGCGTACGCTCGGCGGCTCCAGCGAGGCGGCCGTCGCCGATGCGGGGCTGCGGGGCGCCCTGGACGTCTTCGGTGCGCGGCGCGTCGAGATCGAGGTGTCGTTGCCGCCGCATCAGCGCGACGGAGAACCCGTCGTCGTCCACGAAGGGCGCTTGTCCGTCATCGAGACCGCCGCCGACGGTGACGGCGGCCGGCGGTACGTGGACGAGGCGCCGTACGACCCGATGCCCGGCGCGGCGCCCGGGCCCGTGATCACGCGGGAGATGACCGTCGGCCGTACCCGGGTCGGCGAGCTGACCGTCTGGCTGGCCGAGCCGACGCTGCCCGCCGCGCGCGACGAGCTGGCCGTCTCCGCGTACGCGGACGCGCTGGCCGGGGCGCTGCACGACGCCGCCGCGCACGAGCGGCTCATGCTGCTCGACGCGAAGGTCGCCCACGACGGGGTGCACGACCAGCTCACCGGCCTGGCGAACCGCCGGTCGCTGCTGACCGACGGCGAGGCGCTGCTGCAGTCGCTGCACCGGGACCGGCCCGTCGCCGTGCTGCTGCTCGACCTGAACGACTTCCGGGAGATCAACGGCACGCTGGGGCACCGGGCCGGCGACGAGGTGCTGCGCACGGTCGCGGAGCGGCTCACCGACCTCACCCGCGACCAGGAGCTGGTGGCCCGGCTCGGCGACGACGAGTTCGCCGTCCTGCTGCCGTCGGTCGCCACGCTCGCCGACTCCGCGACCCCGCTGCACGAGGTGCCCAGCCCGCTGCCGCAGGCCGTACGCCGGGCCCGTGAGATCGTCGACGAGATCGGCCGTCCCGTCGACATCGGTGGCGTCCGGCTCGTCGTGGAGGTCGCGGTCGGCGTCGTCGTCGAGAAGGCCGGGTACGCGGACCTCGGCGAGCTGATCCGCCGGGCGAGCATCGCGCTGGACCAGGCCAAGGAGCTGCACGTCGGCGTCGCCGCGTACGACAGCGCCAGCGACGCCTCCAGCACCGACCACCTGGCCCTGCCCGCCGAGCTGGTGGATGCGCTCACCTCGGACGACCAGCTCGTGCTGATGTTGCAGCCGGAGGTCGACCTCGAGACCGGCGCCCCCACCGGCGTGGAGGCGCTGATCCGCTGGAACCATCCGCGGCGCGGGCTGCTCACCCCCGACCTGTTCGTCGGCACCGCCGAACACGGGGAGCTGCTCGCGCCGTTCACCCGCCACGTGCTCGACCTCGCGCTGACCGCCGCCTCCGGCTGGGCGGCCGCCGGATTCGACGTACCCGTCTCCGTGAACGTCTCCGCCCGCAGCCTGCTCGATGCGACCTTCCCGGCGCAGGTCGCCGACGCGCTGCGCCGGCACCGCATGGTGCCCGCCCAGCTGGTCCTCGAGATCACCGAGTCCATGGCCGTCAGCGACCAGGGCGTGGTGGACGAGGTCCTGGCCGCGCTGCGCGACCTGGAGGTGCAGATCTCCGTCGACGACTTCGGCACCGGCTTCTCCTCGCTGGCGTTCGTCACCCGCGTCCGGGTCGACGAACTCAAGGTGGACCGCTCGTTCGTGACCGAGATGACCGACTCGGCAGCCGCGGCCGCGGTCGTCCGAGGCGCGGTCGAGCTGGGCGCGCGGCTGGGCGCCCGGGTGGTCGCGGAAGGCGTCGAGACCGCCGACCAGCGTGCGGCCCTGCTGGCGCTCGGATGTACGGCGGCCCAGGGCTACCACTTCAGCCGGCCGCTCCCGGCCGACAAGATCGTCGGCGCGCTGCGTCAGCTCGCCGACGCCGCCCCGGCGAAGATCGTGCCGCTGCGGGCGGGCGAGGTCGGCTGACCTCCGATCCGATGTGATCCACTGAGCCCATGTCAGGCTCACGTGCATCGATCGGTCGCAGATGAAGATTGAGGTGGACGGGGTGTCGGCCGGATATGGCCGCGTCTCCGTGTTGAGCAGTCTGGACTGGTCGGTCGGTGTCGGCGTGACGGGCCTGCTGGGGCCGAACGGCGCCGGCAAGACCACGCTTCTGCACCTGTTCGCCGGAATCGTCCGGCCCCGCAGCGGATCGATCGTGGCCCGTGCAGGCGGGCGGTCCGTGGCGAGCACACAGCGGGCGTACGGCCGGTGGATCGGTTTCCTTCCGCAGCATTTCACTCTCGCTCCCGAGCTGCGGGTCGTCGACACCGTGTCGTACGCGGCCTGGGTCAACGGGGTCCCGAAGGCTTCGTGCGTGGCCGCGGCCGAAGCTGCGCTCGACGACGTCGACCTGCTCGACCGTGCCGCGGACCGCGTCCGGTCGCTCTCGGGCGGGCAGCGGCAACGGCTCGGCCTCGCGGCGGTCCTCGCTCACGACCCCGAGCTGCTGATCTTGGACGAGCCCACCGTCGGGCTCGACCCGGCGCAGCGACTGCGGTTGCGGGATGTTGTGGCGACCATCGGTACGCGGCGGACCGTCATCGTCTCGACCCACCTCGTCGACGACGTGACCTACATGTGCGACCGGGTGGGCGTCCTCGCGGGCGGCCGGATCGCGTTCGACGGGACGGTCGAGCAGCTGGCGGAGCTGGTCGAGGACAACGCCGACGCCCGCGGCCGCGGGTCGGCTTTCGAGCAGGCGTACGCGGGGATCGTCGCTCAGCTGGGGAGCCGCTATGAGTGAGCGGTCGGCGAAGCGGACCAAGCCGGGCTTCTTCTGGCCGGTCGGCGGGTGGGTGTTCCTCGCTGCGGGCGTGATCGTCTTCGCGGTGACCTTCGGCCGGACGGCCAAGGAGCTGTCGTGGTCCTATCAGGAGTGGGCGCACACGAACGTCCTCTTCGAGCAGCAGGCGCTGGACTTCACCGGTCCGCTCGTCGCCGCGTTCGGTGCCCTGCTCAGTGGCCGGCTGACACCGCCGCGGATGCTGTACGCCCTTCCGCGCTTCTCGCGTGACACGGCGCAGTACCTGGCCCAGAGTCTGGCCCCGGCCGCCCTCGTCGTCACGGCCGGCTACCTGCTCGGCGTGCTCCCGGTGACCGTCGAGACGTTCCGCACCGCCACGGCCGACACGCTGGCCCCGGGATCCGTGGCACGTGGCGTCCTGGTCGTGAACGTCCTGCTGGTCCTCGGCTGGCTTGCCGGCCTGCTGATCCGATCCGCGTACGCCGCGCCCATCGTGTTCGCCGTCGGCTTCGCCACCTCGGTCGTGGGATACGCGATCGGCGCCTGGAACACGATCACGCCGGTGATCTCCTCGATCGGCACGCCGGGACGGGAGACCTCCTTCACGTTCTCCCTGTTCCGGGCGTCGTTCTTCGCGGTCCTCATGGTCGCTGCGCTCGTCACCGCCAGCTCGGTGCTGACGAACCGCGGATTCGACCGGCGGTTGACGGCGAAGCCGCTGCTGCCGCTCTTCCTGCCGGCCGCCCTCGCCGTCGCAGCCCTGGTGCACCCGCCCGCACCGCAGATCCTGCAGGCCTCCCCGCCGCTGTTGTGCCGGCAGGCCATCGGCTTGGAGTTCTGCATGCACCGTGCGCACGAGAAGGATCTCGAGCCGCTCATCGACGGCACCGAACCCATCGTCACCCTGGTGGGGCGGGAGAACCTGCCCTTCGACCGCGTGTACGACTGGTCGCTGAGTGATGGCACCTCGCCACCGAAGGACTCGACCGTCTTCTACGCCGACGCGTCCCCGGAGTGGGGGATCAGCGATGTCCGATCGCAGATCGCCAGCCTGGTGGCGGGTAGCGAGATCTGTGCGAACAAGCCCGGCGGCGAGGAAAGCGAGGCGGGCCTCAACTCGTTCGCTCTGTTCCTGCACCTCGCAGGCCAGGACGGCGACAGCAAGAACGCCTTCGGCGAGATTTCCGGCGCGCAGTTGCGGCGGTGGCTCACCGAGCACCGTACGGCTATCACGCGTTGTGAGGTCACCGACGAGATGCTCCCTTGATGACCGGCATCCTGCTGGCGTCGCGCGCGGGGAGGCGGTATCTCGCCGTCCTGGGCGGCTTCGCAGCGCTGGGCGCCCTCTGCTCCCGGTACGGGTTCAAGCTGCAGTTCGCGCCCGCGCACGATGCGGTGGTGCTGGCCGTACCGGAGATGTGCGCGGTGTTCCTCGCCGCCGCGGCGCTCATCGTGACCCGGTCACGCCTGTGGATCATCGACCGGTTCGGCGTGCGGTCCCGCCGGTGGCTGCCGGCCATCGGCGCGGCTGTCGCGGTCATAGCCGGCCCGCAACTGGTGCTGGTCGCGGCGGTTGCTGCGGGCGTACCCGAGGGAACCTGGCCACACGCTGCCACGTCGGTGCTGTTCCTGGCGGCCCTGGGCGTGCTCGTCGCCCCGTTCGCCGGCACGCTGCGAGCGACCTGGCTCATGTTCGGACTGGAACTCACTCTCACCGTGCTCGCCCAGCTCGGCCCGTCGATCGCCGCTTGGTCCCCGCTGGCGACCATCGGCTGGCCGAGTGCCGGAACGGTGCCTGTGGGGAGGGTGGGTATCGCCGTGCTGACCACCGTCGCGGCGTTCGCGGTCACCGTTCGTACGCTCGGTTACAGCGGCCCGGCGTGGCAGCGTGACCACGCCAGCGGCTGAGGCCGGCCGGCACCTGGCGCTTTGACGTACTCGCGCAGGCGCGGGAGCGGGACGTGCCTGTGCTGATCTCCGGCGGGTATGCGGCCGGCTACTGGTGTCACGTCATCGCCGTGTAGGGCCCGATCAGTCCACCTACTGCGCCCAGAGGCTGGCGATTGGTACAGCGACGATCCGTTCAGCAAGTCGGAAGACACGAGGGCCGGTGTGGAGGACGATGCCGGCTGCGAAGGCCGAGCCAACGCGTTCGGCGAACCATTCCAGGTGCCGAGCATCGGCGGTTGAGGGTGCGGCGGTGGCTTTGACTTCGACGGCGATCATGCGGCCGTCCCTGGCTTCGACGAGCAGATCGACCTCGTGCCGACCATTCGCATCGCGGTAATGGAACAGATCCGCGCCGACGATGCTGGCGGCACATTCGGCTCGCAGCTGGGCGGCGGCGAGGGTGTCCAGGACACGCCCGAGGAGGTCGCCGTCGCGCATCACGCGGCGCTGGTCGATGCGGAGCAGCGGGCCGAGAAGGCCCGGGTCGGTGAGGTACCGCTTGGGCAGCCGTACGGTGCGATCCATCCGGTTGCCGGCCCAGGCAGGTACGCGCTGCGTGATCATGAGTGTGTCGAGGAGGTCGTCGTAGCCGACCGCGCTGTGCCGAGTGATGCCGGCGGCGTCGTATAGCAATTTGTGGTTCGGCACGCCGGCGGTGTTGGCGGCGAGCGCTTGAAGATATCTACGCATCAAGACCGGGTCTCTGGAGACGCCGAGTGCTGCGGCCTCTCTGGTGACCAGATGATCGACATAGCTGGTCAACCACCGATCGCGCGCTCGATCGGTGGGGGCGCGGAGAGCTTCCGGCCATCCGCTGGTCAGTGCCTCTTCCACATAGCGGTGCACGTCCCACTCGGCTGAGGGATTGCTGAAGCTGCCGGAGCCGTCGACGAGGATTCTGTCGATCAGTGACGGCGCGGACGGGTCACCGTGCCGTTCCCGACCCACGAGCGGGTGCATCGTCAGCCGGACGATCCGGCCGGTGGCGGGCCAGCCCGCGGTGGTCAGGTCGGTCTGGGAGGAACCGGTCAGAATGAACCGGCCAGGGCGGGGATCGTCATCGACGGCGCGCTTGACTGCGCCGAGGACCGCAGGGACCAGCTGCCACTCATCAACGAGGACCGGCTCGTCGAGGGCGCGGAGCGCGGCGTCGGGGTCGGCGCGAACGACCGCGGCCTGAGCAGGGACATCCAACCTCAGGATAGAACGGCACAATCGCCGTGTCGTGGTGGTCTTTCCGCAGGCGCGGGGGCCGACGACCAGCGTAGCGGGGTGGGTCGTCAGGATCTCGGCGAGCTCTGTGTCGACGATACGAGAGACGTAAGCGCTCAGCGGAAGCTCCAGCCAATGATGATCTAGCACACCGGGTAGTGCCTATTTGAAACATCCTTCGGTTACTAGATAGCACAGGTTCCAGTGACGATCCAGCACACGCCGTCAGCTCGACGGTGCGACAGCAGGGCCGTCGGCCGGAACCCTGATCGTGAGTGGGCCGGACGGGCGCGCCGCCCATTCCGCCGCTGGCCGCGATGACAAGGGCCAGCGCAGCCTGGCCGAGGAAGCGCTGATCCGGTGCCTTGACGCCAGTGCTGATCTCAGTCGCGTAGGGGGCCGCTGACGCCTGCCGGGTTTTGACGTACGCCCGGGCTAGGTTGGGGTCATGGCCAACCGTCTCGCCTCGGCGACCTCGCCGTACCTGTTGCAGCATGCCGGCAATCCCGTCGACTGGTGGCCGTGGTGCGACGAGGCCTTCGCGCAGGCGCGGGAGCGGGACGTGCCCGTGCTGATCTCCGTCGGGTATGCGGCCTGCCACTGGTGTCATGTCATGGCGCACGAGTCGTTCGAGGACGAGGGCATCGCCCGGCAGGTCAACGACGGGTTCGTGGCGATCAAGGTGGATCGGGAGGAGCGGCCCGACGTCGATGCCGTCTACATGACCGCGACGCAGGCGATGACCGGGCAGGGCGGCTGGCCGATGACGGTCTTCGCCACCCCTGACGGCCAGCCGTTCTTCTGCGGGACGTACTTTCCGAAGGCGAATTTCTCGCGGTTGCTCGACTCCGTCGCGACCGCGTGGCGTGATCAGCGCGACGCTGTGGTCAAGCAGGGTTCCGCGGTGGTCCAGGCGATCGGTGGTGCCCAGCTGGTCGGCGGCCCGACCGCGCCGATCTCGGCGCAGCTGCTCGACGGTGCGGCGACGCGGCTCGCCAAGGAGCACGACGAGAGGTACGGCGGGTTCGGCGGCGCCCCGAAGTTCCCGCCGCACCTCAACCTGTTGTTCCTGCTGCGCCATCACCAGCGCACGGGGTCCGGGGAGGTCCTGGAGATCGTCCGGCACACCGCCGAGCAGATGGCCCGCGGCGGCATTTACGACCAGCTGGCCGGCGGCTTCGCCCGGTACGCGGTCGACAACACGTGGACCGTGCCGCACTTCGAGAAGATGCTGTACGACAACGCCCTGCTGCTGCGCGTCTACACCCAGCTGTGGCGGCTGACCGGTGACCCGCTCGCCCGCCGTATCGCCGACGAGACAGCTGCGTTCCTGCTCCGCGACCTCGCCACGCCGGCCGGTGGGCTCGCCTCAGCCCTGGACGCGGACACCGAGGGCGTCGAGGGGCTGACGTACGCGTGGACGCCCGCCCAGCTCACCGAGGCGCTGGGGGAGGAGGACGGCGCCTGGGCCGCCGACCTCTTCCAGGTCACGCCCGGCGGCACGTTCGAGCACGGCAGCAGCGTGCTGGTCCTCGCCCGGGACATCGACGACGCCGCCGACGAGATCGTCCAGCGCTGGCGCGGCGTACGCGACCGGCTGCTGACCGCCCGCGTCCGGCGTCCGCAACCGGCCCGCGACGACAAGGTCGTGGCCTCCTGGAACGGCCTGGCGATCACGGCTCTGGCCGAGCACGCCCTGGTGCTCGACGCGCCCGCCTCGCGGGAAGCGGCCGTGCAGCTCGCCGGTGTCCTCGCCGACCGTCATCTCGTGGACGGCAGGTTGCGCCGCGTCTCCCGCGACGGCGTGGCCGGCGAGCCCGCCGGTGTCCTGGAGGACTACGGCGCGGTGGCGGAAGGCTTCTGCGCCGTGCACCAGCTGACCGGTGACGGACGCTGGCTCACGCTCGCGGGTTCGCTGCTGGACGTCGCGCTCGCGCACTTCGGCACCGGGGACGGCGGCTTCTACGACACGGCCGACGACGCGGAACGGCTGGTGACCCGGCCCGCCGACCCCACCGACAACGCCACGCCGTCCGGGCTGTCGGCGGTGTGCGCGGGGCTCGTGGCGTATTCGGCGCTGACCGGCGAGTCCCGGTACCGCGAGGCTGCCGACAAGGCGCTGGAGACGGTCGGGCCGCTGATCGGGGAGCATCCGCGCTTCGCGGGCTACGCGGCGGCGGTGGCGGAAGCGGTGCTGGCGGGGCCGTACGAGATCGCCGTCGCGACCCGGGATCCGCAGGACCCGCTGATCAGGGCGGCACATCGGCATGCGCCGCCGGGAACGGTGATCGTCTTCGGGGCGCCGGATCAGGCGGGGGTGCCGCTGCTGGCGGAGCGGCCGTTGATCGACGGGCGGGCCGCGGCGTACGTGTGCCGGGGGTTCGTCTGCGACCGGCCGGTGACCACGGTTGAGGAACTGGAGGCGCGCCTGAAGGGATGACCATGCCCGCGGGACCGGCCGCGGCGACTGCGAGGCGGTCCGGCGGTGGCTGCGGGGCCGACCGGGCTGGCGTCCTCCTTCGAGGGGCCGTACATGATGTCGCAGAAGTTCTTGTCGTTCTGCAGTGCGTCGGCGATCGGGTCACCG
>NZ_JBFAQM010000012.1:196737-207161 GCF_040677315.1 Actinoplanes sp. NPDC049316 | reverse complement strand
GCCGGTGACCTCGTCGACCACACCTACCGTCAGGCCATCACCGCCGCCGGCACCGGTTGCGCGGCAGCGCTGGACGCCGAGCGCTTCATCGCATCTTTCGTCGAGCTGTAAACCAGGAGGTCCTAGTGGGAGCAACCAAGGCCGTCACCGACGCCACCTTCGCCAGTGACGTGCTGCAGTCCGACAAGGTCGTCCTTGTCGACTTCTGGGCCGAGTGGTGCGCACCCTGCAAGAAGGTCGACCCGCTGCTCGCGGAGATCGCCACCGAGATGGGTGACAAGGTCGAGATCGTGAAGGTCAACATCGACGAGAACCCGGAGACGGCCCGCGCCTACCGGGTGATGTCGGTGCCGACGCTCACCCTCTTCAAGGGTGGCGAGCCGGTCAACTCGGTCGCCGGCGCCAAGCCCAAGGGCGCCCTGGTCAACTTCATCGAGTCGGCGCTCTGACGCTCAGCTTCTGACGCCCCGCATTCAGACGAATGCGGGGCGTTAGCTTTGTTTGTGTTCTCCTGCGTGATTCCCCGCACGGACCGCCCGTCGCCACCGGGCCAAGCCGGACACCGGGGAGTACGCTCCGGGAGTTGCCCTCTGCACTACCCCCTCAGTTGTTAGGGAGCCGCGCGTGCGTTCGATCCGACGTGGAGACACCGGACCGGCCGTCGAGGAGATCCGTTCGATCCTGGTCGGGCTCGATCTGCTGGACACCGGCGGAGCCGAGTTCGACACGGCGACCGAAACCGCCGTACGGGCCTTCCAGCAGAGCCGCGGGCTCGGCGTCGACGGCCTCGTCGGCCCGGAGACCTGGTCGGCGCTGGACGGGGCCCGGTGGAAGCTCGGGGCCCGTACCCTGTTCCACTCCGTGCCGACGTCACTGGTCGGCGAGGACGTGCGGACGCTGCAGGAGCGGCTGCTCGAGATGGGGTTCGACACCGGCCGCGCCGACGGCATCTACGGCCCGCGGACGGCTCGGGCCGTCGCCCAGTTCCAACGCGAGGTCGGCCTGACCCCGGACGGCTCCTGCGGCCCGCACACGATGAAGGCGTTGCGCCGGCTCGGCCGCAAGGTCGTCGGCGGCCGCCCCAACTGGCTGCGCGAGGCCGAGGCGTTCCGGCAGTCCGGATCCAGCCTGGTCGGCAAGACGATCGTCATCGACCCCGGCCACGGCGGCCCCGACGACCTCGGCGTGGTGGTCCCCGACGGGCAGCTCCGCTGGACCGAGGCGGACCTGGCCTTCGACATCGCCACCCGGCTCGAGGGCCGGCTCGCGGCGGCCGGCATGCGGGTGCACCTGACCCGGGGACCGTCCCCGGCCCAGTCGATGACCGGCCAGGAGCGCGCGGCCCTCGCCAACAGCCTCGGGGCCGACCTGCTCATCTCGCTGCACCTCGACGGACACGACAACCCGGCCGCCGACGGCGTCGCGACGTATCACTACGGCACCGGCAGCGGCGTCACCTCGACGGTGGGGGAGCGCCTGGCCAACCTCGTGCAGCGCGAGGTCGTCGTCCGTACGGGCATGCGCGACTGCCGCATCCACGCGAAGACCTGGGAGCTGCTCCGCTTCACCCGGATGCCGGCCGTACGGGTGGACCTGGGGTACCTGACGTCGCCCGTCGACCGGGAGCGGCTGATCGACCCGCTGTTCCGCGAGCAGATCGTGGAGGCGGTGCTCGCGGCGGTGCAGCGGATGTACTACCCGGTGGAGGCGGACGTACCGACGGGCTCGATCGACGTACGGCAGTTGCGGCTGGCGCTGGCGTCCCGCAACTCCTGACCGCTCGGTTTCATGTGAAACGGCGGCCCCCTCATCGGGGGCCGCCGTTTTCGTGTCGTCGTCGTTCGGCCGGGGTCAGCTCGGGGTGGAGCTGGTTGCCGTCGCCGGGCGGACCGGGCGCAGGAGGGCGTCGGGGCTCATCGACCCGAGAAGCTTCTCCAGCGCGTACTCGACGTCCGACTTCCACGACAGCGCGGTACGCAGCTCCAGCCGCAGCCGCGGATAGCGGGGATGCGGGCGTACCGTCTTGAAGCCCACCGACAGGAAGAAGTCGACCGGGGCGACGCAGCCCTCCTCGCCCTCGCCGGCCTCCCCGAACTTCGCGTCGCCGAAGGCCTCGATCGCCTTCACGCCCCGCTTGGTGAGATCGCGCGCAACGCCCTGGACGAGCATCCGGCCCAGGCCACCGCCGGCGAACGCCGGGACGACATGCGCGGTCATCAGCAGGGCGGCGTCGGCGCTGACCGGTGAGGTGGGGAACGCCATCGACCGCGGCACGTACGCGGGCGGCGCGAACATGACGAAGCCGGCCGGCATGCCGTCGACGTACGCGAGTTTGCCGCACGACCCCCACTCGAGAAGGGTCTGCGACACCCAGGCCTCCTTCTCGAGCGCCGGGTCGCCGGAGGCGCAGGCGCGCTCGGCGGAGACCGGGTCCAGCTCCCAGAAGACGCAGCTCCGGCACGGACGCGGTAGATCCTCGAGCGTGTCGAGGGTCAGATTGACCAGGCGTCGCGACATGGCGGGACCCCTTGATGGTGTCGACGAAGGTTTCCGGACTCCGCGGCACGGTCCTGTTCACGTGCTCGTCCGCGCCCCCGGACGGATCCTACGCCGCAATCGGCTTGAACGGGAGCGGATCGGACTCCAACGGGTGGGTGGCCCATCCCGCTTGGTGAAGAGAAACAGCTGCCCCCCGCGCCTCGCGTCTAGCATGGACGCCGATGTGTCCAGCTACCGGACGAGGTGAAGCTCCATGACCGGCACGACCCAAGACGATTACACCGATCGCTATGCGCGACGGGTCCGCGGGATGACGACCTCCGAGATCCGCGCCCTGTTCGCCGTCGCCAGCCGTCCCGAGGTGGTGTCGCTGGCCGGCGGGTCGCCGTACATCGCCGCGCTGCCGCTGGACGCGGTCGGTGAGATGATGGGCCGGCTCGCGACCGAGCTCGGCACGACGAGCCTTCAGTACGGCATCGGTCAGGGCACGGTCGAGCTCCGCGAACGCATCTGCGAGGTCATGACGCTCTCCGGCATCGACGCCTCGAACGGCGCGTCCCCGGACGACGTGGTGGTGACCGTCGGCGGTCAGCAGGCGCTCGACCTGGTGGCACGGCTGTTCCTGGACCCGGGCGACGTGGTGCTCGCCGAGGGGCCGACGTATGTCGGTGCGCTCGGCGTGTTCCAGGCCGCCCAGGCACAGGTGCGGCACGTGGCCATGGACGCCGACGGCCTGGTCCCGGCGGCTCTCGAGGCAGCGATAGCAGAGGCAGGTGGGAGGGCCAAGTTCCTCTACACCATCCCGACGTACCAGAACCCGGCCGGCGTCACGCTGACCGAGGAGCGCCGGGAGGAGATCCTGGACATCTGCGAGCGCCACGGGTTGCTGGTGGTCGAGGACGACCCGTACGGAATGCTCAGCTTCGAGGGTGAGGCGCCGCGGCCGCTGCGCGCCCGCCGCCGCGAGGGCGTGTTCTACCTGAGCACGTTCTCCAAGACCTTCGCGCCGGGGCTGCGGGTGGGGTGGATCCTGGCTCCTCATGCCGTACGCGAAAAGCTGGTCATGGCTTCCGAGGCGAACATCCTGTGCCCGAGCGCGTTCGCCCAGGGCGCTGTGACGCAGTATCTGTCGACCATGCCGTGGCGCGAACAGATCAAGACGTACCGGGAGGTCTACCGCGAGCGCCGCGACGCCCTGCTGGATGCGCTCGAGGATCTGATGCCGGCGGGCACGACGTGGACGCGCCCGAACGGTGGCCTGTTCGTGTGGGCGACGCTCCCCGAGGGCCTCGACTCGAAGGCGATGATGCCGCGCGCCATCGCCGCGCACGTCGCGTACGTGCCGGGCACGGGCTTCTACGCCGACGGCACGGGCACGGACAATCTGCGGCTCAACTTCTCGTTCCCGCCGCCGGAGCGCATCCGGGAGGGCGTACGCCGGTTGGCCGGGGTGATGGAGCAGGAGCTCGCGATGCGCGCGGTCTTCGGCCCGACGACCCCGCACCGCCGTCGTGGTCCGGCCGGCGCGGACGCTCCCGGCCCCGACTTGGCATGATCACTTCCATGGGTACGTCCACAGATCCGCATGTTCTCGTCCTCGCCGGCGGCCTCTCGTACGAGCGGGATGTCTCCCTGCGATCGGGCCGCCGCGTCCTGGACGCGCTGCGCGCGGTGGGCCTTTCCGCGGAGATGCGCGACGCGGACGTGTCCCTGCTGCCGACGCTCCGGGAGGACCCGCCGGACGCGGTGGTGATCGCGCTGCACGGGGCGACCGGCGAGGACGGTTCGCTGCGCGGCGTGCTGGACCTGTGCGGGGTGCCGTACGTCGGCTGTTCTGCGTCGGCCTCCCGCCTCGCCTGGGACAAGCCGTCGGCCAAGTCGATGCTGCGCGAGAAGGGCATCCGTACGCCCGACTGGGTGGCTCTGCCGCACGACCGCTTCTCGGAGCTCGGTGCGGTGGCGGTCCTCGACCGGATCGCCGACCGCCTCGGCCTGCCCCTGATGGTCAAGCCGGCCCAAGGCGGATCGGGCCTGGGAGCGGCCGTCGTCCGCGACGCGGCGGACCTCCCGGCGGCGATGGTCGGCTGCTTCGCGTACCACCCGACGGCGCTGGTGGAGAGGTACGTCGCCGGCATGGACGTGGCCGTCTCGATCGTCGACCTGGGGGAGGGCCCGATCGCCCTCCCCGCGGTCGAGATCGTCCCCCGCAACGGCGTATACGACTACGCGGCCCGGTACACCGCAGGCCTGACGACATGGCACACGCCGGCGCGGCTGTCGCCATCGGTCGCGGCATCCGTCGCGAGCACGGCCCTCGCGGCCCACGAAGCCCTGGGGCTGCGGGACCTGTCCCGGGTCGACCTGATCGTGGACGCGGACGGGGTGCCGCACGTGCTCGAAGTCAACGTGTCGCCCGGGATGACGGAGACGTCGCTGCTTCCGTTGGCGGTGCAGGCCGGGGGACTGGACCTGGGGAAGGTCCTGGCTCAGGTCGTGGCGTCGGCCATTGCTCGCGGGGCCGGCTGAGGACTGTCGAGTCGTCGGTGGGGTAGCGCTGTCCTTTCCGAGCCTGGACCGCGTTGCCCCTTCGCCGTTCTACGGCCCGGACCGGGATGCCCCTTCGCCGTTCTACGGCCCAGACCTCGCTACCCCTTCGCCTGCGCTGCCCTTCATCTTTCTCCGGCGGGGGCCGCCTTACCCCTTCGCCCTCTCCGGCCCGGGCCGCACTACGCCTTCGTGCCCTTCGGGGCCAGGGCCCGCATCATCGGCGCTTGCGGGTGTGCCGGTGGATGCTGCGGGTTGAATCAGGTTCTTCGCGTACGCCGTCAGGTTCTGCGTCTGCCCCTCATCGAAGGTCCGGCGAGCGGAGTCGGAAAGGTCGGCGGTATCACGGTCATCGGGTGCTCGGGTGGGCGGAGCGGTTACGTCGGTCGGGTCGTTCGGGCGCTCGTCGGCAAGTGCTGGCTCGGTGCCGGCCGCCTTGTCGTCTCCGGCCGCACTGGTCTCGTTCCCCAGCCCTTCGGTACCGCCTGCGTTGGCGTTCCCTCCGGCGGTGCCGTTCTCAGCGACGTTGCGCTCGCCGGCGGTGATACCGACTCCCGCGGGCTTCCGGTCCGCCGGGCCGCTCCCATCCGATGCGGTACTTCCCTTTGCCGTGGCGTCCCTGGCCGGTGCGGCGTTCGGGTCTCCCGCGCCGTCCCCCGTCCCTGCGGTATTCGTGTCTCCCGTGGCGTTCCCGTCCCCGGCGGCGTTCCCGTCCCCGGCGGCGTTCCCGTCCCCGGCGGCGTTCCCCTTCCCGGCGGCGTTCCCCTTCCCGGCGGCGTTCCCGTCCCCGGCGGCGTTCCCGTCCCCGGCGGCGTTTCGGAGTTCTGGGGCGGTCCGGGGTTCCGGGGTGCTGACACTTGCATCGGCGTTCCGAGTTTGCGGGGTGCCGACGCTGCCCTCGGCATTCCAAGGTTCCGGTGTTATGCCATCTCCCGCCGCGTTTCCACGTCCTCCGGTGCTGACGTCGCCGGCTCCCGGATCCCTCTTCACCGCGCCCTCCGCCGCCGCATCCCGAGCTGCGGCGTCCCCCTCATCCACGGCTTGGTCGGCCGCGGCCGCCTCCGGGTCCTCCTCATCCCCTCGCTCACTGCGGTCCGCCTTCGCGGCGTTCTGCGATCCGCCGTCCGAGGTCTCGGGTGCAACAGCCGGAGTCTCTGCCTCAGCCGCGTCGTCTGTGGCGCGCTGGCCGCTCGCCTCCGCCGACGGAACCGGCGCATCTGGCTTCTGCGTAGCCCCGGAGAGGGTGACGTCGTTGCTGAACGTGGACGGCGACTCCCAGTGGATGTGAGGTGGTTCGGCAATGGCACGACCGCCGAACTCCGCGAGCCACGCCGCTACGAGCGCCAGGTTCCCGCGCCACTGCTCCTCGGGGATGACGGGCAGGATGTCGTCCCAGAGGGACAGGAAGGTGCCACGGAGTTGGAGTCGCCCGTAGGGCCGCGCCAGGAACCACATGTGCAGGTGCGCCGAGCCGTCACCCCACCGGTTCACGTGCACCCGGGCGACACCGTCAAGTGACCGGATCGCGCGTTCGAGCCGTACGGTCATGACACCCAGCTCGGCGGCCAGCAGGTTCGGCAGGTCACCGAGGTCGAGGTGGGACCGGCACTCGAGGATGAGCACCATGGGCAAACCCGTCGGCCGGTCCATCGCCCGGACCCGCCACCGCTCACTGACCCAGATGTACGCATCGTCAGGGGTGTTGCAGGCGACGCAGTCCGCGGCGTCCTCGCCACTGCGCGGAGGCTCGACGGCGACAGGGTCGGCGAGGCGCTTGACCCGCATGTCGCCCTCGAAAGGGAACGAAGGCCACCGCGTGAACTCAGGAAGCGAGGGGCTGTACTCAGGCACGCCGCTGACCCTAGTGCAGCCGACACGGCACTGTCCCGGGTCAATTTCCCACCGATCCCGCTGAGGCCCCGTCGTCCGTTCAGCCACCCGGCAACCCGTCGACGAACGTCACCGTCCCCCTACGCCGCGACCACCCTCGAAGTTATCCACAGAAGTTATCCACAGGCCCATCGGTTTCACGTGAAACGCCATGTCGCAGGCTTGCAGGCCCTGTGGATACCGCGGTGGAAAGCTCGCCGGCCTGCTGCACGGTTTCACGTGAAACGGGCCACGGCGATCGTTGTCAACAAGGTCACACACAGCTTGTGGATACTGCTGTCCACCGATGAGCCGACCCGTGCAGTGCGGCCCTGCACCTGTACCCTCGCCGTCTCGCTGGCAAGGATCATGATTGATGCGGGGTGGCCCCGAACCTTCTCCCGGGCCGGCCTCGCAGGCTCTCTTCTTAATAGCAATCCACAGATGCGTTTGATTCGCCGGCAAGGGCTGCGTGCTCCGCCTCGGTCCCAAGAGCGAGGTTGAGCGAGACGCTCCAGGACCGGCCCTCGGCGCCGCTCGCGCCCTTGGTCTCCGGTTCCGGCTCTCGGCTCCCAGCCTCGGCCCCGGCCCTTGCTCGCGACTTTTCGGCTTCCGGCACTAGGTTCTCGGCTCCCGGCACTCGGCTCCCGACTTCGCCCTGGGCCCGGCTCTTGGCTCGCCGCCCTCAACCTTCGCCATCGGCCCTGGCTCGCGCCCTCGGCCCCAACTCGCGGTCCTCGGACTCTCGGCTCTCGTTCCCCGATTCCGCCCTCAGCCCTGGCTCACGGCTCGCCGCCCGCAGCCTTCGCCGTCGGCCCTCGGCCCTAGCTCGCAATCCTCGGCCTCCCAGTCCCTCGGCCTCCCGGTCCCTCGGGCTCCCGGTCCCTCGGCCTCCCGGCCCCTCAGGCTCCCGGCCCCTCAGGCTCCCGCTCATCGGGCTCGCGATCCTCGGCTTCCGGCCTCTCGGCTCGCGGTTCCTAGTTCCCCGTTCCCCGCTTCAGCCCCAGCTCCCACTCCAGCTCGCTCCAGCTCTCAGCGCCCAGCTCCCCAGCTCCCAGCTCGCTCCAGCTCCCCGCTCCCAGCTCCCCAGCTCCCCAGCTCCCCAGCTCCCCAGCTCCCCAGCTCCCCAGCTCCCCAGCTCCCCAGCTCCCAGGATGACGAGCGGTAGTGGGTAGAGGGGCAACATCTTCTTGGAGCAACCGGCCTCCGCGACAGCTGCGCCGGTGTCGAGCCAGCACGATCCTTCCTGCCATTGGCGTCCCCGCGCGGCATCTGGCGTTGCGCGGAATGCTGAGGTGGGATCTCGTTTCACGTGAAACGGAGCCTGCCGGTTCGCGCGGCGGGTCCCAACGATCCGGCGACGCTGGGCCGCCCCTGGCCTGCAAACGAAACGGCGCCGCGCAAACACCGGAAGACGGGCACGCCGGGCGGGGTCCGTCGGCCGTGCTTGGTTGGCCTTGTGCGCCGCCGAACCGCTGCACCGGGACGGCGGTATGACTCAGCGGGCGCACGCGGGCAGATGAGACGGGCGACGGCTTCCGGCATCTGAATCCCGTCCGGTTTCACGTGGAACAGGCAGCCCTATGCCGGCGGCCGGCTACCGTATCCGCCGTCGGAGATGCCGGTCTCGAACCCGCCACGTCCCATGGGTTCGGGCGCCTCGGTGATCGCGGCTGGCGCGGCGTCCGCCGTAGCACCCCGTTCATCAAGGACAAGGTCGGACGCTCACGGTCGCCCGCCCGACACACCAGGCCCAGTGCCCGCCTTCGGGCGGCAGAGTCAACTCACCCGTCCAACTGACAGACCCCGGCCGTGACGGAGGGCTCTTCCCGCCGCGCGGAGCCGACCTTCAGCGACCGCGACCCGTTCGATCCCCGATCAACGCTCAATTGTCAGCACCAGGCCTGTGGGGGGTGAGTTCCGGTGGTATCCGCGCTCCCAGACGGCTCCATGCTCCATTCCGTCCGGGTACTCCGAGGCGGCAGCCACTCCGGCGGTTGACACGGGCATGAGACCGATGGCCCTTCGGTCGCGCGGTTGACCCTCAGCCAAGATCGAGAACTTGGCAGTTGTGGCCGTCAGATCAGCCGATCCGGGAGTCGTCATGTATTCCTGCGCCGACTCCCTCATCCGGCTCGAGGCACGGATGAAGCACCCGAATCGAGGGAGAGTTTCACGTGAAACGAGGCGGAGCCCCGCCCCTCGATCCAGCAGCAATACGAAATCCGGCGGCATCCACCGGATCCGTTCCCCAGGCTCCCAGAACCTCGGGAAGCGGAAGTTCGGCACCGGCATAACCGTCGCCGGCGAAGTTGGCGACCTCCTCTCATCATTACGCCGGAGTAGCACGAGATCCCGGGGACGGTCAGGACAGTGGCGGTGCGCGGGCCCGAGATCACGCCGCAAAGCGAGACCGCCATTCGCGGATGAGACCGGAGTCAGCCATCTGAGCACCCCACGCCACGGTGGACTATGCGCTGACGCCTTGCGCCAGAGCCCGATCCACATCCAGGAGCTGCCACCAGGAGCGGAATGGGCCGTGCCGTTTCACGTGAAACCCACGCCGGGAAACTCTGGAGCGTTTAGCTGTCATCCGACAGACCGCGAGCCGGCTACCCCTGCCGCCAGGATCCAGCTCGGGAGCCAGACCACTCACTCGGATGGCATGTCGGGCTATCACCCAGTTAAGCCACGCCGTGTCCCGTCGCCGGAGAGGAGGTCAGGACTCGAGAGGCCGCACTTCGCAGCCGTATGCCGCCGACCGAACGGACGCGCGTCGCGGTGATGGCCTTGGGGCTCTGTGCACTGACCATCACGGGGGTGGCGACCTCGATCGCGGCGCAGCGAACACACGCACGTGGTCGGGACCTGCCGCTTCATGCGACGACGTCGCCCTCGCCCGAGACGCCTTGGGGCGCCACTGACCCGGCATCTTCAACGGCGGCTCGCGCGCCGCCTCCTCATTCTCATCGGCGAGCCTCGGCACCGGTGGTAATAGGAGCGAGCTAAGCCATCTCACGTCGGGATGACGCTTCGGCGCTGCCACGACGGTGCCCCATCGCCACGGCCACTACTAGAGGTTCCGGCTCGCCCTTTCCGTAGGTGACGTCCATAGGCGAAGATCCCCCACCATCCTTCGTCCGAATTGGCTGGTACGTGAGCAGGCCTCGCGTTCCTTTCTAAGACGGCAGAAGATGCGGTCCCGGAGCAACAAAACGGGCTCGAAGGCCCCTGATTGGCCGTCAGAATCCGGACGTCACCGAAAAGTCGAGGGCACTGAAATCCCAGGAGAATCGTTCTGACAGAACCGACTGCAGCAGCGCAGTCGGCAAATCACGGGCTCATTCGGCCACCCAGGAGAGACTCGGGACATCAGGCCTGCTTGCCTACGGCGAGACTCAGTGCCGGGAAGGACCACGAGACGAGCGGATCCAAGGAGGCCCATCCGGAGGTGAGCGACCTCAACGAGCCGAACGGACGGGCAGGGCCCGCAGCGGGGGAGGGCCGGACAG
>NZ_JBFAQM010000012.1:0-196640 GCF_040677315.1 Actinoplanes sp. NPDC049316 | reverse complement strand
ACGCAGGGGAGCGCCGAACAGCAGGGGAGCGCCGAACAGCAGGGGAGCGCCGAACAGCAGGGGAGCGCCGAACAGCAGGGGAGCGCCGAACAGCAGGGGAGCGCCGAACAGCAGGCAAGACCGACAGCGGCAAGACCCACAGCGGCAAGACCCGACAGCGGCAAGAGGGAGCGGGAAACTGAAGGGACGTTCGGACACTCGCCGCATGAAGAAGGCACGTGATCCGCCAGAATCACGTGCCCGAGTGTCTTCGTCCGTCGCGGCCGGCCGACGGCTTCCGCGGTGTCAGTCTCCTGCGGCCGTACCCTCGTCCTCGACGCCGATCATGCCCACTATGCGTTCCAGGTCGTCGACGGTGGCGAACTCAATCGTGATCTTGCCCTTGTTCCGGCCGATGTCGACCTTCACGCGCGTGTCGAAGCGGTCGGACAGTCGCTCCGCGAGGTCGTTCAGCGCGGGGGCGTGGACCTTTGCGCGCCGGGCCGGTGTCGACTTCTTCGCTGGGCCGTCGGCGATGGCGAGCGAGACGAGTTCCTCCGTTGCGCGTACGGAAAGGCCCTCGGCCACGATCCGGAGCGCAAGCTGTTCCTGCTGGTCGTGGTCTTCCAGGCTGAGCAGGGCTCGAGCGTGACCGGCGGACAACACGCCCGCGGCGACGCGGCGTTGCACGGGGGCCGGCAGGTTGAGCAGCCTGATCGTGTTCGAGATCTGCGGGCGGCTCCGGCCGATCCGCCGGGCGAGTTCCTCGTGTGTGGCGCCGAACTCGTCGAGGAGCTGCTGGTATGCGGCCGCCTCTTCGAGAGGGTTGAGGTTGGCGCGGTGAATGTTCTCGAGCAGGGCGTCCCGAAGCATCGCGTCGTCGCGGGTCTCGCGGACGATCGCGGGGATGGTGTCCTTGCCGACCGCCTGGGCCGCGCGCCAGCGGCGCTCACCCATGACCAGTTCGTATTTGCCGTCGCCGATGTTGCGGACGACGATCGGCTGGAGAAAGCCGACCTCCTGGATCGAGGTCTTGAGCTCTTCCAGGGCCTCCTCGTCGAAGACCGACCGGGGCTGCTTGGGGTTCGGCACGATCGCCGTGACGGGCAGCTCCGCGAAGCTGGCGCCGGGTACGGGCGCGAGGCCGCCGTCGTCCTCCGCCCCAGACGGAGGTGCCGAAGGCGCGGGCTCGGAAGAAACCTGGGGCGCCACGTCGGCCGATTCCGGTACGGCGGCCGCAATATCGGCCGACGGCGGTTCCGCGCCGGATCCGGAAAACTGCGCCGGAGCCGGGGGAGCGGCGGGTGGCGCCTCGGTAGCGACCGTCGCAGCGGCCGGCGGCGCCGTGGGGATCAGTGCCCCCAGGCCGCGGCCGAGGCCACCCCGTGGACGGTTCTTCATGCCGCGCCTCCCGTGTTGACTCCGCGCATAGCGAGTTCCAGAGCAGCCTCGAAGTAGCTCGTGGCTCCCCGCGATCCCGGATCGTAGGTCATCACGGACTGGCCGTAGCTCGGCGCCTCCGACACCCGTACGTTGCGGGGGATCACCGCCTCGAGCACCTTCGACCCGAAGTGGTTGCGGACGTCCTGCTCCACGGCGTCTGCGAGACGTGTACGGCGGTCGTACATCGTCAGCAAGATCGTACTCACGTCGAGCGTGGGATTCAGGTGCTGCCGGACCAGGTTGATGTTGTTGATCAGCTGGTTGAGGCCCTCAAGCGCGTAGTACTCGCACTGGATCGGGATGAGCACTTCCTGCGCCGCGCACAAGGCGTTAACCGTCAGCAGGCCGAGCGACGGCGGGCAGTCGATGAAGACGTAGTCGAACTTCTCCGGATGTGCCGCGATGGCCCGAGCCAGCCGAGACTCGCGGGCGACGACGGAGACGAGCTCGATCTCGGCACCTGCCAGGTCGATCGTCGCCGGTACGCAGAAGAGGTTCGGGATGCCCTCGACCGGCTGCGCGACCTCAGCGAGCGGAACGTTGTCGATCAGGCAGTCATAGACGTCCGGGACGCCGGCGTGGTGCGGCACGTTGAGGCCCGTGGAGGCATTGCCCTGCGGGTCCAGATCGACGACGAGCACACGGTTGCCGTGCAGCGCGAGGGCCACCGCCAGGTTCACCGTGGTGGTGGTCTTGCCGACGCCACCCTTCTGGTTGGCGACACAGAGCACCCGAGGGTGATCCGGCCGCGGCATGGTGATCTCGCCGCTCGGGTTGAGAATCTGCACAGCTCGCAACGCTTCCATGGCCAATGGTGGATCGTCGTCATCCCGGCTCGGCGTTTCACGTGAAACATGCTCGGCTGCGGTGCCGTCGGCTGACGACTCGACCGCCGTATTCGTCACCGCCAAACCGCCGTCCCGCACAGCGCCGCCATCGCCGTCGGCGGAGGCAGCGGCGGAGGCAGCGGCGGAGGCAGCGGCGGAGGCAGCGGCGGAGGCAGCGGCAGTCGGGCCGCCATCTCCCGCCATGCCGCCGCTGACGGCCAAGCCGTCGTGGACCGCCATTCCGCCGTCCGTAGCCGAGGACGGCCGAGACGACATCGGGGGAGCGGAAACCGGGTGCTCGCCGGCCTCGACACCGACACTGCGGGGCGCCGACGTCGGCTGAGCCCCGTACTCCACCTCGCGCTGCTGCATGGCCGGCGGAGCAGACGACGGTACGGGCGCAGAGCCCGACACAGAGGAGGCGGGTGGGCCGGATCGCGGCGCGGGAGCAGGGCGCCGCGGATCGGAAGAGGACACGTCTGGACTAACCGGCGTGCCGTACACCTGACCGCTGTTCCCCGTGCGCGGCTGTGGCACGCCCTGCTCCCCACTGTTGAAGGTGACGCTCAAGCTCACACTCCGATCGGGACCGGCGTACGGATCGGTTTCACGTGAAACACCGTCCCAGCCGGGGTCACCGTCGGGGCCCCTGCCATACTCATGCACCGTTTTATCCCTGCCTGGTTGGATTGGGTCGGCACCGCGAGCGTGCGGTCCGGCAGGAAACGGCGGCGCATCCGGCGCGCCCGCCGTCCGGTCCACACTATCGACGCGCGGCCAGCCTACGGCCGCCGGGCGGGCCATGCCACGGTTGTCCGCCTGTTGAGTCCAGACCGTATGAATCGGTCCCGCCTCGAACGTCATGAATCCGGGTACGAGCCGCATCCTGCCGCCGTACGCCCGGATCTGCTCGGGCCAGCCCACCGCGGAGAAGGACCGCCGTCCGTGATCGCGGCCGGGTCTCTCTTCACCTGTCTCGGGAGATACGGACACCTCGGAGGAGGGACGGTCCGGCGAGGCAGGTGAGGGGGAGCGATCGGGAGTAGGCACCCCACCGGTTGAGCGGGCCGAAACAGCGGCGGGAGACAAGCTGGAGGCGCTCATGCTGCCAGAGGCCAGACCCGCTAAAGCCTCATACCCCGGCATGGAAGCGGCGCCCATGTCGATCGAGACAGCCTCAGGAGAGACCCGAGCCGCCGCGACCGGAGACTCAGCCCGTGCGGCGTCGACGGGTGAAGGAGCCACAACCGATGACGAACCCGCAACCGATGACGGACGCGCAACGCCACCACCGCCGAGTGGCCAGCCGGGCCGGGTAGGCCCAGCAGAGCTCACCAGCGGCGAAAGACCTGCCGCAGCCGACGAACCATCGCCCACCAGCGGCGAACCACCGGCAACACCCGGCGAACCACCGCCCACCAGCGGCGAACCACCGCCAACACCCGGCGAACCACCGCCCACCAGCGGCGAACCACCGCCAACACCCGCCGCTCCACCGCTCACAAGCGGCGAACCAGCGCCGGAGGGAGCCGGAACAGACCCGGCCGACCTGGGCGGGGCTGGAACCTTCCCCGTACGCTTCCGAGCGCCCCGCCTGCCCATCTATCCCCTCCGCGATCTCCTCTTCCCGGAGCCGCGCCCGCCGGCGTCGGCGGAGCGGCCCGGGGTGGCCGCCCGCTTGGACGGCCTTGGCCGTGGTGCCACGACGTCGCGCTCCCGCACGATCTCGACGACCGTGGTCGGCGGGTCGATCAGGCCGGCTCCGCAGAGCCGGACGACCGGTTCGCCGCCGCCCAGGCGGGCGACCGCCTGGCGGTGTTCCGCGACCTCTTCCGCGGCCGAGGCACCTTTGAGTGCCAGCAGCCGGCCACCGACGGCGGCGAGCGGGAGGCACCATCCGGCGAGCCGGTCGAGCGGCGCCACCGCGCGGGCGGTGACGACATCGGCGGGGGCGGGGGGTCCACCGGCGAGGTCTTCCGCTCGTCCCCGGACGACCGTGACGGCCGTGTCGAGCCCGAGCGTTGTCACCGCTTCGGTCAGGAAAGCGGTACGTCGTGCCAGCGGCTCGACCAGGGTGATCGTGAGATCGGGCCGGGCCACTGCCAGCACGATACCGGGCAAACCGGCACCAGACCCCACGTCAATCACCGAAGCGCCGATAGGGATCATCTCGGCCATAACCGCGCAGTTGATCAGGTGTCGTTCCCAGATGCGGGGGGCCTCGCGAGGGCCGATCAGACCGCGTACGACGCCGTCGGTGCCGAGCAGTTCGGCGTACCGGCCGGCCAGGTCGAGGCGAGCGCCGAACACCCGCTCGGCGGCTTCCCGGTGCTCTGCCGGGGGGACGAGAAGAGAAACGGTGGCGGGATCGGAAGCCGCGGAAGACGACGACGGCCCGGGCACCACAGCGCCCGGGCCACCGTCTCCCGCGCCGAAGCGTGGGTCAGTCATGTCGCGCGATCAGTCCGCCGGCCGGACGATGATGCGGCGGTTCGGCTCGACGCCTTCGGATTCGCTCTCCACGCCCGGAATCGCGTTGACCACGTCGTGGACGCACTTGCGCTCGAAGGCGGACATCGGTTCGAGGCGTACGGCGTCGCCGTGCTCCTTGACCTTCTCGACCGCGTTGCGGGCGACCGCCGTGAGTTCCTTGCGGCGGGTGGCGCGGTAGCCACCGATGTCGAGCAGGAGCCGGCTGGGGGAACCGGTGGCGCGGAAGATCGCCAGGCGGGTCAGCTCCTGCAGCGCCTCCAGCGTCGCGCCGCGCTGGCCGACGAGCGGCTGCAGCCGGCCGCCGACGACCTCGACCATCGGCCGGCCACCGGAGACGAGCTCGTCGATGTCGCCGTCGTAGTCGAGGATGTCGAGCAGCCCCTCCACGTAGTCGGCGGCGATCTCGCTCTGCCGGAACAGGTCGGAGTCGGAGGCCACGCTCTCCGACTTCTTGGTCTCCTCCGTACCGGCGGACTCCGCGGCGGTGGCGGTGGTCTCCTCGGCGCTGGGAGTGCTGGTGTCGGTCACGGTCTCATCTCCGTACTCTCGGGCCGGACCTGCTCGGTCCGCTGTTTCCCGCGCCGGCCGGCTCCGTCGCCGGTGCGGGGAGGTCTGTGTCGCTGCCCTGGCGGGGCCGCGCGCGGCCCGGGCCGGAGCCCGGGCCGCTGCTGCGTCATCCCTTGGGTTTGTTCGCGGGCCGGGCGCCCTTCTTCGGGTTGACCGGCTTGGCGCCGGGCTTCGGCGCGAGCGCCTTCGTGTCCACGACCGGGGTGGTCGGCTCGGGCTGGGCCTGCTTGCGGCCGAAGAGGCCTCGGTTCGCGGGCTGCACCGGGTTCTTCGCGGTGCCCTTGCCGGCAGAGGCGTTGCTCGCGGGGCGGGCCGACGTCGATCCCGCCTTGCCGGCCATCTGCGGCGGCGGGAACTTGCGGAGCACCCACTGCTGCTGGGCGAGGCTGAAGAGGTTGTTCGTGACCCAGTAGATGACCACGCCGATGGGGAACAGGGAGCCGGAGACGAGCAGCGACAGCGGGATGCCGTACAGCATCAGGCGCTGGATCATCTTCTGCTGCGGGTCCTCGGCCCAGCCGGTCTTGAGGATCATCTGCCGGCTGGTCAGGTAGGTGGTCGCCATCATGATGAGGACCAGGATGCCGGCGACGACCTTCACCGTGGTGCCGTTGGCGTCGAGGCTGACGAGGTCGGCCGGGCTCGAGCCGAACTTGGCCGGGATCGGGGCCGTGAAGAGGCGTGCCTGGGTGGCGCTGTTGAACTGGTCCAGGGACCAGCCGTACAGCGTCTTGTACTTGTCGGAGATCGCCGGGTTGAGGTGCTTGAGCACGTGGAAGAGGCCCAGGAACACCGGGATCTGCAGGAACATCGGGAGGCAGCCCATGAGCGGGTTGGCCTTCTCGACCCGGTACAGCTCCATCATTTCCTTCTGGAGCGTCTCCCGGTCACCCTTGTGCTTCTCCTGCAGCTCCTTGACCTTGGGCTGCAGCGCCTGCATCGCCCGCTGTGACTTGATCTGCTTGACGAAGACGGGGAAGAGCACCACGCGGACGGTGACCACGAGGAAGACGATGGAGAGGATCCAGGCCCAGTTGGTGCCGAGGATCCCTCCGTCGGGGATGCCGATGGTGTCCCACAGGGCATGCCAGCGCAGAAGGATCCACGAAATGCCGTAGTAGATCCAGTCGAGACTCAATTCATGCTCCAGTCACATCGGCAGGACGGTGACGGATCGGGTCGGGAACCGGATCGAACCCGCCAGGGTGGAAGGGGTGGCAGCGCAGCAGCCGCCAGATCGCCAGTCCGGTCCCGCGGAGTGCTCCGTGCTTCGCGACCGCCTCCAGGGCGTACGCGCTGCACGAAGGGTAGAACCGGCAGCGAGCCGGCAGAGCCGGGCTCACGTAACGACGGTACGCGACGATCGCCGCGCTCAGCAGCCGGGCAAGCGGTGTCATCGGCGCCGCCGGGGTGACTGCGCCGCAGCCAGGGCCGCGTCCAGATCGGTGCCGAGCTTCTCGAACGACGCCGACGCCGAGGCCGGCAGCGCACGCACGACGAGAGATGTCCCCACCGGCAGCGCACTCAGCCGGGAACGGACCAGATGGCGTAGCCGGCGACGCACCTTGTTGCGTACCACCGCGTTGCCGACCGCCTTGGACACGACAAAGCCGGCGCGCGCCTCGGAGGCTTGCGCCGGCTCATCGACGAGAAGGTGGACGACCACGGTGCCGCGGCCCGCCCTGCGGCCACCACGAACCGCTGCGGCGAAGTCGGTGCTACGCCGCAGTCGTTGCTCCGCGGCCAGCACGACTACCCGGCATCCGGCCCGACCAGCGGTCGGCTCAGGCCGACAGCTCTTTACGGCCCTTGGAGCGGCGGGAGGCCAGGATGGCGCGGCCGGCCCGGGTGCGCATGCGCAGCCGGAAACCGTGGGTCTTGGCGCGCCGGCGGTTGTTCGGCTGGTAGGTGCGCTTGCTCACGTCAGAACTCCGTCTTCGTACTACGTCCAGGGGGCATCAGCTGCAAGACGCCACTTTAGCAGAGCGCGGCGGAGCAACCGCTCGACCCTACGCAGGGGTACACCGACGGTCAACCACCTGCGACACGGCACGCCGTTCCCACGTGAGCCGCGCCACTCGGCCCAAAAGGCACGGCATGACGAAACGCCCGGGCTTCTTTAGAGCTTGAGCGGCCGGCACCCCGAAACCTCCGCCACGCCCGCCGGCCCAGCAGGCTCTGAACACGCGTCCTCCGTCACCCAGGCCGGTCGATACGCGTACGGAGTGAATCTTTTCGTGCCACGTCTGCCCCGCCCCGGGTACCGCCGGTTGATGCGGACGCGCCTGCGCTGTTAGCGTGCCCGTTTGCTGGTCTTCAGCGCTGTTCGCAAACCGCCCTCGCCGGAACCACCCTCACCGGACCCGCTCACCGGACCCGCGGAGGGACCGGGACCGCAGAGGACCGGAGCCGCAGAGGAACCGACGGAGCGGTGAATCGTTCGGCACGGTGAGCCTGTTTTCCCGCGCCAGCGCAGGCTCCGGGAAGTCTGCCGACCGTCCGGCCGGGGTGCGACCGCCGACGCGTGCACAGGTTGTGGATAACCTGTGGACAGCCGGTGGCGCCGTGCACGTTCAGCACGTTGGATGTGCTGGGTTGGGGGGAGCCGGTCCGTCGCCCGTACGGGTGACGGCGGGCAAGGCGGAAGCCGAACAAGGCCACCGGGGGTCCGGTGGCGATGGGGGTGGCGCGGCGGTGGCCGATACGGTCGACCTTGGCGGGGTCTGGGCTGCGGCGACGGACGAGCTGGCGGACGAGATCGCGTCCGCTCAGCAGCGTGCGTACCTGCGGCTGACCCGCCTGCGCGCCATCGTCGAGGACACTGCGCTGCTCTCCGTACCGGACACGTACACGCGGGACGTGATCGAGTCGCGGCTGCGCCTCGCGATCACCGAGGCCCTGTCGCGCCGGCTCGGCCGTCCGATCCAGGTCGCCGTGACGGTCCGCCCGCCCGAGGACGGCACCGGCCGCCCGGGCACCGTGTACGGCACCCCGCCGCCCGAGCCCGCGACCCAGCCGCCCGCCCACTACTCGGAACCGCCGGCGCACTACTCGGACACCCAGCCCCCGCCGTACCCGGATCGTTATCCACAGCCCCCCGCGTACAGCGAGAGTTACGACCAGGGCGACGCACCGACCGGGTCGGCGCAGGCGCCGTTCACGCGCGGCGTCCCGGCGGCGCGCGACGGCCAGGACGCGCTGTTCGCCGCGCCGCTGCCGATGGGCCAGCCGGAGCCGGCGAAGTCCACCGTGGCGGAGGAGAAGCCGGCCCCCGAGCCGCCGCGGCAGATGCCGCACTACTCGGAGAACCCGAACGACTCCACGGGGCACCGGATCGCGACCGAGCCGGCCCAGCTCCGCGAGAACCAGCGCCACCACGACGAGCGTGCGCAGGACCGCCGCGACGACACGATGCAGCTACGCCACGGCGGCGACAACGGTCCCGGCCGTGCCCCCATCGACCTGCGCGGCCCGGCCGCCGGACGGCCGGGCGGCAACGACGGCAACCGGCTGAACCCGAAGTACATGTTCGAGACCTTCGTCATCGGCTCGTCCAACCGCTTCGCCCACGCGGCGGCGGTCGCGGTGGCGGAGTCGCCGGCGAAGGCGTACAACCCGCTGTTCATCTACGGCAGCTCCGGGCTCGGCAAGACGCACCTGCTGCACGCGATCGGTCACTACGCCACCACGCTCGGCCATGCCCGCAGCGTCCGCTACGTGTCGACCGAGGAATTCACCAACGACTTCATCAACAGCCTGCGCGACGACAAGACGCAGGCGTTCCAGCGCCGCTACCGCGACGTCGACATCCTCCTGATCGACGACATCCAGTTCCTGGAGAACCGCGAGCGTACGCAGGAGGAGTTTTTCCACACCTTCAATACCCTGCACAACGCGAACAAGCAGATCGTCATCAGCTCGGACCGCTCCCCGCGGCAACTGGCGACGCTCGAGGACCGCATGCGCACCCGCTTCGAGTGGGGCCTGCTCGCGGACATTCAGCCGCCGGACCTCGAGACGCGCATCGCGATCCTGCAGAAGAAGGCCGCACAGGAGCGGATGTACGCCCCCGACGACGTGCTCGAGTTCATCGCATCCCGCGTCTCCAACTCGATCCGCGAACTGGAAGGCGCTCTCATCCGGGTGACCGCCTTCGCGAGCCTCACCCGCAGCGCGGTGCAGCTGTCGCTGGCCGAGGAGGTCCTGCGCGACTTCATGCCCGACGGCGCCGGCCCAGAGATCACCGCCGACCAGATCATGGTCTCGACCGCGGACTACTTCGGCGTCAGCCTCGAAGACCTCCGCGGCCACTCCCGCTCCCGCGTCCTGGTCAACGCCCGCCAGGTCGCCATGTACCTCTGCCGCGAGCTCACCGACCTCTCGCTGCCCCGCATCGGCCAGGCCTTCGGCGGCCGCGACCACACCACGGTCATGCACGCCGACCGCAAGATCCGTCAGCACATGGCCGAGCGCCGCAGCCTCTACAACCAGATCGCCGAGCTCACCAACCGCATCAAGCAGAACACCTAGATCCTTCAGGTCAAAAGCGTTCGACGGTACGGCCGCACCTGCCCACAACCGCACCACCGTGGCCGGAGCCCCCACGTGGAGAAGGCCGTAGCCACTCCAGGCCGTCGCCCACCGCCGGGCTGACCTGCCGAACGGCTCACGACCGACCACCCTGGGGGAAGGCCGCCAGCAGGCCGGTCGGGCGGCCGCCGTCTTGCCGGCCCGGTCGGGCGGCCGCCGTCTTGCCGGCCCGGCCGGGCAGACCCCGATGCGGGCTCCTCGACCTGATCGCCACCATCGCCGCCCCAGCCCGGCTCACCCGACAAGCCGAGTTCCATCGGTCGAACGCCGCGCGGTCCATCGCGGCCGCCTGTTTCCACAGCCCGCCGGTTTCCCAGAGCCGCCGGGCACCAGCCGAGGCCGGCACCCCACAGCCCACCCGGCACCCCACAGCCCACCCGGCACCGGTCGGCGCTGGTCACTCCACACACCGACTCGATCGAGCGCGACACCGCCCCACGCCGAACGCGACGCACGGGCAGCGGCCGGACAGTCCCCAAGGCGACCACCGTCCGGCAGCAGGCGGCACTCCTGCCCACAGCCCGGAGACCACGTCGTCGCAGTGGCGGACGAGCAGCGCGTGCCCGTCCGTGCGGCGCTGGCGTCGCGGTCGTTGCCGGCGCCGGACCGGCGCCCATGCCGCGGCACCCGATCGCATCGCCCACACCCGCCGTGAACAGCGGTTTCACCAGGTTGTCCACAGGTTCTGCACCGGTCTGCCCACAGGCGGCGTCACACCGCCTGTCGCCACGCCCCGCGGACCGCGATGATCCACACCCACCTCGTCGGCGAAAAGTCAACGCCGCGACGGAACCGTTTCGTGCCAACGTTTTCCACATCAATCCACAGCTCTTCACAGGTCTTGTCCCCAACGGTGGACAACTTTGCGACCCGTTCCGCACAGATGTGGAGAAGTCCTGGGGAAATCGATGTGGACAGACACAGAGCGTCACCCGGCTACCCACACCCTGTGGACGCGTGTGGATTTCCTGTTGAAGGTTCTGGGGACGACGAGGCGGTAGCGTTCCGGCGTTATCCCCAGGCCCGGGGACAAACCCGGTGGATAAGCGGTGGATAGCCGGTGGACAACGGTGGACAACCGCCGTCCCGTCCGCGGCTGTGGACGCGGACCCCGGGTTATACCCCGGTTGCCCACATGTGAATCACCGGTGGATAACCTGCTGACCTGCGAAGACGTGAGTTCTCCACAGTGTGCACAGCCCCGATGATTACGACTGATATCTCTCTGCCGAAAATCCAAAACCCAATCATCAGCGTTGGGGAAGGTGTGGACGAGCCGCTCGCGGCCCGGTCCACCCCGGGCAGGACTTCCCAGCATCGGGGGCCGGGCGGACGTCACGCCCACCCGCGCCATAGAGTTCAGTGGGCTCCATCAGCACTTCCGAAGCCGGTCCGACAGCAAACCGGTCCGGCTCACCGCTGGTCCGGTGCGTCAGCCGGCCCGGTTCCAAACTGGTTCAGCTCACGAGCTGGCCCGGCGAAGCTCATGAGCTGGTCCAGCAAAGGTCAGAAGCCGGTCCAGCCCGGGGGTTCACGAGCTGGCCCGGCCGAGGATGCACAAGCTGGTCGGTCGAAGTTCATAATCCGGTCCAGCCGAAAGCTGGTTCCGTACCCAAGCTGGTTCGTCGAGGAAAGTGACGCGGAGGGCATGGCATGAAGTTCCGGGTGGAGCGAGACGCACTCGCCGACGCGGTGGCGTGGACGGCCAAGAGCCTCCCCAGCCGTCCTTCGGTGCCGGTCCTGGCCGGCGTCATGCTGCGGGTGACCGATGGCAGGCTGCATGTCTCCGGCTTCGACTACGAGGTCTCCAGTCAGGTGAGCGTGGAGGTGCAGGCCGACGCCGACGGCGCCGCTCTCGTCTCCGGCCGGCTGCTCGCCGAGATCACCAAGGCGCTCCCGGCGAAGCCGGTCGACATCGCGGCGGTCGGCTCGCACCTCGAGCTGGTCTGCGGCAGCGCCCGCTTCACCCTGCCGGTGATGCCGGTGGAGGACTACCCGACCCTGCCCGACATGCCGTCGAGCGCCGGCACGGTCGACGCCCAGGCGTTCGCCGTCGCCGTTGCGCAGGTGGCCGTCGCGGCCGGCCGGGACGAGACGCTGCCGATGATGACCGGTGTCCGGATCGAGCTGAACGGCTCGACGATGGCGATGCTGGCCACCGACCGGTACCGCCTGGCGATGCGCGAGCTGGAGTGGAACCCGGACGACCCCGACATCAGCCTGAACGCTCTGGTTCCCGCCAAGACGCTGAACGACACGGCGAAGGCGCTGGGCCCGATCGGTGGCGCGGTGACGCTGGCTCTCGCCCAGGGCAACGCCGGCGAGGGCATGATCGGCTTCGCGGGCGGCACCCGGCGCACCACCAGCCGGCTGCTGGACGGGGCCAACTACCCGCCGGTGCGTTCGCTGTTCCCGGCGAGCCACAACGCCGAGGCGCGCGTGAGCGTCTCCGCTCTGGTGGAGGTGGTCCGTCGCGTCGCCCTGGTCGCCGAGCGCACCACCCCGGTCCTGCTGAGCTTCGGCGAGGACGGGCTCGTGGTCGAGGCCGGCGGCACCGAGGAGGCGCGGGCGAGCGAGGCGATGGAGGCAACCTTCACCGGCGAGCCGCTGACCATCGGTTTCAACCCGCAGTATCTGATCGACGGTCTGCAGAATCTCGGCGCTCCGACGGCGGTGCTGTCGTTCGTCGACGCCTTCAAGCCCGCTGTGATCTCCCCCGCAGCGGAAGACGGCGAAATCGTGCCCGGATACCGCTATCTGATCATGCCTATCCGGGTAACCCGCTGATACTGGGCTGGAAGAGTCACAAACCTAGGGGGAACATCATGCAGCTCGGCCTCATCGGACTGGGCCGGATGGGCGGCAACATGCGTGATCGCCTGCGCGCCGCCGGCCAGGAGGTGGTGGGCTACGACCACCACAAGGAGACCACCGACGTCGCCAGCCTCGCCGAGCTGGTCGAGAAGCTCGCCGCGCCGCGCGTCGTCTGGACGATGGTCCCCGCCGGCCAGATCACCGAGAAGACGATCGACGAGCTCGCCGAGCTGCTCTCCGAGGGCGACATCGTCATCGACGGCGGCAACTCGAAGTTCACCGACGACGGCCCGCGGGCCGAGCGGCTCAAGGCCAAGGGCATCCACTACCTGGACTGCGGCGTCTCCGGCGGCATCTGGGGAAGCACCAACGGCTACGCGCTGATGGTGGGCGGGGACGCCGAGATCGTGGCGCACTGCCAGCCGATCTTCGACGCGCTCAAGCCGGCTGGCCAGTACGGCTTCGCGCACGCCGGTCCGCACGGTGCCGGTCACTACGCCAAGATGGTCCACAACGGCATCGAGTACGGCCTCATGCACGCGTACGCCGAGGGCTACGAGATCCTCAAGGCCTCGGAGCTCGTCGAGAACGTTCCCGCGGTCATCAAGAGCTGGCGTGAGGGCTCCGTCGTCAAGTCCTGGCTGCTCGACCTCCTCGACCTCGCCCTGGACGAGGACCCGGAGCTGGCCAACCTCAAGGGGTACGCCGAGGACACCGGCGAGGGCCGCTGGACGGTCGACGAGGCCGTACGCCTCGCCGTGCCCGCCAACGTCATCGCCGCGTCGCTGTTCGCCCGGTTCGCGTCCCGCCAGGAGGACTCGCCGGCGATGAAGGCCGTCGCCGCGCTGCGCAACCAGTTCGGCGGCCACGCCGTCAAGCGCTGATCCATGTACGTGCGCCGGGTCGAGCTGACCGATTTCCGTTCGTACGAGCGGGTGGCGGTCGACCTCGACCCGGGCGTCAGCGTGCTGGTCGGCCAGAACGGCATGGGCAAGACCAACCTCATCGAGGCGCTGGGCTATGTGGCTACGCTGGACAGTCACCGGGTCGCCACGGACGCCCCCCTGGTCCGCGCGGGCGCGACGTCGGCGGTGATCCGGTGCGCGATCGTCCATGATGGACGCGAGCTGCTGGTCGAGCTGGAGATCGTGCCGGGCAAGGCGAACCGGGCGCGACTGAATCGTTCCCCCGTACGCCGGTCTCGTGAGGTTTTGGGCGCTCTGCGCATGGTCCTTTTCGCACCGGAGGACCTGGAGCTGGTCCGGGGAGATCCGTCCGAGCGCCGCCGCTATCTGGACGACCTGCTGGTGGCGCGCCAGCCGCGATATGCCGGCGTGCGCTCCGACTACGACCGGGTGGTCAAGCAACGCAACGCCCTGCTGCGCACGGCGTACCTCACGCGCAAGGTCGGCGGTACGCGAGGGCAGGATCTGTCGACGCTCGCGGTGTGGGATCAGCATCTCGCGCACCACGGCGCCGAACTGCTGGCCGGGCGGATCGAGCTGGTGGGGGCGCTCGGAGCGCATCTGACGAAGGCGTACGACGCAGTGGCCGCGGGCCGGACGGCCGCCTCCATCGCGTACACGTCCCGTCTCGGCGACGGCCTCGCGCCGGACCGCCCGGCGCTGGAGGAAGCCCTGCTCGCTTCGCTCGCCGAACGCCGGCAGGCGGAGATCGAGCGCGGCGTCACGCTCGTCGGGCCGCACCGCGACGACCTCACGCTGTCGCTGGGAGACCTTCCCGCCAAGGGGTACGCGAGCCACGGCGAGTCCTGGTCGTTCGCGCTGGCGCTGCGGCTGGCGGCGTATGACCTGCTCCGCACCGACGGCATCGAGCCGGTGCTGATCCTCGACGACGTCTTCGCCGAGCTGGACGCGGGGCGGCGGCAACGCCTCGCGGCCCTGGTCTCCGACGCCACGCAGTTGCTGGTCACCTGCGCCGTGCCGGAGGATGTGCCGGCGACCCTCCAGGGCGCCCGCTACGACGTCGGACCAGGAACGGTGACCCGTGTCTGAGGATCGCCCCGAAAACGGCTCAGCGGCCGCCTCAGGTCCCTCGACGCCCGGCGCGGACGACGCCGCCGGTCTGGCGGGGCCTCAGCTCGCGCGGGCGGTGCTCGACGCTGCCCTGGCCAAGCGCCGGGCCGCCCAGCAGGCGCCGCGCCGGCGTACCGGAGGTGGCGAGGGCGAGGGACGACGCCTGCGCGGCTATTCCGGTCCCGGCCCTGACCCGCGCGACCCGCAGCTGTTCGGCGCGGTCCTGGAACGGATCATGAAGCAGCGCGGCTGGCAGAAGCCGGCCGCCGAGGCGACGGTCTTCGGTGCCTGGGAGAAGGTCGTCGGCCCGGACATCGCCAAGCACAGCCGGCCGGTGAAGCTCGACGACGGCGTCCTGACCGTCGAGGCGGAGTCCACGGCTTGGGCGACCCAGCTGCGCCTGCTGGCGGCCACGCTGCTGCGCAGCATCGCCGCCGAGGTCGGCCACAACGTCGTGAAACGGCTCAACATCCACGGCCCCGCCGCCCCGTCGTGGAACCGCGGGCCCCGCCGTGTCCAGGGCCGTGGCCCGCGTGACACCTACGGATAGCCCTCGCGAAAGCGCAGCGGGACCGGACTGCCCCGGAGGGCGGATCCGATCCCGCTGCCAATTCGGACGGCTGCTTGTCAGACGCCCTTGATGACGGCGTCGCCACCGCAGCCCCGGCCGACCTTGGTGACCTCGAGGCGGTAGAAGCTGTGGAGCCCGAAGACCCAGCGGCTCAGATTGCTCGTCCGGCCGGACAGGACGACCTTGTTGTTCGCGATGTCGCGGACCTTGTAGTCCATCTTGCAGCCCGAGTACGGCGCGACCGCGATCCACACGGAGTGGTCGGAGTAGGCGCCGACGCTGTCGGTGCGGCAGCTGTCGTTGAGCCAGACCCGTGCGCCGTTGACGGCGCAGCTGCGGGTCGTGGCCTGGGCCGCGGTGGCCGTACCGGCCAGGAGCAGGGTGCTCGCACCGAGCAGCACGGCAAGACGCTTGAGAAGGTGCACGTTCGTTCCCCGTTGTCGAAGTGATCTTGGAATCGCCGAGTGGCGGGGAAGACCGTAACAACGATCAACCGAGTCAAGATCATTCTGAGGTCCTGATCACTTCCCGGGCAGGTGCCGGAAGGCTCAGTAGTCGGCGAAGACGGCGTACCCACGGTCGGCGCAGCGCCGGTAGAACCCGGCCAGGATCGCCAGTTCGGTACGCGCGAAGCTCCAGTGCGGGGCGTTGCCGGCATCGTCGCGCAGCGCCGTGAGCCGCTGGTCCAGCCAGCGCAGCTGCTGCTCGGCGAGGCGTCCGCCCGCGACCGCCTCGCGCATCACCTTCGCCACGCTGTCGAACGTGACGAGATCCCCGTACGGCTGGTGGCCCTCGACGAAGCGCTCCAGCCCGCCGGCGATCCACGCGCAGCCGTCCGGATCGATGACCGGGTCCTCGTCCTCGGCCGCCGCGTCCGTCGCGTAGAGGACGCCCTCCAGCCCCAGGAGCAGATCCACGAGTTCCGTGTACGCCGTGGCGCGCACCGTGCCCGTCTTGGCGATGTGCAGGGCGAGCGCGCCGGTGGGCGCGGCGATGTCCGGAGCGTCCGCGACGGCGCCGAAGTCGACGAACTCGGCCGGCGCGACCGGGTCGTAGAACCGGTTCGTCCGGGGCCAGTGCACGGCGACGTTGTCCAGCCCCTTGTCGTGCGCCATGGCGGACCACCTCTCCTCGACCTGCCGGCTGCGGACCGTCCGGCGGGAACCGTGCCCGCGGCGTGCGGACCGCCCGGCCGCGCACGGGTCCGCGCGGGCGAGGTTACGACACGTCCGCCCGGCGGTGTGAGGCAGTGTCGCAGCGCGTGTCGCCGGTCCGCGGCAGGCGCGCCCCGGCCGTCACCACCGGACGCGTTCACCGTTGCGGGCGGAGCTCATTCCGTGTAGGGGGACCCGTGGGAACGGCCCTCCGGGGCGCTACGGCAATCTGAGGTGCCCGTACGAGGGTGCCGGACCCGCGAGAAGTCGCCCGGACGGAGTAGAATCGACGAAGACCGGGAAGTCGCGAACCGTGACGAGCTGTTCACCTCGCAAGGGGCCATCCGTCACGCTACGCGATTTTTCCAGCCGATCACGATCCGCGGGACGACCGCGGCGACCGGCGCGCTCGGCTCCACCGGTGGTCCGCCTCCTCCCCGCGGCTCGCTCGCCTGTGGTCCGCCCTGCCCGCCGGCTGCCCGCCGGTCGCCCGCCAACCCCGTGGCCGGGGCCCTCGCGTGGGGGACCGGGCGCGAGAAAGTGGCCGAGGGTGGCAGAGAAGAAGCAGGAATACGGTGCCGAGTCCATCACCGTGCTCGAAGGCCTCGAGGCGGTCCGCAAGCGTCCCGGTATGTACATCGGCTCCACCGGTGAGCGCGGTCTGCACCACCTGGTCTGGGAGGTCGTGGACAACGCCGTCGACGAGGCGCTCGCCGGGTATTGCGACACCATCGACGTGGTCCTGCTGGCCGACGGCGGCGTCTCGGTCACCGACAACGGCCGTGGCTTCCCGGTCGACCTGCACCCCAAGCTGAAGAAGCCGGGCGTCGAGGTCGCGCTGACGGTGCTGCACGCGGGCGGCAAGTTCGACGGCAAGGCGTATGCGGTCTCCGGCGGTCTGCACGGCGTCGGCGTCTCGGTCGTGAACGCGCTGTCGACCCGGATGGCACTGGAGATCCACAAGTCGGGGAACGTGTACCGGCAGAAGTACAACGCCAGCAAGCCCGGGCCGCTGGAGAAGGGCGAAGCGACCGACACCACCGGCTCGACGGTGCAGTTCTGGCCGGACCCGACGATCTTCGAGACGGTCGAGTTCGACTTCCAGACGATCTACCGCCGGCTGCAGGAGATGGCGTTCCTCAACCGGGGCCTGACCATCAACCTGACCGACGAGCGCCCGGACCAGGTGGACGAGGAGGGCAAGCCCCGCCAGGTCACCTTCATGTACGAGAACGGCATCGCCGACTTCGTGCGCCACCTCAACGCCACGAAGAGCCCGATCCACAAGACGGTGGTCGAGTTCAGCGCCGAGGACAACGAGGCGCGGATGGCCGTCGAGATCGCGATGCAGTGGAACGAGTCGTACGGCGAATCGGTCTACACGTTCGCCAACCGCATCAACACGCACGAGGGCGGCACCCACGAGGAGGGCTTCCGCGCCGCGCTGACCGGCATCGTCAACCGGTACGGCATCGAGAAGAAGCTCCTGAAGGCCGATCAGAAGCTCTCCGGCGAGGACATCCGCGAGGGCCTCGCGGCGATCATCTCCGTGACGCTGGCCAACCCGCAGTTCGAGGGTCAGACCAAGACGAAGCTCGGCAACACCGACATGAAGAGCTTCGTCCAGAAGGTGGCCAACGACCAGCTCGCCGACTGGTTCGACCGCAACCCGGCCGAGGCGAAGGCGATCATCACCAAGGCCGACCAGGCCGCCCGCGCCCGCATCGCCGCGCAGCAGGCCCGCAAGCTGGCCCGCCGCAAGTCGCTGCTGGAGTCCGGCTCGATGCCGGGCAAGCTCGCCGACTGCCAGTCGACCGACCCGCGGGTCTCCGAGCTGTTCATCGTCGAGGGCGACTCGGCCGGCGGCTCGGCCAAGCAGGGTCGCGACAGCCAGATCCAGGCGATCCTGCCGATCCGCGGCAAGATCCTCAACGTGGAGAAGGCCCGGATCGACCGGGTGCTGAAGAACAACGAGGTCCAGGCCCTGATCACGGCGCTGGGCACCGGCATCCACGACGACTTCGACATCGCCAAGCTGCGCTACCACAAGATCGTGCTGATGGCCGACGCCGACGTCGACGGCCAGCACATCCAGACGCTGCTGCTCACCCTGCTGTTCCGCTTCATGCGGCCGCTGGTCGAGGTCGGTCACGTCTACCTGGCCGCCCCGCCGCTCTACAAGATCAAGTGGAACAAGCGCGGCGACGACGCCCAGTACGCGTACTCCGACCGCGAGCGTGACGGGCTCATCGCGCTGCGGCAGCAGAAGAAGCCCAACGCCAAGCCGGACGACATCCAGCGGTTCAAGGGCCTCGGCGAGATGAACTTCCGCGAGCTGTGGGACACGACCATGGACCCGACGACCCGGACGCTGCGCCAGGTGACCCTCGACGACGCCGCCGTGGCGGACGAGCTCTTCAGCGTCCTCATGGGCGAGGACGTCGAGGCGCGCCGCTCGTTCATCCAGCGCAACGCCAAGGACGTGCGCTTCCTGGACATCTGATCCGTGGGTGGGCGGCGTCCCGCGACGCCGCTCACCTCGGGTTATGCACAGCGTTCCACTGCTTTCCACAGCGTTATCCACAGCTAGTTGCGCAGCTCATACCCGTTTGTCGGGTTTGACCGTAAGTAAGGGTTAACTGTGACGGATACTCCCGAGATCCCCGCCGAGGAGCCGCAGGCCGACACCGGCGGCGGCGTGGGCCAGCGCGTCGAGCCGGTCGGCCTCGAGGTCGAGATGCAGCGGTCGTACCTCGACTACGCCATGAGCGTCATCGTCGGCCGCGCCCTCCCGGACGTCCGCGACGGCCTCAAGCCGGTGCACCGCAAGATCCTTTACGCGATGTACGACTCGGGCTTCCGCCCGGACCGCGGGTACGTGAAGTGCGCCCGCGTCGTCGGCGACGTCATGGGCAACTACCACCCGCACGGCGACTCGTCGATCTACGACGCGCTGGTCCGCATGGGCCAGCCGTGGTCGCTGCGCTACCCGCTGATCGACGGCAACGGCAACTTCGGCTCGCCGGGCAACGACCCGCCGGCCGCCATGCGCTACACCGAGTCGAAGCTCTCGCCGCTCGCCATGGAGATGCTGCGGGACATCGACGAGGACACCGTCGACATGCAGGACAACTACGACGGCCGGACCAAAGAGCCCACGATCCTGCCGGCGCGGTTCCCCAACCTGCTCGTCAACGGCTCCGAGGGCATCGCCGTCGGCATGGCCACCAAGATCCCGCCGCACAACCTGCGCGAGATCGCCGGGGCCGTCCAGTGGTACCTCGACCACCCCGACGCCGACGAGGCCACCACCCTCGAGGCGGTCCTGGAGATCGTCAAGGGACCCGACTTCCCCACCCGGGGGCTGATCGTCGGCCAGCAGGCGATCCAGGACGCCTACCGCACCGGCCGCGGCTCGATCCGGATGCGCGCCGTCGTGGAGGTCGAGGAGGACCAGCGCGGCCGGCCCTGCCTCGTGGTCACCGAGCTGCCGTACCAGGTGAACCCCGACAACCTCGCCGAGCGCGTGGCCGAGCTGGTCAAGGAGGGCAAGCTCACCGGCATCGCCGACATCCGGGACGAGAGCTCCGGGCGTACGGGTATGCGGTTGATCCTGGTCCTCAAGCGCGACGCGGTCGCGAAGGTCGTGCTGAACAACCTCTACAAGCACACCCAGCTGCAGGAGACGTTCGGCGCGAACATGCTGGCGCTGGTCGACGGCGTGCCCCGCACGCTGAACCTGGCGCAGTTCATCCGCTACTACGTCGATCACCAGATCGACGTCATCCGCCGGCGTACGGCCTTCCGCCTGCGCAAGGCCGAGGAGCGCGCGCACATCCTGCGCGGTCTGGTGAAGGCCCTCGACGCGCTCGACGAGGTCATCGCCCTGATCCGGCGCTCGCCGACCGTCGAGGACGCCCGCCAGGGCCTGATCCAGCTGCTCGACATCGACCAGGTGCAGTCCCAGGCGATCCTCGACATGCAGCTGCGCCGGCTGGCGGCGCTCGAGCGGCAGAAGATCATCGACGAGCTGGCCAGCATCGAGGTCGAGATCGCCGACCTCAAGGACATCCTCGCGAAGCCCGAACGGCAGCGGGCGATCGTCTCGGAGGAGCTGGCCGAGATCGTCAGCCGGTTCGGCGACGAGCGGCGCACCCAGATCATCCCGTTCGACGGCGAGGTCTCCATGGAGGATCTCATCGCGCGCGAGGACGTTGTGGTGACCATCACACGAACTGGTTACGCGAAGCGCACGAAGGTCGACCTGTACCGCTCGCAGAAGCGCGGCGGCAAGGGCGTGAGCGGCGCATCTCTGCGTCAGGACGACATCGTCAGCCACTTCTTCGTCATCTCGACGCACTCGTGGATCCTGTTCTTCACCAACAAGGGCCGCGTCTACCGCGCGAAGGCGTACGAGCTGCCCGAGGCGAACCGGGTCGCGAAGGGCCAGCACGTCGCCAACCTGCTGGCCTTCCAACCGGACGAGCACATCGCGCAGGTCATCCAGATCCCGAACTACGAGGTCGCGCCATACCTTGTGCTCGCCACCAAGAATGGCCTCGTGAAGAAGACCCGCCTCGCCGAATTTGACTCCAACCGCAGCGGTGGCATCATCGCCATCAACCTGCGGGAGGATGACGAGTTGGTGGGCGCCGCGCTGGCTGCGCCGGAGAACGACCTGCTCCTGGTGTCGAAGAACGCCCAGGCCATCCGGTTCAACGCGACCGACGAGGCGCTGCGGCCGATGGGGCGGGCCACCTCCGGTGTGATCGGCATGCGCTTCGGCGACAGCGACGAGCTGCTCGCGATGGAGGTCGTGCGCGAGGGCATGGACGTTTTGGTCGCCACCAACGGCGGGTATGCCAAGCGGACGCCGATCGAGGAGTATCCCGTGCAGGGGCGGGGTGGCAAGGGCGTGCTGACCGCGAAGATCACGGAGCGTCGCGGTGGCCTCGTCGGAGCGCTCGTGATCGACCCGGAGGATGAACTGTTTGCCATCACCAGCAATGGTGGTGTCATCCGGACTCCCGTGAAGCCTGTACGGCGCACGCGGGATCGGAACACAATGGGGGTCAAGCTGATGGACCTCCCAGAGGGTGTAACCATCGTGGCGCTTGCTCGTAATGCCGACGAGCCTGACGAACAGGACTAGTTGATGCCGGAGACACAGGCGAAGTCGGGAGGTCCGGGGGCCTCGGCGACTCCCGTCGATGCGGAGCCGAAGAAGGACGGCGCCGCGTCGAACGGGCGTGAGGCCGCAGGCCGCGCGGCGGTCCCCGCCGAAGCCCCGTCCCCGCCGAAGTTCACCCGCGCGCCGGGCATGGCCCCGCCGCCGGGCGAACCGCCCGCCGACAGCGACAACCAGGCCGACGGCAAGCGACCGGCCGGCACGGGCGCGAAGGGCGCGGTGAAGGGCTCGGCCACTGTGCCGATCGTCACCAAGGGCAAGAGCGGCGGCGCGGCCCCGGCGGCCCCGTCCGCGCGTACCGGGGTCATGCCGCCCCCGGTCAACCCGCCCACGGCCCCGCAGCGGCCCGGAGAGGCGCCCAAGCGCCCGTCCGGCGGCACCGCCGCGGGCTCGGCCGCGGTCGGCGCCGCCCGGGTCTCCGAGACGGTCCGCTCGGCCCGCAACACCGTGTCGTCGGCCGCCGCCCGCGGCCCCCGGCGCGCCCGGCTGAACCTCAAGCGGATCGATCCCTGGTCCGTCATGAAGTTCGCCTTCGCGGTCTCCATCGTCCTGTTCATCGTCGTGGTCGTCGCCACCTCGGTGCTGTACCTGGCCCTCGACGCCATGGGCGTGTGGGGCGAGGTCAACAAGAGCCTCGAAAGCCTGGTGAACTCCGCCGGCGGCACCGACGGCGCGACCGGCGGCGGCTTCCGCATCACCGCCTGGGGCGTCATCGGCACGTCGATGCTCATCGGCGCGGTGAACGTGGTGCTGTTCACGGCGCTGGCCACCCTCGGCGCCTTCATCTACAACGTCTGCGCCGACCTGGTCGGCGGCGTCGAGCTGACGCTCGCCGAGCGGGACTGACGCCCGTTCCGGACCTGGGCCTGGGGCGTCAGCGTCGCTGAGTGTAGGGACCGGCCGTCACGTTCGCGTGGCGGCCGGTTTCTTTGCCGGCCGGCCGGCCGCGGTAGCCGGAAGATCCGTTCCCCTGCTCCGTGCCATGGCTGCCCGGGGAGCACGGGTTCCTTTGTTGCACCCGTCATTCGGCCTCGTCGCGGTCATCACCGTTGCTTGAGTCCGCCATCCTGTGGGTGCCGGCATCCGCGGGGTGCCGTCCCTTGGGTGGCGGTCCCTAATTGGTTGGCGTCGGCTGGCCGCGCGTGGTTTCGTAGCGGCTGAGCGGACGCTCGGCGGGGTGCGAGAGCCCCCGATTTGGGCGACCGGAACCGGGTACGGTAACCTTCGTGTCGCTGTCACGGGGCTATAGCTCAGTCGGTTAGAGCGCAGAGCTGATAACTCTGAGGTCGCTGGTTCGATTCCAGCTAGCCCCACCACGCACGTCCTCCGCCGAAGACTCAAAGGGGACCAGGCCCATGCTGAAGAAGCTCCTCCTCGTCGCCGGAATCGTCGGTGCGGCCGCCCTGGTGGTCAAGAAGGTCAAGGCCTCCAGCGACGAGCGTGCCCTCTGGCACGAGGCCACGACCGCGCCCGACCTGCGATAGGTTCCACGGTCTGGGGGCCCTAGCTCAACTGGCAGAGCACCGCCTTTGCAAGGCGGGGGTTAGGGGTTCAAGTCCCCTGGGCTCCACTCCACCGCTTCGTCTTCAGCCCCGAGATCTTCGAGCTCGGGGCTTTTGCGTACGCGGGTCACGTCGATCTGCCGGTCCAGGTCGGGCCTGCTGAATCGTATGCGCCGGAGCCCTTTCCTCCGCAGGCGGCACTTCTCTGCTTCTGGCCTCTCGGGTCGGTCCCACTTCCGGCCTCTCCGTTCATCCACGGCCCCGATCACGGGATCAGGCCTGTCCCAGGCGTGGGTGTCGTGTCCACGGCGATGGCCGAGCGTGGGTGTCGTGTCCACGGCGATGGCCGAGCGTGGGTGTCGTGACCACGGCGATCGCCGAGCGCGAGTGTCGTGACCACGGCGATGGCCGAGCGCGAAACCGCGACCGCGGCCGCGGTTTGCTGTGAACGTCGCAACCGCGACCACCGTGGAGCGGTAAACGGCGTGACTCCGGACACCTTCGACCGGTGAACGCTGCCGAGCTGCCGGGGTCGTCGATGTGGGCGTACCCCGGTCGCTTGCGGCGATGAGCGCGCCGCCCCCGGCGGTGAAAGAACCATCGGCCGTTCGGTTGTTGCATCGGGGCAATGATCGCGCCACTATCCCTCTGTGACGATGCGCACACGGAACTGGATGACCACCGGTGAGGCAGCCGTCTTGCTGCGGTCGTCGCGGGCGCACGTGGTCGATCTGTGCCTGCGAGGGCTGCTGCCGTACGTCACGATCGACGGGCAGCGGCGTATCCGGCGGTGTGACGTCGAGGCGCTCATCCGGCCGGGCATGACCCGCGAGCAGGCGCAGATTCTGTGGCTGCACCGGGCGGTGGCCGGCAGGCTGGTGCAGGATCCTGGGGCGATCATGGCGGCGGCCGCCATCAACCTTCGCAGGCTGCGGCGCCTGCACCCCGATGGGCGCGCGTGGGAATGGCTCGATCGCTGGGATGCCGTTCTCGAGCAGGGGGTGGAGGCGGTCCTCGACGCGCTGACGTCCTCCGCCGAGTACGCCATCGAACTTCGGGCGGCGTCACCGTTCGCCGGCATCCTCACCGAGACGGAGCGCCGGCGGGTCCTGGCGGCCTTCGCCGCCAGCCGGGCCGACCATGCCCGACCTATGCGGCCCGAGAAGTTCGAGCGTGTCCTTCGCAGCGTCTGAGCTGCGGGAGGTCACGACGGCGGGACTGTGGGGCGCGGGGTCGGAGGATGGCACGGCGGTCGAGCGGGGCACGGCCGTTCGCGCGGGGTGTGAGGACGGCGTGGCTGTCGCGGGCGACATTCGAGCGCGGCGCGGCGGTTCCGCGCGGGATGGCGCGGCTGTCGCGCGGGGTGTGAAGACGGCGCGGAACAGGTGTCCCGGCCATAGCTGTGGTGAGGGGTCAGCCGGCGGCGAGGCGGTGCCCATCCCGGTCGGTTCAGCGGTGCAGCCAGGCCAGGAGGTCCGCCGGTGCCAGTTCCGCTGCTCTTTGTTCGTACCGGATGAGCTCTTCGGGGGTGAGGAGTTCGCGGCCGGCGCCGGAGGTTCCTCGGCGGAAGAAGGCGTTGCGGTCCTTCATGATGCCGGCCGGGTCCGGAGCCAGGCGGTCCGCTCGAGCCCGCATCTGCGTGAACGTGGCCGCCTCGACGAGCGTGGGCCAGCGCTCCTCCGGTACGTCGATGTCCAGCCGGGTGGCGAGGCGGCGCATCTCGCCGTCGAGGTCGTTCGTCAGGTCGGTGTAGTGCAGCAGTACGACGTTGGGGTCTTCGCGGCGACGCCAAGCGTCCGTCAGGTGCCACATGACTCCGGGGAGGGAGTCGAGTGATTCCGCGGGATCGACCTCCTGGTTGATCCAGTCGACGAGGGAGTCGTGGAGTGGCCGGGGCGGTTCGGCGGGCTCGGATTCGGCCGTGGCAGGGGTGGCCGGGCCGGTCGGGAGGAGTTCGGCGAGGCGCTCGCGGTTGAGGTTGTCGCCCTGGTGGAAGAGGGACACCGCCATGTCGAGCGGGTGCCGGGCCACCACCACGTAGGTGGCTCGCGGGTCGAGGGGAACGCCGTCCAGCGGGGTGTGGGTCTTGATGAAGCGGCGGTGCTGCTGCTTCTCGAGGCGGGCGTACACGTCGTCGCGCGGGACGATGAGCCAGTCCAGCCACGGCGAGAGCTCGGGGAGTGGTGCGGGCAGCTCGGGATCCTGGAAGACGAGCAGCGCACAGATCATCTGCGTCCAGGTCGTGCCGCTTTTCGACCGCGTACTGATCACGATGTCGCCCTGACGGAACGGGAAGCCGTCCCAGCGGGCGCTGTCCTCATCGGGGGAGCGGTAGCGCATTCCGCCGAACCTAGGTCAGCTCGCCACGCCGCGCGACCCATTTCGGTCCGCGCCGCCGATGTCGGCGGTTGGGCGCCGTCTCAACCGGCGGTTGGCTGCCGGATCATGCTTCGCTTGGGCTGTTTGCTTTCGCGGCGCTGGCCGCCGCGGGGTGCTTGGCTGTCGGCTTATGTGGTGGCTGGCCGCCACGCGGCGCTTGTGCGCCGCGGGGTGCTTGGCTGTCGGCTTACGCGGTGGCTGGCCGCCACGCGGCGCTTGTGCGCCGCGGGGTGCTTGGCTGTCAGCTCACCCGGTGCTTTGACGTCGCGCATTGCGCCATCTTCGCTTCGCGGAGAGGGGCGGGCACGACCGGGCGTTCGCCACGGGTACGGGTTTTCGTTCGCGCTCGCGTGCCTCTCCGTTCGCGCGGGCTTCGCCTCATCGTGAGTAGCCTTCACTCGTGAGTGGACGGAAACGAGCCGCGGCGATCATCGTGCGGGACGGGCGAGTGCTGATGGTGCACGAGCGGAGCCGGCGCGACGGCGGCCGCGAATGGTGGACGCTGCCGGGCGGCGGGATCGACCCGGGCGAGACCCCGGAGGACGCCGTACGGCGCGAGGTGCTGGAAGAGGTCGGCCTGGTCGTCAAGGAGGCGCGGTACCTGCAGGACGTGCCGTACCCGTCGGGCATGACGTCGGTGTTCGCCTGCACGGTGGGGGACGGGGAGCCTGAGCTGGGTCCGCACCTGGGCGGGCCGGAGCCGATCGGGCTGGCATGGGTGCCGCTGCCGGACGTGGAGCCGGGCGCGGGCGGGCTCGTCCCGATCCCGCCGATGATCATCGCCTTGCGGCTGGAGTAGGGCGCGGTGGACCCGGTTGCGGTGCACGCCGAGCCGGTCAGCGCGGCGGATCTGCGCACCTCACCACACCGGGACTCAGGAGGCCAGGGCAAGCCAGTCGTGCTCGCGGGACCTCCTTGAGCTGCGGTTGCTATGCACATATTGCGGCGCAATCCGACGCGCCTGCTACGGCGTTCGTGAGTCGGGTCGCGCTGCGCCCTTGGCGGGCGTCGCGGCCGACCGCTGCGGGAAGGCCGGGGTACGGCTGATGCTGCGGCGGCGCTGTGTGACGAAGTATGCGCTGCTGAGGGCGTACCCGAAGGTCAGAAGAAGGCCGACGGCCCGGACCCTCGGAGGTGCGACGGCCGCGAGCGCGACGCCGAGCGCGGCCACCGACCAGACGGCGAGCAGGGTCGCGTTGGCGGTGTCCTGGACCGTCCACCGCGCGGTGCGGCGGCGTGCCTGGCGATGAATTTCGGTCAGGAGAGCATGGCCCATGCCCAGCGCGAGGAAGCCGAGCAACACGGTGGCGAAGACCGAATGAGCGCCGCCGGCGACGGCTGCGATGGCCGTGCCGCCGGTGAGCAGGGCGAGACCGCTGACGGTACCGACCCGTGCGCTACGTCTCTCCTCCATACCAAATGACAGTCGGCAGGATCAGGCTCGGACTGAGCGGGGGATCGGTCTGACGATGTTGTATTGGGCTCCTGGTGCCGCTGTGGGCTCTCCCGTGCCTTGCGGGAGGACGAGGCGGAGACGCCGCGGTTCTCCGGGCTTCGCGTGCCGCGGTTCTCCGGGCCTCGCGTGCCGCGCTGGGCGGGGTTCGCGTGCCGCGCTGGGCGGGGTTCGCGTGCCGCGCTGGGCGGGGTTCGCGTGCCGCGCTGGGCGGGGTTCGGGTGCCGCGCTGGGCGGGGTTCGCGTGCCGCGCCGGGCTCTCCGGGCGCGGCTTTGGGGACTCCGGGCACCGCCGTCGGACCATCTCAATGCGCTTCGGGCTCTCCCACGCGGCTCAGACTCGGGCGCCGCTCCATGTGTGTTCGGGCGCCGCGCCGCCGGCCGGGGCGCCGCTCGCGTTCTGGGCCCGGCGCGCGAGGGGGACCTGAGTGGCTGGCCGATCGGAATCCGGGCAGGATGACGGGCGTGATGGGATCTCTGAAGCTCGAGCCTGCGATCGCTCGGCTGGACCTGCTGGCCGGGCCGGTCGCAGCGGCTCTCGAGGTGTGGCCGCCGGACGCGCCGATCGACGGCGACCAGGTGCTGGTCGCGCCGATCGACGCCGACCTGGCCGACACCGCGGCCTTCTGCGAGGCGTACGGGGTGGGGCTCGAGCAGTCCGCGAACTGTGTGATCGTGGCCGGTCGCCGCGGCGAAGTGACCCGGTACGCGGCCTGCGTAGTTCTGGCCACCACACGCGCGGACGTCAACGGCGTGGTGCGGCGGCACCTCGAGGTGCGCAAGGCGAGCTTCGCGCCGATGGACGACGCGGTACGGCTGACCGGCATGGAGTACGGGGGCATCACCCCGATCGGGCTGCCGGCGTCGTGGCCGGTGCTGGTCGACGCCCGGGTGGTCGCCATGCCGCACGTGATCATCGGATCGGGCGTACGGCACAGCAAGATCGCTATTGCCGGGCCGGCGTTGGGGGCGCTGCCGGGGGCTGAGGTGATCGAAGGGCTGGCCCGCGAGGTGTAGGCGATCGGCTCTGCCGGCTCCTGCCGGGGCGGCTGGGGGTGCGGAGGTCGCCGGGCGTGTGGAGACCGTGCGGCGTGCCGAGACCGCCGGATGTGTGCGGACGGTCGGGTATTTGGAGACGCCGGGCGTGGAGACAACCGGGGGCCCCGAGACCGTCGGACGGACCGAGACCGTCGGACGGACCGAGACCGTCGGACGGACCGAGACCGCCGGACGGACCGAGACCGCCGGGGGGTGCCGAGGCAGTCGGGGGTGCCGAGGCAGTCGGGGGTGCCGAGGCAGTCGGGGGTGCCGAGGCAGTCGGGGGTGTAGAGATCGCAGGGGGCGGAGAGCCGGCGGGCGTGCGGAGGCGGCTCGGCGTGTAGAGGCGGCCGGGCTTAGTGTCCGGCTCGGCGCCGAGGTGGCCGCCTTGGTTTCACGTGGAACATCATCGAGCGGCGTCGACGGCCTCGCGACGAGCGATCTCGTCAAGGGCCTGCCGGAGCACCGGCACCTCCTGCGCGCCCTGCACCGCGTACTTACGGTCGATCACGAACGTCGGAACGCTGGTGATTCCCAGTTCGCGCGCCTCGAGCAGGTCGGCGTTCACCGCGTCCGTCCCCGCCGGAGACGCCAGGTACGCGAGCGCGGCCTCTTCGTCGAGGCCGATCGACCCGGCGAGCCGGGCGAGCGCGGCATGGTTCCCGATGTCGATGCCGTCCTCGAAGTGCGCCCGCTGCAGCGCCTCGATCATCATCAGCTGAAGGTCCTGCCCGGCCGCCCACGCAACGAGCCGGTGAGCGTCGAACGTGTTCGCGTTGATCGCCCGGTCGAAGTCGAGCGTGATCCCGTCGGCCGCACCGATCGCGGTGACGTGCGCGAACATCTGCTCGGCGCGCTGCGCGCCGCCGAACTTCTCCGCGAGGGCCTGCTTGGTCCTGACCGGCTGCGGGACGGGACTCGGATCCAACTGGTACGCCCGGAAGGTGACAGTCACGTCCCCAGCGAACCCCTCGAGCGCTGCCTCCAGCCGGCGCTTGCCGATGTAGCACCACGGGCACACGACGTCCGACCAGACTTCGATGTTCACGCCCGTGCCTCTTCCTGCTCGCGGATCTGGCGCTTGAGCCGGGCCAGGATCGCCGTCCCGCCACGGATCCGCAACGGGCTGATCGCCGTGGCCAGGCCCATCCTGCTGTACAGGTCATCCGGCACGCTCAAGATTTCGCCGGCCGTGGCACCCTCCAGCCCTTCGGACAAGATCCCCGCGAAGGCGCGCGTGGTCGGCGCCTCCGGCGGGCAGTCGAACCACGTCCTGACCGTCTCGTCCGGCTGCACCTCGGCGCGGAGGAAGAACTGCGTCTGACACTCCGGAACCTGCTCCATGCCCTCGTGGTCCTTGAACTCGTCGGGCAGGGAAGACACCGAGTCGGAGAACTCCAGCAGCATCTCGAGCACGACCTCACGCGGCGCGGAGGAGAACTCGTCGACGATTTCGGCCAGCTTCGGCGGCATGTCGCTCACGGTTGTGACCCTACGTCGCCTGAGCACGGCCCGCCGATCCCGCCGGCCCGCCGACCGCGTGGCGATGAGCACGCCCTGCGCGGCTACGGCAAACACGGCCCGTCGACGCCTGGGCTCCGCGGCGGCCAGAGCGATAGCCGGGCAGCGCCTCACCTCGGGCGTATGCCGAAAGGGCGTAAGCCGGCGGACACTCCGGCTGTCGGCTGTCGGCTGTCGGCTGTCGGCTGTCGGGCGTCAGGCGTCAGGCGTCAGGCGTCGGGTTCGGGCGTCAGGCGTCGGGTTCGGGTCATGGGCGTTAGACCTCGCGCCTCGCCCCTAGCGCCTCGCGCCTCGCGCCTCGCGCCTCGCCCCTAGCGCCTCGCGCCTCGCGCCTCGCCCCTCGGGCCTCGCCCCTAGCCCCTCGCCCCTAGCGCCTCGCCCCTAGCGCCTCGCGCCTCGCCCCTCGCGCCTCGGGTTTCGAGCGAAGAGCGTCGGGCCACGGGCCTCGGACCCCCGGGGGACGTCAGGCCTCGAGCGTCAGGCCGGGGCCGTCGTCGGCACCAGGGCGATGTCGCTCAGGCTCAAAATTCCGACCACCTTGCGGTCGGCGTCGCACACCAGCAGCCGGCGTACGCCGCGCCCGCGCATCGCCTGGACAGCTTCCTCCACCGTGGCCGACTGCTCGACCATGATGAGTTCGACCGTGGCGATGGACGCGAGCGTGGTCGACTGTGGCGGCAGGCCTTCGGCGATGGCGCGGACCACGATGTCGCGGTCGGTGACCATGCCGGACATGGTGGGGCCGTTGGTCACGATGACATCGCCGATGCCCTGGTCGCGCATGGCCTGCGCGGCCTCGTCGAGCATGGTGTCGCCCGGCAGGTAGACGACCTTCCTGGTCATGACCTCCGCCACTGCCGTCCTTGCCATGGCTGTACCTCCCCGCGCTCGTACCCGCCCGTTACGCGAGCGGGTACCCGACCGTCTCATCGACTACACCCTGCACCCTTCCCGCGAGGGACCGCCACGGTTGCCTGCCCGCATGCGCCCGCGAGCGGATGAATCTGCTGCCGCTTCAGCACTCGACCCCGCCGCTGCTTCAGCACCCGGTCCCGGCACCGCTTCAGCGCGAAGCCCGTCAGCCGGCGACAGCATCGATGACCTCCGCGAGCGCGACGTCGCGGCGTTCACCCGTACGGCGATCGCGCAGCTCCGCGTACCCCTCGGACAGGCGGCGGCCGACCACGACGCAGCGTCGGATGCCGATGAGCTCGGCATCGGTGAACTTGACGCCGGCCGACAGTTGCGGGCGGTCGTCCACCAGCGCCCGAAGCCCGGCCGCCTGCAGTTGCGTCGCCAGTTCCAGCGCGGCCGGTATCTGCCCGTCCTTGCCGGCGCCGATGACGTGCACGTCGGCGGGCGCCACCTCGTCGGGCCAGATGATGCCGCGGTCGTCGTGGTGCTGCTCGGCGATCGACGCCACCGCGCGCGAGATGCCGATGCCGTAGGACCCCATGGTCGGGCGTACGGGACGGCCGTCGGCGCCGAGCACGTCGACGTCGAACACGTCGGTGTATCGGCGGCCGAGCTGGAAGATGTGCCCGATCTCGATGCCACGGCGGATGGTGAGCGAACCGTCGCCGCATTGCGGGCAGGGATCGCCCGCTCGGACCTCCGCCGCCTCGATCGCGCCGTCGGGCGTGAAGTCGCGTCCCGCAACCACGGAGGTGGCGTGCTTGCCGGGCTCGTTGGCGCCGGTCAGCCACGCACTGCCGGCGACGACCCGCGGGTCGGCGAGGTAGCGGACCTTGAGACCCTGCGGACCGATGTAGCCGCGGACGAGGTCGGGCCGGGAGGCGAAGTCGTCGAACATCGTGGCGGTGGCGGGGCTGAGCGCCGCCTCCAACCGCTTCATGTCCACCTCACGGTCGCCGGGAACACCGATCACCAGAAGCTTGTCGTCCCTGCCCGGGTGATGAACTGTGACGACCACATTCTTGAGCGTGTCCGCCGCTGTCCAGTCGGTGCGGCCGTCGAGCGCGCGAGCGTTCGCGAGGTCGACCAGCGATGCGATGGTCGGCGTCGCGGGAGTGTCGTGCACGGTGAGCGGTCCGTGCTCGCGGCTGTCGGCGGGCGGCGCGGGCGTCACCACAGCCTCGGTGTTCGCCGCGTAGTCGCATCGGGTGCAGCCGACGAAGGTGTCCTCCCCGACGTCCGCGGTGGCGAGGAACTCTTCGGACGCGGATCCGCCCATGGCACCGGACACCGCCGACACGATGGTGTGGTCGAGCTCGAGCCGCTCGAAGATGCGCTGATAGGCCACCCTGTGCTTCGCGTACGCCTCGCGCAGTCCTTCTTCTGACAGGTCGAAGGAGTAAGAGTCCTTCATCAGGAACTCACGCCCGCGCAGCAGCCCCGCGCGGGGGCGCGCTTCGTCGCGGAACTTCGTCTGCACCTGGAAGAGGATCAAGGGGAAGTCGCGGTAGGAACTCGTCATGTCCTGGACGAGCAGCGCGAACATCTCCTCGTGAGTGGGGGCGAGCAGGTAGTCCGCGCCGCGCCGGTCCTTCAGCCGGAAGATGTCGTCTCCGTACTCCGTCCAGCGTCCGGTGATGTCGTAGGGCTCGCGCGGCAGCAACGCCGGGAAGTGGACCTCCTGGCCGCCGATGGCGGCCATCTCTTCCCGGACGACCGCCGTGACACGGTCGAGGACCAGCTTGCCGAGGGGCAGCCACGTATATCCGCCCGGCGCCGCGCGGCGGACATAACCGGCCCGCAGGAGCAGCCGATGGCTCGGCACCTCTGCTTCCGCCGGCTCCTCGCGCAGGGTCTTGAGCAGCATCGTGGACATCCGCATGAGCATGTCCGAGAGCCTAGGGAGGCCGTCCGACAGAAACACCCCGTTATCCCGGCCGGCTCCGGTGTCGCCATCGTCACTCTGCCGTTCGTGGCCGGCCGGTGGAAAACTCGCCTTGATTCTGCAAGTGAGGAGACGTTCAGGGGGCGGGGGCATGACCTGGAAGAGCTTCGTGGCGATGGGTGACAGCTTCACCGAAGGCATGGATGACGCTTATCCCGATGGCACCTATCGTGGGTGGGCAGACCTGGTGGCGGCGCGTCTGGCCGTCGAGGCCGGCCCCGATTTCGGGTACGCGAACCTGGCCGTCCGCGGCAAACTCCTCGACCAGGTCGTCGCGGATCAGCTGGAGCCGGCCCTGGCGATGCGGCCCGACCTGGTCAGCTTCGCCGCCGGTGGCAACGACGTGCTGCGCCGCAAGGTCGATCCGTGGGGCCTGGTGCACCGGATCGATCCGGTCATCGGCCAGCTGCGGGCGGCCGGCGCCGACGTCGTCCTCTTCCGGTTCGCGGACGTCACCGCCGTCCTGCCGGGCCAGCGCATCGTCGGGCCTCGCGCGGCGGCGCTCAACGACGGCGCCCGTGAGCTGGCGCAGCGACATGGCGCGTACCTCATTGATCTGTTCGCCGACGACGCCTTCCGTAACCCGCTGATGTGGAGTGCGGACCGCCTGCATCTGTCGGCCGCCGGACATCGGCGCGTCGCCGCGCACGTGCTCAACACGCTCGGCGTCGGTGTCGACGAGGACTGGATGCTGGTCCCGCCGATGCCCGCACCGACCCCTTGGCTCCTGGCCCGTGGTGCGGACCTGCGGTGGGCCGGACAACACTTCGCCCCCTGGCTCAAGCGACGGCTCATCGGCGAGTCGTCCGGTGACGAGGTCACCGCGAAGCGGCCTGAACTGGCTCCCATCGACGCGATAGCGTGAGTGACATGTCCGTTGCGAACGACCCGGCGCCGTCCCTGCAGGCGTACGCCCATCCCGAGAAGCTGGTCACCACCGACTGGCTCGCCGCCAACCTCGACACCCCGGGCCTGGTGGTCGTCGAGTCGGACGAGGACGTCCTGCTCTATGACACCGGCCACATCCCGGGCGCCGTGAAGGTCGACTGGCACCTCGAGCTCAACGATCAGCTCACCCGGGACTACCTCGACCCGGCCCAGTTCGCGGCGCTCTGCGAGGCGAAGGGCATCGGCCGCGACGACACGATCGTGTTCTACGGCGACAACTTCAACTGGTGGGCCGCGTACGCGCTGTGGGTCTTCAGCCTCTTCGGTCACCGCGACGTACGGCTTCTGGACGGTGGCCGGCAGAAGTGGGTGGCTGAGGGACGGGAGATGACGCGCGAGAAGACGGTACGCCCACCCGCGACGTACCCGGTGCCCACGCGCGACGACAGCCAGCTCCGCGCCTTCCGGGACCAGGTCATGGCGCACATCTCCAGCGGCCGTCCGCTCGTCGACGTGCGGTCCCCACAGGAATACACGGGTGAGCTGACCCACATGGAGGCCTATCCGCAGGAGGGCGCACTGCGCGGCGGCCACATCCCGGGCGCGGTCAGCAAGCCGTGGAAGTCGGCCGCGAACGAGGACGGCACCTTCAAGCCGGCCGACGAGCTGGCCAAGATCTACCGGGACGAGCTGGGCCTGGAGACGGGCGACGACATCATCGCGTACTGCCGGATCGGCGAGCGGTCCAGCCACACGTGGTTCGTCCTGCAGCACCTGCTCGGCTATCCGCAGGTGCGCAACTACGACGGTTCGTGGACGGAGTGGGGCAACCTCGTCCGCGCGCCCATCGCCAAGGGGAATGAGCCCGGCGGGCTCTCCTGACCCGCTGTTTCTCCGCTGACGCCGTCCGGGTGACCGGGCGGCGTCTTGCTTTGTACCGCGGGCCTGGTGCGAGGGTTTTCCACAGGCCGGCGTCGCCGCGTGAACCAAATTCGGCTCGCTTCGCGATAGTCCAAGTGTGAGGCGCAGAAGGCAGACACCGGCCCGGCCGGTGACCCAGGACAGCAGCGACGCCGAGCTGCTGCGCGCCGTCGCGGCGGAGGACATGGAAGCCCTGCACCTGCTGCACGGCCGCCACGCGCCCTGGCTGAGGCTCCGGCTGACCCGTCGCTGCGCGGACCCCGATGTCGTCGACGCCGCGATCCAGGACACGTTCGTCGCCATCTGGCGTGACGCCCGCAGATACCGCGAGACCCGTGCCGATCCGGCCGCCTGGATCTGGACCATCGCGATCCGGCGGCTCGTCGGCAACCTCCGCGGGCCGGGTCATCGATGGGTGGGCGGCATCCCGGAGCAGGACATCGAGACCGTGCCGTCGGCCGAGGACCTGGTGCTGCTGCGCGTCGAGCACGGCGATCTCGGCGAGGCCCTCGACCGGCTCTCCCCGGAGCTGCGCGCGGTCATCCAGGCCACGGCGATCGACGGCCTGACGGTCAAGGAAGCGGCGCGCTGTCTCGGCGTCGCGGAAGGCACGGCGAAGACCCGGCTCATGCGGGCCCGGGCACGGCTACGGGAGTTGCTGGCATGACCTCGAAGGAAACTGCGGCTGCCTGGCACGTCGACAAGGACCTCTTCGACGCGTACGCGAACGGCCGGCTCACGCCCAGCCGGGTGATGGCGGTGGATGCGCACCTGCAGGCATGTGCGGTCTGCCGGGCGGCTGTGCCGCTCGACGCCTCCTGGCTCGACCGCAGCTGGAGCCGCGTGAACGAGGCGGTTCTCGCAGTCCGGCCGAGCCGGGTGGAACGGGCGCTGGGCAACGTCGGGATTCCGGAGCATCGGGTGCGGCTGCTGGCTGCCACACCCGCACTGCGCTGGTCGTGGCTGCTGGCGACCGCCGCCGTGCTCGCATTCGGCGTCGCTGCTGCGTACACCGGCCAGGCGGGGGCCCGCACGACACTGCTGCTGTTCCTCGTTTTCGCTCCTGTGCTGCCGGTGCTCGCCGTCGCCACCGCGTACGGACCGCCTGCGGATCCGATGCACGAGATCACCTCGGCGACTCCCACGGCCGGTCCGTCTCTCGTGCTGTGGCGGGCGGCGGCCGTTGTGGGGGTCTCGATGGCCATGGGGGCCGTCGCGGCTGTCCTGCTACCCGGGCCTGGTTGGTGGGCGGCCGCGTGGCTGCTGCCCGCCTTCCTGCTGTGCGTCAGCACGCTGGCCCTGGCCACGGTGCTACCCCTCGCCGCGGCCGCGGCCGTCTTCGGCGGGCTGTGGCTCTTCGTGGTCGGCGGGGTGGCGATCGCCGGCTCGCCCGTTCAGCCGTTGTTCGGGCCGGTCACCCAGGTCGGCTATCTCGCGGCGGCCTTCGTCGCCACCACCGTCCTGACCGTGCGCCGCCGCCGCCTCGACCCCGGGGAGACAAGATGACCACCGTCCGCATCGCAGGACTGAGCAAGCGCTACGGATCCACGACCGCCGTGGACGACCTCGACCTGGAGATCGGCACCGGCGTCACCGGCCTCCTCGGTCCCAACGGCGCCGGGAAGACCACGCTGCTGCGCTGCCTGGCGACGGCGCTCGCTCCGGATCGGGGCCGGGTGGAGGCGTACGGGCTCGATCCGGCCGTCGCCGCCCAACGGACCGAGCTGCGCCGTCGCCTCGGCTATCTGCCACAGGACCCAGGCCTCTATCCGAACTTCTCGGCCGCCGCGCTGCTCGACTATGTGGCTGTTCTCAAGGAGATGACGGACGGCCGCCGGCGGCGCGCCGAGGTGCGCCGGGTGCTGGAGGAGGTCGGACTGGCTGACCGGGCCACCGTGAGGGTGCGGAAGCTCTCCGGGGGCATGCGCCAGCGCCTCGGCCTGGCTCAGGCACTGCTCGGAGAGCCCGATCTGTTGATCCTCGACGAGCCGACGGTGGGGCTTGACCCGGAGCAGCGCATGTTGTTCCGCGCCTTGATCTCCCGGCTCGGCGAGACGCGTACGGTGTTGCTCTCCACCCACCAGACGGAGGACGTCGGCGCGCTGTGCGAGCGCGTGGTGGTGATGCGGCAGGGACGAATCGTGTACGACGGCACGCCGCGTGGGCTCGCGCATCAGGCCGAGGGCCAGGTGTGGTTGTCGGCCCAGCCACCGGAGGGCAACCTGCTGTATTGGCGCAACTCGGATGGCGAGTTCCGCACTCTGGGGACCCAGCCACCGGACGGCACACCGGTGAAGCCCTCCATCGAAGACGGCTACCTCATGCTGCTGGGGCCGGAGGTGGCGGTCCGATGACAGCCACTCTGGTCGAGCCCGTACGCGCACCCGCGCGCGTGGCAACGGCCTCGCTGGTGCTCAAGGAAGCCCGCCTGTTGCTCGGCATGTCGACCGTGTGGATCGGCGTCGTCCTGGCCGTGGCCCTGTGTACAGCCTGGGGCTGGACGACCGAGCCGCGCTGGGATGTCTTCACCGCCAACTCCGGCATGGCCTCGTTGGTGCTCGCCGGCTTCCTCGTGCTGATCGGGCATCTGGCGGCGTCCCGGGACCACAGGCACGGCTCGACGGAATTCGCGCGTACGCTGCCGAGCCCGGCGCGCCGCAGGACCGTGGGGCTCCTGGCGCTCGTGCCGGCGGCTGGACTCGTGGCCGCGTCGGCGGTGCTTGCCGAACTGATTCTCCTGCTTCCGTCCTGGCCGGTCGGCGCCTTCGATCCGTGGCTGATCGGGGTCGCCGTCGTGATCCCGATGGTCGGGGCGGCGGTGGGAGTAGCGGTGGGGCGCTGGCTGCCGTCCACGGCCACCGGCCCGCTGACCCTCTTCGGCCTCGCGGCCGTGCTGGCGATCCTTCCCGTTCTCGGTTCCAGCGCGGATGCCCTGCCGTGGCTGCTCTTCCCGGTCGTCCTCGACGAGAACGTGGCACCCACGATGCCCCGGCCGACCGGCGCGCACCTGCTCTACCTGGTCGCCCTGCTCGTGGCTGTGGTCGCCGGCGCCTTGCTTCGGCATCGGCGCCTCCTCACGTCGATCGTGATGGCGGTCGCGCTCGTGCTTGCCGTCGCCGCAGTGCAGCGACAACGGGATGAGCGGGTTCCCACCGGGCCGGAGACGGCGTTGCCCTATCTCGACGAGTCGGCGCAGCACTGCGAGCGGCGAGGACTGGTCACCTACTGCGCGCTGCACGGCTACGGACCCTGGATCTCGCTGTGGAGAGATGCCATCGATCCGGTGGTACGGGCGTTGCCTCCCGGCGTCACCGACCTGCCCCTCGTGCGGCAGGGGACCGGACCGGCCACCAGCGTGATCGCCGATCAGCACTGGGGCCGCCACGGCTCGTGGGCGCGCGACAGCCGTACCGACCTGAGATCTCAGTACATCCGCGTGCTCCTCAGGATGCCGGATCAGCTCGCCGGCCATCCGGGGCCCGGCGGTCTGGCCGAACGCAACCGGGCGGTGCTGCCGCAGGGGTCTCTGGAGCTGAGCACCGGACCGGGATGTTCCGGTTCTGGCCAGCTGCGAACGGTCATGGCGTTGTGGCTGGTGGCCCAGGCCGACCGCGACGGGCGTGCGGTGCTCAGCCATCCCGAAAACCTCCGGTTCGGCCGGGTCGACATCGGCCGGGCCGAGATCGAGGCGGCGAAACGCCTGGTGGAGGCACCGCGCGACCGGGTCGGGGCCTTGTTGGCGGACAACTGGGCCTCCGTTCGGTCCGCGGCGCCGGCCGGTGATGTCCTGGCGCCCTTCGGTGTGGCGAATCTGCCGGTCGCTGACGAGGAAAGCGCATGTCCGTGAGAGTTCGGCAGACGCTGCTGCTCGCGGCGCCGGTCATCCGCATCGTGCCGTGGGTTCCTGTCGCCGCCGCGACAGTCGTGTCCGTGCTGACCCTGCTCCCCGCCCTGACCGGAGCTCCCGCACCCGCGAGCCAGATCTGGGGCGTACGGATCGCGGCCGTCGTCCTCGGCGCCGGCGCAAGCTTCGCCCTGGTGGATCCGATGGCCCCGCTGTCGGTGACTCCGACCCCACGGTGGTTGCGGCAATGGCTGCGCGTGGCAGTCGTCCTCGTGCCGATCACCGCGGTGTGGGCAGGCCTGTATCTCGCCGCTGCCGCGAGCCTCGATTCCGCCCGGCTCCCGTCCCGGGACCTCACAGTCGAGGCAGCCGTGTGCGGTCTGACTGGTCTCGCCGGCGCGGCCGTGGCCGCCAGAAGCGGACATTCGCTGACTCTCGCCGTAGCCGGCCCTGCGGCTCAGGGAGGCCTCATGGTGGCTACGCTTTTCCTGCCAGCCGGATTCTCGGCGTGGCCGCTGCCGGACTCACCGCAGTGGGAGAGGGTGCACGACTGGTGGCTTCCGATGCTGCCCGTCCTCGTCGTCTCACTGGTCCTCGCGAACCGTGAGCTCTGGCCATGGCGCCGTAGGAAACCCGCCCTCGTGGATGCGCGCGATCTCGTGAGAGCCCGATGACGCGATCTCGTGCGGGCCTGGCAACGGGATCCGGTGAAAGCCGTCCCGTGACGGGATCTGCTGACGGCCCCGCGGCGCAACCTCGTACGGGTCTCGTGACGGGGCCGCGCCGCTACGCCGGCCACGCCGCTTGTCCGCGTCGCTACGCCGGCCACGCCGCTTGTCCGCGTCGCTACGCCGGCCACGCCGCTTGTCCGCGTCGCTACGCCGGCCACGCCGCTTGTCCGCGCTGCGTACGGTGCGGCCGTGGGCGAAGCCTGGGCAGCGGTGGGGGCAATAGCAGGAAGAGGCGCAACGGCGGCGGGTGCAGTGGCAGGAGGAGGCGCGACGGCGGCGGGTGCAGTGGCGGGAAGAGGCGCGACGGCGGCGGGTGCGGTGGGCGAGGTTTGGCGAGATTACGGCGCCACGATCGTCGGTGCATTTCTCGTGCTTCCCGCCGTGAGCTTTGTCGCGTACCGGTGGCGTCGCCGCAGGGTGGCTCGCCGGGTCGCGATCGCCGAAGTCGGACTGGTGGCCGGCTCGCTGCCGTGGGCGGTCATGCTTTTCACGCCCCAGCCCGCCCCTCGCTCCGTCGACCTCGTGCCGCTGCACGATCTGCCGTCCTGGGTGACGGGCGACCTGGGCACCGCGGCGGCTCAGATCCTCGGAAACCTGCTCGTGCTCGGTGCGCTGGGCTTCTTCCTGCCGATGCGCTTCGCTTGGTTCGCGTACCTGCCCCGGGTGGCGGCCGGGGCGGTGGTCGTCTCCGGCATGGTCGAAACCTTCCAGTGGGTGTTGGCCATCGGTCGGGTCTCGAGCGTCGACGACGTGATCATCAATACGGTCGGGGCCGTCCTGGCCGCTGTGGCGTCGCGGCGGTGGTGGGTGCGTCGCGCGCCGGCCCAGGGTGGTCGCGTGTCGGCCGGGGACAAGCCGACAGCGGCATAGCCGACAAAGCGTCCGGCCGAGAACTGCCGTCACGACGAAGCGGATTGCCTGAACGCCCGTTAAGTACTCGGCTTGACAGGGGGTTAGAGTGGCCAGGTGACGGTAGATCAGCACCAGCGTCCCGGACCGCCGGCCCCTCGCCGCCGGTCGCGCCGGGACGAGATCCTCGAGATCGCGGTCGGCCTCTTCGCCGCCCGCGGATATCACGGCGTGTCGATGGATGACATCGGTTCGGCCGCCGGGGTGACCGGTCCGGCGCTGTATCACCACTTCGCCGGCAAGGAGGCCATGCTGGTCGCCGCGCTCATCCCGGTGAGCGAGAGCCTGCTGCACGGTGGGCGGGAGCGGGTCGGGCGGCATTCCGGCGATGCGCGGGCCGTCCTGTCCGACCTGATCGAGTTCCACGTCGAGTTCGCGCTGGCCAATCCGGCAGTGATCGCGCTGCACCTGCACGAGCTGGACCGGCTGCCGGAAGAGCCGCGGCGACAGATCCGGCGGCTGCAGCGCCTGTACGTCGAGGAGTGGGTGAGGGTGCTGTCCCTGCTGCGTCCCGAGCTGGACGCCGGCGAGGCTCGAGTGCTGGCGCACTCCGCGTTCGGCCTGATGAACTCGACGCCTTTCCTGGGCGGCGAAGTCGACCGCCAGCGCCGGGCCGCCCTCCTGCGCGAGGCGACAGTGCACGCGCTGATGGGCCGCTGACTCGCCGGCACCCCGAGCCCATGATCGAAGCCGAGCCCGCCGCGAACCCTGCCGGGTGCGCATCGCCGGAGCGCGCGGGATCACCACCGCGCTCCAAGACCAGGCAGGCCATCGACGCGCGGCCTGCCACGAAGGCAGCTCGCCCGCTCCCGCCCCTCCGAGGCGACGCGCAGCGTGCCACGAACGTAGCTCGCCCGCTCCCGCCCCTCCGAGGCGACGCGCAGCGTGCCACGAAGGCAGCTCGCCCGCTCCCGCCCCTCCCAGACGACGCGCGGCCTGCCACGAAGGCCACACCCCTCCGAGGCGACGCGCGGCCTGCCACGAAAGCGGCTCGCCCGCTCCCAGACGACGTGCGGCCTGCCCAGCAAGCAGCTACCCCCGCCCCGCCCCCGCCCAGACAAGGAGCGAAATGATCGAGTCGCTGCTCATCGCCAACCGGGGCGAGATCGCCCGCCGGATCATCCGTACGGCCAGGCGGCTCAATATCCGGGCGGTCGCCGTCCACTCCGAGGCCGATGCCGGCATGCCGTTCGTCCTCGAGGCGGACGAGGCGGTGTGTGTGGGGCCCGCGAACCCCGCTCAGAGTTACCGCAACACCGACGCGATCCTCGCCGCGGCGAAGTCGACCGGGGCTGAGGCGATCCACCCCGGGTACGGCTTCCTGAGCGAGAACGCCGACTTCGCCCGTACGGTCGAAGCGAACGGCCTGGTGTGGGTCGGGCCGTCCGCCGATGCGATCAGCGCGATGGGCGACAAGATCAATGCTCGGAATCTGATGGCGGCCGCGGGCGTGCCCGTGGCGCCGGGCACGCAGGATCCCGCGGTTTCGGTGGAGGAGGCGCTCGAGGCTGCCGCCGCGATCGGGTATCCGGTGATGGTGAAGGCCGCCGCGGGTGGTGGTGGGATGGGCATGGCTGTGGCGAGCGACGAGGCCGGGTTGCGCACCGAGTTCGACAAGATCCGTGCGTTCGCCGAGCGGATGTTCGGTGACGGGTCGGTGCTGATCGAGCGGTTCTTCCCTCGGGTACGGCACGTGGAGGTGCAGATCCTCGGCCTGGCCGACGGCCGGGTGATCGCGCTCAGTGAGCGGGAGTGCTCGGTGCAGCGGCGTAACCAGAAGCTTCTCGAGGAGGCGCCGAGCCCGGCGGTGGACCCGGAGTTGCGGAAGCGCTTCCTCGCCGCCGCCGTGCTGGCCGGTGAGGCCGTGAACTACCGCAACGCCGGCACCGTCGAGTGCCTCCTCGACCCGGCGAGCGGCGAGTTCTTCTTCCTGGAGATGAACACCCGGCTGCAGGTGGAGCATCCGATCACCGAGCTGATCCACGGTATCGACCTGGTGGAGCAGCAGCTGCGGATCGCGTCCGGTGAGGCTCCGACGTTCGACGTCGACGATCTGACCACGCGGGGGCACGCGATCGAGTTGCGCGTCAACGCCGAGGACCCGAAGCGGTTCCTGCCCGGCCCCGGCAAGGTCGCCACCTGGGTGGAGCCGTCCGGCGAGGGGGTCCGGGTCGATTCCGGGTACGGGCCGGACACCACGGTGACTCCTTTCTACGACTCGCTCATGGCGAAGCTGATCGTGGTCGGCGCGGATCGGGCGGAGGCGATCGCGCGGGCGCGGGCCGCCGTGACCGGGTTCGAGATCGCCGGGCCGAAGAACAACCTGCCGTTCTTCACCGAGCTGTTGGAGAACGACGAGTTCCTCAGCGGGGACTACGACACCGGCATCGTGGCGCGGATGAGGTGATGAGCATGACGACGACGGCTGTGTCCATCCGGGAGGTCGCCCCGCGTGACGGGCTGCAGAACGAGGAGCCCATCCCGACCGGCAACAAGGTGCGGCTGATCGACGCGCTGTCGCGTACCGGGGTGAAGCGGATCGAGGCCGTCTCCTTCGTCCACCCGAAGGCGATCCCGCAGATGGCGGACGCCGACGAGGTGTGGGCGCGGGCCTGGCACAACCCGGACGTGCGTTACTCCGCGCTGATCCCCAACACGCGCGGCGCCGAGCGGGCGATCAAGGCCGGCTTCCGGGAGATCGAGGTGGTGGTCTCGGCCAGCGACACCCACAACCGGCGGAACCTGAACCGGTCGACCGAGCACTCGCTCGACGACATCGCCGGTCTCATCCCGCTGGTGCACAAGGCCGGGGCGACGCTCGAGGTCATCGTGGCGACCAGCTTCGGCTGCCCCTTCGAGGGCGACATCGCGCCGGAGCGGGTGGCGTCCATCGTGGAGCGGGTCCGCGCCGACGGCGCGGACCGGGTGGCCTTCGGCGACACCACCGGCATGGCGACCCCCCGCCGGGTCCGTGATCTTCTTTCGGCCGTACGCCCGGAGCTGCTGCACTTCCACAACACCCGGGGTACGGGGCTGGCGAACGTGCTGACCGCCCTGGAGCTGGGGGTGACGGAGTTCGACGCGAGCGTCGGCGGGATCGGCGGGTGCCCGTACGCGCCGGGCGCCTCCGGCAACATCGCGACGGAGGAACTGGTGCACATGCTCGAGGACATGGGCATCGCCACCGGAATCGATCTCGACGAGCTGATCCGGGTGGCCGAACTCGCCGAAGGTCTGCTCGGGCGCACACTCCCGTCGGGAGTTCTTCGAGCCGGACCGCGTACCAGATTGGTCGCCTCCTCCTGACTCATTCTTCCGATCGGTACGGAAAGCAGCCGATCACTTTTCTCCATTCGTCTGCGTGACCCTGACTGTGTCGCTTCGTTACCAATACCGAGCGGCCGATGTGTTCGGCCGCCGGTCACGAGCCGACGACATGAGGGGCGGATCCGATGACGGGATGGGGGGTCGAGCGCGAGTCGCGCCCGGCGTACCGTCCGTCGGTCGTTTCGCCCGCCGGTGGTCCCGCGCTCATGCCGCCTCCCAGCCAGGGGGCGGAGCGGCAGCGGCGCCGGTCCGGGCGTACCCGATCCCCCTGGGGTCTGCGCGTCCTGGTCGTCGGCGGCATCGCCGGCGCGGCGTGGCTGCTCTCCGGGGCCGCCGCACAGGCCGACGACCGTGACCCGGCGACCGGCCTGCTCGGCGCCGTGGTGCACGACATCACGGCGGCGCAGCACAGCACCGGCATCGGAAAGCCGCTCGCCGGCGTCGGAAAGCCGCTCGCCGGAACCGCCAAGCCGCTCGCCGGAACCGCCAAGCCGGAAACCGGCACGGGCACCGCCAAGCCGGAAACCGGCACGGGCACCGGCAAGCACACCACCGGCACCCAAAACGGTGCCGGTGACCAGGGGAAAGACTTGGTCCACCGGATCCTCACGACGGCCGTCCAGCCGTTGGCATCCGGTGAGCGGCACGACCTCGGCGCGGTGACCACGATCCCGAAACGGCTCGTGGGCACGGTCGGCGAGGTAGCCGGCGGCGCCGGGGACGCGGGCTCCCCCCTGGGCGGGGTCGACCGAGTGGTCCGGGATCTGACCGCCCCTGTTCGCCTCACCGGCGAGGCGGTGGACACCGGGCGTACCGCTCCGGCGGTCGAGGTGCCGCGGCAGGACCGGCCGCAGCCGGGACCCGGGACGACAGCGCCCGAGGTCAGTGAGCCGGCCGCGGCCGACATCGACGGCACGCCCGTGCCGCACGGTGGGCCTGTGGCCGACGTGCCGCCGGTCCAGGAGCCCGAGGCAGAGGTGTCGCCGGCCGGGAAGCCGGCGGCGATCATGCCGCTGGGCGGCAAGTTCATGGCCGCTGCGACGCTGGCGGAGAACAAGCCGGCGCGTGACACGGCCCGTGAGGCACCCGATGGTGAGGGACCCGTACAGGTCCACCTCGGGGCAGCGAACGGTGTCCCGGCCTCCGGGCCGGGGACTGCGACGGACGGCGGTCCTTCCGCGGCCGTCCTTCCGTCGGCGATCGCCGACAGCACGGTGGCCTGCCACCGGCTGCCGATCGCCACCGAAGTCGAGGTCCGGCGCCACGACGCCGAGGCACCGACCGTCTCACCTGACTAGTGATGGGTCCCGGGCGTGCTGCGCCCGGACGAGCGCGGCCCGATTCCTGAAACCGTTTGCGAACAAGCGGCGAATCATTTCCGTGGCCGTGGTCATCACGTCACCGCATGCGCACCGCGCCACCACGAGGGCGCACGTCGACAAGCGGGGTCAGGGCATCCGAATTGCGCCAGGGCACCGCTGCGCCCGTGAGCACCATTCAAATTGAATATGCGACTCACCATTCGACGATTGTGAAAGGCACGTTTCTTCTCATGAAGACTTGGGTTCGTAAGACTCTGAGCGCTGGTGTCCTGGCCGCCGGTGCCCTCCTGCTCGCCCCGGGTGCGGCGCACGCCGACGTCACCCAGTCCACGTCCGACAACGTCGGCATCGCCAACGGCACGCAGGTGTTCACCACGGTCGCCGTGCCGCTGAACATCGTCGGCAACTCGATCGGCGTCGCCGGCGAGTCGAACTCCGCGGGCCAGGGCATCAACTGGGTGGAGAGCGGCAAGCAGGGCAAGGGCGGCAAGCAGAACAGCTGGGACAACACCGGCGTGCTCAACGGCACGCAGGTGCTGCTGCCAATCACCGTGCCGGTGAACGTCGTCGGCAACGCGGCGTCCGTGCTGGGCGAGGCCAACGCGGCCGGCTCCGGCGTCAACAAGACCGAGAGCGCCCGTACCGAGGGTGCCAAGGTCGGCCAGGACTCGTCGGGCAACACCGGTGCGCTCAACGGCACGCAGGTGGCGGCGCCGATCAACGTGCCGGTCAACGTCTGCGGCAACTCGCTCTCGATCCTCGGCCTGGCGAACTCGCAGGCGGTGTGCGTCAACGGCGGCGGGCACAAGACCGAGAGCATCAAGCAGGACAGCTCGGACAACACCGGGATCGGCAACGGTACGCAGATCGCCGCGCCGGTCTACGTCCCGCTGAACATCACCGGCAACTCGGCGTCTGTGCTGGGCGAGGCCAACGCGGCCGGTGCCTCGGCGAACGAGTCGGGCCACCAGGGCGGCGTCAAGCAGGACAGCAACGGCAACACCGGGGTGCTGAACGGCACGCAGATCGGCGCGCCGATCACCGTTCCGGTCAACGTCTGCGGCAACGCGCTCGCCGTCCTGGGTGAGGCCGACGCGTCGGCGGCGTGCAGCAACGGCACCGGTGGCGACAACGGCGGTGACAACGGCGGCGACAACGGTGGTGACAACGGCGGCTACGACGACGGTGACGACGTCGACGGCGACGGTGGCTCCCAGGGTGGCGACGACTCGTACGGCGAGAGCCCGCGCACGCACGCCGCGAGCAAGCACGCCGCCAAGACCGAGGCGACCCCGGTCGACGGCCTCACCCAGAACCTGAGCAACGCCGGTGGCCTGAACCTCGGCGGCCTGGACGTCACGGGCCTGCTCAAGTAAGGACCGGCCCCGCCGGGGTGAGACGCGGGTCGGGCCGGTCCCGGGCCTGACCCGTACGGCGCCGCGAGGCGCCGCGCAGTGAAAAGAAAACCGGTGCTCCTCCACAGCACCGGCATCCATCGGACGGGAGTCCTCGCAGCCTGCGGGGGCTCCCGTTCGCGTTGCCCCCGGCCGGCGAAAAGGCCTCCGGCCCGGCGACGCGAAACGGCGGCGGGCCCGGCCGGCGAAAAGGCCTCCGGCCCGGCGACGCGAAACGGCGGCGGGCCTGGCCCGTGAAAGGGCCTCCGGCCCGGCCACGCGAAACGGCGGCGGGCCTGGCCCGTGAAAGGGCCTCCGGCCCGGCCACGCGAAACGGCCGCCGGCCCGACCGGCGAAACGGCCGCGGGCCCGGCCCGCGAAAGGGCAGCCGGCCCCGGTCAGCGCGCGTATGGCCCCTCGGTGCAAGATGCGCTAACCTAACGATCGTTCAGGAGCGCTCGAGGGGGGCACGTGGCAATCGACGAGGAAGCGCTGGCACAGGCACGCAAGCGCGCGGTCGCCGGCGGCGCGGAGAAGTACCACGCCGCGAACGCCGCGAAGGGCAAGCTGTTCGCGCGGGAGCGGATAGCCCTGCTCGTCGACGAGGGTTCGTTCGTGGAGGACGGGCTCTACGCCAACAGCCTCGCCGAAGGGCTCCCGGCGGACGGCGTGATCACCGGCTCGGCCCGCATCGACGGGCGCGAGGTGTGCGTCATGGCCAACGACTCGACCGTGAAGGCGGGGTCGTGGGGCGCCCGTACCGTTGAGAAGATCATCCGCATCATCGAGCGGGCGTACGCGACCGGCGTACCCATGGTCTATCTGGTCGATTCCGCGGGCGCGCGCATCACCGACCAGGTCGACCTGTTCCCGGGCCGGCGCGGAGCCGGCAAGATCTTCCACACGCAGGTACGCGCGTCGGGGTCGATCCCGCAGGTGTGCGCGCTGTTCGGGCCGTCCGCCGCCGGCGGCGCCTACATCCCGGCCTTCTGCGACGTCGTCGCGATGGTCGAGGGCAACGCCAGCATGTACCTCGGATCCGACCGCATGGTCGAGATGGTCACGGGGGAGAAGACCACGCTCGAGGCGATGGGCGGAGCCCGCGTGCACTGCGCGGAGTCCGGCGTCGGGCACTTCCTGTGCAAGACCGAGCAGGAGGCCCTGGACGTCGTCCGCTCGTACCTGTCGTACCTGCCCGCGAACTACACGCAGCAGCCTCCGTCCGCCGAGGCCGGGGAACCGGCCAATGTGGATCTCGGTGCGCTGGTGCCGGAGAGCGAGCGGCAGGCGTTCGACATGCGCCGTTACATCAAGGGCATCGTCGACACGGGATCGTTCCTGGAGATCCAGGCGCTGTGGGCCAAGGAGCTGACGGTCGGCTTCGCGCGGCTGGACGGCCAGGTCATCGGTGTGGTCGGCAACAACTCGATGTTCAAGGGCGGCGTGCTGTTCGTCGACTCCGCCGACAAGGCCAGCCGCTTCGTGCAGCTGTGCGATGCCTTCAACGTGCCGCTGCTCTTCCTCTCCGACGTGCCCGGATTCATGGTCGGCTCGGCGGTGGAGAAGCAGGGCATCATCCGGCACGGCGCCAAGATGATCACCGCGATCTCGGAGGCGACCGTACCCAAGATCTGCGTCGTGGTCCGCAAGGCGTACGGCGCCGGCCTCTACGCCATGGCCGGCCCCGGCTTCGACCCGGACGCGACGATCGCGCTGCCCACCGCCAAGATCGCGGTGATGGGCGCCGAGGCGGCGGTGAACGCCGTCTACGCGAACAAGATCGCGGCGCTGCCCGAGGAGGACCGCGCCGCCTTCATCGCCGAGCGCCGCGCCGAGTACGAACGCGACATCGACATCCTGCGCCTCGCCAGCGAGCTCGTGATCGACGCCGTGGTGGAGCCCGGCGACCTGCGCGGCGAGCTCGTCCGCCGGTTCGCCGCCGCCCGCGGCAAGGACCGCTCGTTCTCCCGCCGCCGGCACGGCGTCACGCCCGTCTAGTACACCGTCTCGAAGGGACACGCCATGGTCGACTTCCGGCTCAGCGAAGAGCAGGAGGCACTGCGGGACAGCGTGCGGGACTTCGCCCGCGAGCAGGTCGCGCCGGTCATCGCCGAGCACTACGAACACAAGACCTTTCCGTACGACCTGATCCGCCAGATGGGCAAGATGGGGCTGTTCGGCCTGCCGTTCCCCGAGGAGCACGGCGGGATGGGTGGCGACTACTTCGCCCTCTGCCTGGCCCTGGAGGAGCTGGCGCGGGTCGACAGCAGCGTCGCGATCACCCTGGAGGCGGCCGTCTCGCTGGGTGCGATGCCGATCCACTTGTTCGGTACGCCGGAACAGAAGAACCGCTGGCTCCCCCAGCTGACCAGCGGCGAGTCCCTGGCGGCCTTCGGTCTCACCGAACCGGGCACGGGCTCCGACGCGGCCGGGACGACGACCCGCGCGGTGCTCGACGAGGCCACGGGGGAGTGGGTCATCAACGGCTCCAAGGCGTTCATCACCAACTCCGGCACGGACATCACCTGCCTGGTGACCGTGATGGCGGTGACCGGCAGGAAGCCGGACGGCTCCAAGGAGCTGTCGACGATCATCGTGCCGTCCGGCACTCCGGGGTTCACCGTCGCGCCGGGCTACTCCAAGGTGGGCTGGTGCGCCTCGGACACGCACGAGCTGGCGTTCGACGACGTACGGGTACCGGCCGCGAACCTGCTCGGTGAGCGTGGCCGCGGCTTCGCCCAGTTCCTGCGCATCCTCGACGAGGGGCGCATCGCGATCGCCGCCCTGTCCACCGGACTCGCCCAGGGCTGTGTCGACGAGTCGGCGAAGTACGCCAAGGAGCGTCAGGCCTTCGGCCGCCCGATCGGGTCCAATCAGGCCGTCCAGTTCATGATCGCGGACATGGAGATGCGGGCGCACACCGCGCGGCTCGCGTACTACGACGCCGCGGCGCGGATGCTCGCCGGCGAGGACTTCAAGCACCAGGCCGCCCTCGCCAAGCTGTACGCCAGCGAGGCCGCGATGGACAACGCCCGGTACGCCACCCAGGTGCACGGCGGCTACGGCTTCATGAACGAGTCGGCGGTGGGCCGGTTCTACCGAGACGCCAAGATCCTCGAGATCGGCGAGGGCACCTCCGAGGTGCAGCGCATGATCATCGCTCGAGGGCTCGGCCTGTAGCGGGGCCGCACCGGGCCTTGCGCCTGTGGCGGGGCCGGCCCGCGCCGGGCCTTGCGCCTGTGGCGGGGCCGGCCCGCGCCGGGCCTTGCGCCTGTGGCGGGGCCGGCCCGCGCCGGGCCTTGCGCCTGTGGCGGGGGCCGCACCGGGCCTTGCGCCTGTGGGGGGGCCGGGCCCGCACCGGGCCACGACCCGTGGCGGGCCCGGCTGTAGATCTTGGACTCGCGGGCAGGTTCCGCGGCAAATCCGGCGGCGGATGCGTCGGTTAGTCGACAATCCGCCGTCTGAACTCGGCATTCATCATCATGTCTGCCTAGGTTCATTGTCATGACGTCCGATCACGGGGCGGACCAGGGGGGTCCGGGATTCGACGCCGTGCTGCGCAGCTACCGGCTGCGCGCGAAACTGACCCAGGACGAGCTCGCGGCGCGGGCGGCGGTCGGCGTCCGCACCGTACGAGACCTGGAACGCGGCCGCGCCTCCCGTCCGCAACGGACCACGGTGGAGCTGCTCGCTGCGGCGCTGGGGCTGGCGGGCGCGGACCGGCTCGCGTTCCTCGCCGCCGCCCGGGGGCAGCCCTCGCAGACCGCGGCGCCGCCACGCTTCGTACGCCTGCCCCCGCCGAGCGATCTGATCGGCCGCGACGGCGACGTCGCCGAGCTCGCCGACCGCCTGCGCGACCGGCCCGCCGAGGGCCGGGGCGTCACCCTGGTGGGCCTGGCCGGAGTGGGCAAGACCAGCCTCGCGCTGACCGTGGCGCACCGGGTCACCGACGCCTACCCCGGCGGGGTCGCGGGCATCGTCATCACCGACGGCTCCACCACCGGCGAGGTGCTCGGCGGCGTCGCCGCCGTCTTCGGCGTGGGCCGCCCCGACGACCTGGCGCCGCGCTTCTCCGGCCGGTCCGCCCTGCTGTTGATCGACGCGGTGGAGCGCGCGCCGGAGGCCGTCGCCGAGGCCCTCGGCCGGCTGCTCGCCCAGCACCCGACCCTGCGGTTCCTCGCCACCGGCCGGCATCCGGTCGGCCTGCCCACCGAACGGGTACGCCCGGTCGCACCGCTGGACGCACCGCCGGCCGACGCGGCGCCCGCGGACGTGGCCCGATACCCGGCGGCCGCACTCTTCATGGACCGGCTCGCCCGCGTCCGCGAGGCCCCCGTCGAACCGGCCGAGGTGACGGCGCTCGCCGCCCTGGTCCGCCGGCTCGGTGGGCTGCCGATCGCGCTGGAGCTGGCGGCCGCTCGCGGCCGGGTGCTCACCATCCCGGAGATCCTCGACCGGTACGGCGACCGCGTCCTCGACCTGTCCGGGCGCCCCGCCGACGGTGGGGTGCTGCCGGTGCGCGACCTGTCCGGCCGGCCCGCGGACACCGGCGTCGTGTCGGTACGCGAAGCCGTCGCAGCCAGCTACCGCCTGCTCAGCACCGACGAGCAGATGGCCCTGCACCGCCTGGCGACCTTCCGCAACCGCTGGTCGCTGGATCTCGCCGAACGGATCGTCGACCCCAGCCCCGACCTCGACGTGGTGCACCTGCTGGACCGCTTCCTCGAGCTCGGCCTGCTCAGCACGCGGGGCGCCCGGGCGTTCCGCTTCCGCCTGCTCGACGTGGTCGGCGACTACGCCCTCGAACAGGCCGCCGTTCAGGGCGACCTCCCGGCCGCCCGGCGACGGCACGCCGAGGTGATGGCCGACCTGGCCATGAGCATCGCGCCCGAGCTGACCGGCGCCCGCCTGGCCGACGCGGCCGCCCGCCTCGACGACGTCGCCGGTGACCTCGGCGCCGCCCTGGCGTACGCCGCCCGCGAGCAACCGCACACGGCGCTGCGCCTCGCCGCCTGCCTGCCCCGATGGTGGCGCTTCCGCGGGCGCGACGTGACGGGCCGGCAGTGGCTGCGCCGGTTGCTGGCCGACCCGCGTACGGCCGACGCGGACCCGGCGACCCGCGCCTGGGCCGAAGTGGGTCTGGCGCAGCTGGCGCTCGAGCACGGCGCGGGCGGCGAAGAGATCGCGTCCGCCGAGTCCGCGCTCGCCGGGTTCACCCGGCTCGGCGACGTGAACGGCCGGCTCACCGCGCACACCCAGCTGGCCGCGCTGCGGATGACGACTCGCGACTACGACCTGGCCCGCCGCCACGCCGAGGCCGCGCGGGAACTCGCCCGCGACAGCGGCCGCATCCGCGACATGGCCGTGGCCGAGAACAACCTCACCTGGCACGACGTACGCGCGGGCAACCTGGCCGCGGCCCGCGGCCGCCTCGCCGAGATCGACCGGCTGGCGAGCCGCTGCGGCGAACACCGGCTGCGCGCCGTGGCGGTCGCCAACCTCGCGGAGATCGAACGCCTGGACGGTCACCTCGGGGAGGCGGCCCGTCTCGGCCGCGACGCGATCGCCGAGCTCGAGGAGGTCGGCGATCCCGGTCACCGCCGGCGCGTCCTCGCCACGGTGGGCCTGGCGGTGGCCGAGGCCGGAGACCTGGCCGAGGCCGAGGCGGTGCTGGAGGAGCTCCGGCCACCCGGGTCGACGCTGCCGATGGACGGCCCGGCCGCCGTCGTGGCAGGCGCGGTCGCACTGCGGCGCGGCGACGTGGACCGCGCGGCGGAGGCGTTCACGGCGGCGATCGAGGCGTACGACGGCGGGCACGATCCCCGCGACACCGTGGAGGCGCTGATCGGGCTGATCCGCAGCACCCGGGACGGGGAGCGGCGGGCGAAGGCGATGCATCGGCTGACGGAGCTGTGCCGTACGGCGGGGATCACGCTGCTGCCCCGGGAGCGGGAGCTCCTCGGTTAGGCCGGCCGGCGCACCCGCTTCGTAGCGGTCGGCCGGCGGTGGGCGCAGCGGTCGGCCGGCGGTGGGCGGCGCAGTGGGGGTGGGCGCAGTGGCCGGCTGGCGGTGTCGGGGTTTGCCGGTGAGCAGCGGCCGGGGCGTGGACGACCGGCGTTTTCCGTGCCCCCCACAACGCCGGCCGTCGCAACGCCCCAGTAACGCGGCGAGAACGATGGCGCCCCCGTTTGCCCCCGCCCCGGCCTCGGCCGCGCCGCGTCCCCCTGCGGAGATCACCCTAGCGGGGGCGATCAGCTGATATGCGTAGATCGGTGGGTTTGGTACGCCGGTATCCGACGGTTCTGCCGGTAGTTCTGCCGGTTCCTCACCCGGCGGAGGTGAGAGTGCCGGGGAAGCGCTTACTCAAGGCCTGCGGGCGCTCACTCAGCGATCGCCCACGGCGACCCGGCGGCCCGGCGCGGTCCGGCGACCCGGCGGTCCGGCGCGGTCCGGCAGCCCGGCGGTCCGGCGCGGTCCGGCAGCCCGGCGGTCCGGCGCGGTCCGGCAACCCGGCGGCCCGGCGGCCCGAACTGGGCACGTCCCGAGGCGAAGGCCGCGTCGCGTGGGTCAGGAGTGGCTCGGCGCCGCCGGCTCCGGGCTCGTCTCCGCGCTCCCCGCGGTCGCGCACGGGTTGACCGCGTCTCTGATCGTTCGCAGCGCGTCGAGGAGCTGATCGAGCTGCGTCGGGCTGAGCTGGCCGATGAACCACTGCTGCATGAGCTCGAGATGGCCCGGCATGACCTCCTCGAGGCGCTGCATGCCGGCCGGGGTGACGACCGCGTACGAGCTGCGGCGGTCGCTAGGGCAGGCCTCGCGGCGGATCAGGCCCTCGCGGTCCATGCGGTCGACGACCCGGGTGACGCCGCTGGTGGACAGCGACGTCTGGCCGGCGAGGTCGGTCATCCGCAGCCGATGCCGTGGCGAGCGGGCGAGGCGGAGCAGCACCTCGAACTCGACGCTGGAGAGGCGGTGCTCCTCGAACTGGGCGGCGAAGCGGTTGGTCAGGCCCGTGTACGCCTCGGCGAACAGGCCGAAGGCGGTGAACCGGGGGTCATCGAAGTTGGTTCCCACGCCATCCATGCTAACAGCACCCTATTGACACGGGGAATATTGCGTGGCGTATAGTTGCTCCGTCAGACAAATACCGAGCCACCTCCGAGAGGACCCGTCATGACCGACACCGCCGCCACTGGTACCCGCGAGTTCCAGGGTCTCCAGATTCCGGCCGCCGGCACCTACGAGCTCGACGCCGCGCACAAGCGGGTCGGCTTCGTGGTCCGTCACCTCATGGTCAGCAAGGTGCGCGGCGACTTCGCCGAGGCCACCGCGACCGTCACCGTCGCCGAGAACCCGCTCGAGTCCTCGGTCGTCGCCTCCATCAAGACCGCCAGCGTCAGCACCGGCCAGGCCGACCGCGACAACCACCTGCGCACCGGCGACTTCTTCGAGGTCGAGAAGTACCCGACGATGGACTTCCGCAGCACCGGCGTGAAGTCCTTCGAGGGCAGCGAGCTCGTCCTCGCGGGCGAGCTCACGATCAAGGGCGTCACCCGCCCGGTCGAGCTCCTCGTCGAGTTCGAGGGCGCGACCGTCAGCCCGTACGGTCAGCAGGTCTTCGGTTTCAGCGCGACCACCGAGATCGACCGCGAGGACTGGGGTCTGACCTGGAACATGGCGCTGGAGTCCGGCGGCGTGATGGTCGGCAAGAAGGTCAAGATCGAGATCGAGGGCGAGGCCATCCGTCAGGCCTGATGCCCCCGTCGCATCACCGTACGTAAGGCGCCGCCCCACCCGGGGTGGCGCCTTCGTCGTCTGAACGCTCATCGACTACCGCTGGCGAACCCCGCCATCGTCTGTCAAGGTGGACCCTGCGCTTCCGCGTGCTCACCCAGAGCTGATGTATGACCGTTTCATCTGGTCTGAGTGAGCGTCGTACGAACGTGCCAGGAGGATCGATGGGTAAGGCCCTGTCCGGTACGACGTTCTCCACCGAGGACCGGGTCCACTATCGGCAGAAAGTCCGGCGGTGCCTGGACGTCCTGGCGCTGATGCTCGACCGCCGCGACCAGTGCGGACCCTCGTTCGACACCGACAGCCGCCGGACCGGCCTCGAGGTCGAGCTCAACCTCATGGACGCCGACGGCGAGCCGGCCATGCGCAACGCCGAGGTGCTCGCCGACCTCGCCGACCCCGCGTTCCAGACCGAGCTCGGCCGCTTCAACCTCGAGCTCAACGCCAGCCCCCGGCTGATCAGCGGTGACGGCTTCGGCGAGTACGAGGAGGACCTGCTCGAGAGCCTAGGCCGGGCCGCGGACCGGGCGGCCAAGTCCGACGCGGCCATCGTGCTCATCGGCAGCCTGCCGACGCTGACGCCGGACCACCTGGTGCTGGCCAACCTGTCGGCGAACGACCGCTACCAGGCCCTCAACGAACAGATCGCCGGCGCCCGCGGCGAACAGTTCAGTGTGGACATCCGCGGCGTCGAACGCCTGCAGACCGCCAACGACTCCATCGCCCCCGAGGCGGCGTGCACGAGTGTCCAGTTCCACCTGCAGGTTCCGCCGGAGCGGTTCGCCGCCCAGTGGAACGCCTCGCAGGCCGTCGCCGCGGTCCAGGTGGCGATCGGGGCGAACTCGCCGTACCTGCACGGGCGGCAGCTCTGGGCGGAGACCCGGATCGCCCTGTTCGAGCAGGCTACGGACACCCGGCCGGACGAGCTCAAGGCGCAGGGCGTACGGCCCCGGGTCTGGTTCGGCGAACGCTGGATCACCTCGGTCTTCGACCTCTTCGAGGAGAACGTCCGATATTTCCCGCCGCTGCTTCCGATCATCGACGACGAGGACCCGATCGCCGTGCTCGAGCAGGGTGGCGTGCCGCACCTGGGCGAGCTGCGCCTGCACAACGGCACGGTCTACCGCTGGAACCGGCCGGTCTACGACGTCATGGCCGGCCGGCCGCACCTCCGCGTCGAGAACCGGGTCCTGCCCGCCGGCCCGACGGTCGTCGACATGCTCGCCAACGCGGCTTTCTACTTCGGACTCACCCACCGGCTCGCGGACGAGGAACGCCCGGTCTGGAGCCGTCTCGCGTTCCCGGTGGCCGAGGACAATTTTCACGTTGCGGCCCGCCGAGGCATGGAAGCGACAATCCTCTGGCCGGGTACGGGGGAAAGCCCCGTCACCGACCTCGTCCGCGACACCCTGCTCCCCAAGGCCGACGAGGGCCTGGCGATGTTCGGGGTGGATCGCCGCCACCGCGACCGGCTCCTCGGCGTCATCGACGACCGCTGCCGGACCGGCCGCAACGGCGCCACCTGGCAGACCGAGGCGGTGTGGTCGGCCGAGCACCACCGCAACCTGGACCGGTCCGCCGCCCTGCACGACATGCTGCTCCGGTACAGCGCCCACCAGCAGACAAACGAGCCGGTCCACACCTGGCCGATCGACTAACCGTCCTGCCGCGGCGCCCCGTCATGCCGCGGCGCCGCCTTCTTCGCCGCACCGGTCCTCTTCGCGGGGGTCGCGCTTCTCGCCGGATCAGCCTTCTTCGCGGCCGCGCTCGCGGAGCCGGTCCTGCCGGGATTGATCTGCGCGACAGTCGGCGCCGCAGGCGGGCGCGCGACCGTCGACCGGGGCTCCGCCGCCTCGGCGGGCTCGTTCGTCTTGGCCGATTGGGGCGTCGTCGCCGGGCCGGCTGACGCGGCCGGCTCGCCAGTTCTCGCCGACCCGGATGCGGCCGGACGGGCCGAATTCATCGGTACGGCCGCCTTGGCCGGTCCGGGCCGGCCGGGACGCGCTGCCGGTGGGCGGGCCTTCGCTCTGCCGGTGGCGAACCCCTGCGGCTCGACCGCGGCCGGCTCGCTCGCGGCGTCGGCGCTTCCGCCTCGCCGCTCGGTCGTGCCCGGATTCGGCGACTCCGTCTGGTTCCCGTTTCGCGGCTTCGTCGACGTTGCGGATGCTGAGGCCGGCGTTGCGGATGTTGAGCCCGGCGTTGCGGATGGTGATCCCGGCGTCGCGGGCGCTGGATCCGGCGTTGCGGATGCTGAGGCCGACTTCGCAGACGCTGGAGCCGGCTTTGCGGAGGCCGGCCGCTGAGCCGGGACTGCGACAACCCCCGCAGGCTCTGACGGGCCGGTCGAGTCGCTGCCGTCGGCTGTGCGGCGCGCTGCCGTGCGTTGCCCGAGCGCCACGGTCGCCGCGGACCCGGCGAGACCGGCCAGGACCGCGTACGGCGCGATCAGGTAGGCCGACTCGAGCGGACCCAGCGACCGGGTGAGTTGCGGGGCGAGCACCAGGAATGCGGCCGCGACCAGCAGCGGTCCCACCGCGCCGGAGGAGGCCGTACCCACGCCGAGGTTTCCGCGGCGGGCCGACGACCAGGCGCCGAGCACGCCGATGACGAAAGCCGCGAGCAGCGTCAGGAGCGCGCTGGGCCAGTAGATCGTTCCGTACGTGCCGCCGTCGCCGGCAGCGAACTGCCAGCTCGACGGGTAGGCCGCCGACGGCCGGTGCCAGAAGACGTCCGCCGCCACGGCCGCCACCGCCAGCGCCCAGAGCCAGCCCGCGGTCACGACCAGGTTCGTCGCCACGGATCGCGAGACCACTGCCCAGTACGCGATGAATAGACCGAGCACGACACCGACGGCTGCGTACCCCGCGGCGATCGACTGCGGTGAGAAAGTGTCCGCGCGCACGGCAGCCCGCGCCGGCAGAGCGACGAGCAGCACCGTGAGCAGGGCGCCGACCGCTGCCGACACCGCCAGCGCAAAGCGCCACGGTCCACCGTGCGCCCGGCCGAACCGTCCGCCGATCACCGCGCCGAAGACCGTCGCGCTCGCGGCGATCCAGGTGGCCCAGCCGAGACTGCCGAGCCAGACGCTGTCGTCGGCCGTGCCCGCGGAGGGCCAGACCACCACGCCGAGCCCGTACCCCATGCCGAGTTGGGCAGCGCCCGTCCCCGCGGCTGCTCCGGCCGCGGCTGCCACCTGCCCTGTCCAGCCCTTCGCGGCCATGCCGGGCACTGTAGCCGGACCCGGCTATGGCTGCGAATCGATGAGCGGATGCTCCAAGATTGGTTAGGTTGACAACGAAGGCCTGAGGCGAGGGAGACGATACGGCGATGTCCGGCGACACCCGCGAGTCGTTCCCTTTCGGCGACGAACCCCCCGGCGAGGGAGGAAATCAGCCGAACGGGGGTACCCGCGCGGGTGACACCGAGGCCGACCGCACCCAGCAGATGCCGCGCCCACAGACCGATCCGGACGGTACGGCGCTCCTGCCGGCGGCCGACGATTCCGCACAAATGCCGCCGGGAGACCGTACGGAGATGATGCCGGCCGTCGAGGATGACGCGGCGGGTGACCGTACGGAGATGATGCCGGCCGTCGAGGATGACGCGGCGGGTGACCGTACGGAGATGATGCCGGCCGTCGAGGATGACCGTACGGAAATGATGCCGGGGGTTGACGAACCGGCGCCGGGCGAACCGACCGCTGTCCTTCCGCCTGCCCGCGGCACCGACGCCACGGCGGTTCATCCGCCGGCCGCGGCCGGCGCGAACTGGGCCGATGAGGACGAGATCTGGGCGGGCCGCGCCGGGGTCCGTGCGCCGAGACCGGCCGATGAGGGTACGGACTGGGCCGCGGTGCCGGCCGAGGAACCGCGCGGCCGCTGGTGGACGCCGATCGTGGTGGGCATCGTCGGCCTGATCCTGCTCGGCCTGCTGGCCTGGGGCATCTATCTGATCGTGCAGTCCACGGATGACGGCGGTACGCCGGCCCCCGCCCCGACGGCGACGCTCTCACCGGCCGCACCGCCGACCACCGAGCCGACGGCCGAGCCGACGACCACGCCGCCGACGACCACCCAGCCGACGACCACGCCGCCCACCTCGCCGAGCGACATCACGATCCCGGCGCTGCGCGGGCTGTCGCTGGAAGAGGCGCGGGCCGCGCTGAACCGCAGCGGCCTGAACTACCGCCTGCGGTACGTGCAGAGCACGGAGGCGCCCCCGGGCACGGTGATCGACAGCGATCCGCCGGAGGGTCAGCAGGTCCCGGACGACACGATCATCAACCTCATCATCGCCGCCGAACGGACGACGACCACGACGACGCCGACGACGACCGCGACGACCGAGCCGGCTGACGCGCCGGAAGGGGACTGACCAGCGGTTTCACGAGCCTGCCAACGCGCGCCGACCGGTCGCGGTGGGCGCAGCGGGCGAGCCCGGCGCGGTGGCGTGGCCGGTGAGTCGGCGCGGTGGCGGATCGTGGTGAGGCGGACGGCGCAGAGCCTGCGCCGGTGGTGCGGCTCGCGGCTCGGTGACGGACGGCCGGGACGTGCTTCCGGCCGTCCGGCTGCGGGCCTGTGCGGTCCGCCGCGGACCTGTGCGGTCCGCCGCAAGGAACCGTCGGCGGTTCGTTCCCCGCCGCAGGAACCGTCAGCGGTTGGTGCGCAGCGCGCGGGCGGGGATGGCGCCCGACGTGAGGCCGGGCTGGCGGGCGTTGCGGGTGCGTGGGTCGGGCGCCTTGCCCACCTGGCGCAGACCACTGACCTGCACGAAGATCGATCGGCGTTCCACGGCGTCGCCGGTGGTGTTGAGCTCGTAGCCGTCCAGCCAGATCCAGCCCTCGTACGTCGGCCAGTCGTGGACGCGGATGACCCGGAAAAGCATCGGCGATGCGAATTGGACGCTCGCCGCCTTCGTCACGTGGATGACATCGCCGGATCGAGGAAGCACGTCAACTCCTGTCCTGAACCCAGTCTCGGGGGGGGCAAACACCGATTTGCCGCACAGTGAACACAGATGCTCCAGTGTGCCCGGCTTAAACGCGTTGGCAAGGTTGCGAAGATGCCAATCATCACAACGGTGCCATAACGTCGCCGTCGGCCCCCGCCAGGACCCCGTGACTTGATCAGTCCACGAAGGACATTCGGTTGGAGCCGACCCCGCATCGGCGTCGCTTTTGTGCGATGGGTCGGGCCGGCCGCGCCGCTCAAGAACAGTAAGTGACGCCTGCCGTACGCAAAGATTGCACCACCCGCAGGATCGATGCAAGTTGCACGTCAGCCGAACGTGACCAAGTGATCACTGTCGACGCTTGAAGGATCAAGAGATCACCAGAGAGACTGGAACCGACAAACGCCGTACGGCGGAGCATCTCGCCGTTTCCGCCGGAGCACCGGAGGTCCGCGTGAATCCCCGCCGCAGTCCCACGATCCGCCGTCGCCGCCTCGGTGCTGAACTGCGCAGACATCGCGACGGAGCCGGCGTGACGATCGACGTGGTCGCCGATCGGCTCGGCTGTTCACCGTCCAAGGTGTCCCGGATCGAGACCGGGCACACCAGCGCGACGCCCCGCGATGTTCAAGACATGTTGGACATTTACGGCGTGCATGGGACAGAAGCTGAAGAATTAGTCCAGATTGCCAAGGAAGCGCGGCAAAAAGGATGGTGGCATCCGTTCAGCACGGTTCTCACCGGGGCCTATGTCGGGCTCGAGGCGGCGGCGAAGTCGATCCGGGCGTACGAGCAGCAGGTGGTGCCCGGACTTCTTCAGACCGACAGGTATGCAATTGCGATGATTCGTGCCGCCCGACTGGGTGACACCGACCAAGAAATAGAGCAACGGGTACGAGTCCGGATGGCTCGCCAAGCGTTATTGATTCAGGACGATCCGATCGATCTTTGGGTGGTGCTCGATGAGGCGGTGGTGAGCCGGCCGGTCGGCGGCGACGAGGTCATGCGGGACCAATTGGTCCATCTGGCCGGGATGAGCGAGCTGCCGAACGTGACCCTTCAGATCCTGCCGTTCGCGGCGGGAGCGCACGCCGGGATGGACGGCACGTTCGCGATCCTCGACTTTCCCGATGCCGAGGACCCGGACGTGGTGTTCGCCGAGAACGCCACCGGCGGGCTGTTTCTGGAGAAGACCGACGAACTCCGCAAGTACAACTCGATCTTCGAGACCATCCGGGCGACGGCCCTCTCACCCGAGGAGTCCAGGAACATGATCGCAATGCTGGCAGAGGAGCCATTGTGGAAGTCGAGACCAAGGGTTTCCGGATCGATTTGAGCCGTGCGCAGTGGTTCAAGAGCACCCGTAGCGGCCCGAACTGCGACAACTGCGTCGAGGTGGCGTTCGTCGACGAGGCGATCGCCGTACGCGACTCGAAGAACCCCACCGGGCCTGCGCTGATCTTCACCGCCGACGAATGGGACGCGTTCGTGGGTGGCGCCAAGGACGGCGAGTTCGACCTGTAGGAACGGATTCCCCGAGCCTGACGGGACCGGCCAGGCAAGCGGGAACTCCCGGCCCGCTCCCCGGCGCACCACCCGACCGACCCGCCCACTGGGCCGGATGGGGCACCCGGGTGGGCGGGTCGATCCATGTGCCGGCCCGGTGTCCTCCCCGAGGGCGGACGGCCGCTCCCGTCATCGACGACGGGCGGCGGCCGTCCCATTTTCGCCGGATTTGTACCGTCGCCCGCCGCGACCCGCATCGTTGAACGCCTTAAGCGCGGACCGGACCGCGCCGGCGAACCGCCGTCGCCCGTACGGCTGACCGTCCCCCTCGTGACGGTGCGGGCAGGGCTGACTCAACGAGCGAGGCAAGGCGAGAAGATGACGATTGGTTCCGACAACCTGAGCAACGGATCACCGAGCGCGCAGGACCGGTTCAGCGGCGGGGTGAGCGCGTACCGGCAGAACCGGCGCGAGGCTGCGCTGGCCGCCGACAACGGGGAGGGCGAGCTGGTGCCCCGCGGCGGCGGACCGAGCCTGTCCTCGTCGGGCCTGCCGACCCGTACGCCCATCGAGCCGACCAGTGCCCTGGACCGCGCGGCGAAGCTGCCGTCGCTGGACCTGCAGGGCCTGACCGAGCCGGTCTTCCCGTCCGGTGGCTGGGTCGACGCCGGCCCCTCGCAGTCCATGGCCGACCACCCGCTGCTGCGCGGCCTGCTGCTGGAACTCCCCGCGCGCGGCACGATGCCCGCGTCGGACTGGCTGGACCGCTGGTTCGAGGCGGCACGGTCGATCCTCGAACTGCTCTACGTCCAGGAAGCCAAGCGCGGGCAGTAGCCGGCAGAGCTGCGAGTTCTGAGCCGGATCAGCCGACGAGGTCGACCTCGTGAGCCGCGGTGGCCACCGGCCGGGCCTCGTCGGGCAGGGCCGCGTACGTCTCGGTGGGTCGCTGGGCCGCCGGCAGTGACCGCAGCCGCCGCCGGCCGATCGGCGCAAGCACCGCCAGGTTGAGCCGGCTGTGCCGGACCGCGTGGCGGATCGCCAGGGTCAGCACCGCGAGCCCGGCCACGGTGAGGACGATGCCGGCGACGTCGGCGCCGGGCACCTCGACGATGCCCGCCGCGATCGGGATGCCGGTCAGCGCGGCCAGGCCGGTCACCTGCAGCGGCGTCGCGACGAGCGGGTGAGCGGCCGCGGCACGCAGCGCCGGCGGCGCGGGGGTGAGTGGCGCAGTGGCGAACGCGCCGGCGCCGCGGCGGATCTGCGTCAGGCGGTGTGCGGTGACGGTCACGGCGAGCACTGCCGGCACGGCCGGGAGGAGGGCGGCCGCCGGCGCCGCCGACTCGCCGGGCAGCAGGCCGGTGATCACGGGTACGGCGATGAACACCGCGGCGCCCGCACCGACCAGCGTGGACAGCACCCCGGCACGCCGCCGGAGCTCCCGGGCCGTACGGGCGCCCGGCAGGGTGTCGGCGAGCAGTCCGGCGGTGAGCCAGACCGCGGTGAGGGCGCCGACGAGAATGAGGTCCGTCGTGGTGTTCACATCGACAGACTTCACCCGTCGCGCAACCCGCAAAACCGGGATATCACCGGAGCCCGGCCCCTAAGGGGTCCTCGCGAAACGGCACGTGACTGCCGTATCACTGTGCGCTCTCATTCCAATGGGCGAAGTGGACATTGGCCCCTGTTGCGACCGTGACCCTTGTCCTAGTGTCGGGTGCCAGACGTCCGCGATGCATCGGTGCTCTGCCCGAGAAGACGGCAGCGTTGCACGCCCGGGCGACGGGCTCGACCTGGGGAGGTCGGCCGGGATCCCCCCGCGTGGCGGCGGGGTCCCGGCGCCGCCCGGGTCCGGGGAGACACTCAGACCGCGAACGACGTGACCGGTTCGTTCGTCGGCGCCGGCGGCTTCGCCTTCCACAGGCCGGCCTTCTGCATGGCCAGCCGCGACACGTACGCCGGGTTCAGCAGCACGTAACGCTTCCACAGCCGCTTGGGCTCGAGACCCAGCCGCCACAGCCACTCGAGGGCGTACTTCTGCATCCACGCCGGCGGGTTCTTCAGCAGTCCGGCGTGGTAGTCGAACGCCGCCCCGACCGCCAGCAGCGGCATGTCCAGCAGCGGGCGCATCGCGTACGCCCAGATCTCCTGCCGGGGGCAGCCCAGGCCGACCAGCACGATGCGCGCACCCGACGCCTTGATCCGGTCGGCGATCTCCACATCCTCGCCGGGGCGGTTGCTGCGGAACTTGGAGGCTTCGACGCCGGCGAGCTTGAGCGCGGGGAACATCTGCTCCAGCGCGGGGACCAGCTTCTCGAGGGTCGGCTCGGTGGACCCGTACAGGTAGACCGGCAGGCCCTCGGCCGCGGCCTGGCGCAGGACGCGCAGGGTGAGCTCGGGGCCGTAGACGCGGTCGGCCAGGCCCGCGTGGTGCACGAGGTTGAGCGCGCCGCGGACCGGCTGGCCGTCGGGGGTCACCAGGTCGAACGAGTTCAGCCGGGCGTTGTGGGCCTTGTCCTGCACGCCGGTCATCACGCCGTGCACGGCGAGGGCGGTCACCGCGTAGTGCCGGCGCTCGCGGGCGGCCTCGATGATCTTCGCGGTGGCGGCGTCGTAGTCCACGGCGTCGACGAGGACGCCGAGCACGTTGCGCTTGCCCTGGTCGATCATGACGCGGGCACCCACTTGTCGACGTTGGCCTCGTAGATCTCCTGGAGGATCATCGGCACGTCGTAGACCTGCTTCCAGTCCGGGTAGTCGGCCTGGAAGGCGGCCATCGAGCCGATCCACCACTGGTGGTCGCCGATGCGGTTGTCGTCGACGTACTCGGTGATCATCTGCGTGCCGCTGATCTGCTCGGCCAGGGCGAACGCCTCGAGGTTCGAGCAGTTGGAGTGCCGGCCGCCGCCGAGGTTGTAGACCTTCGCCGAGCCCGGGTTGCGGAAGAACGCCTCGAACGCGCTCAGCACGTCGTGGCTGTGGATCGCGTCGCGGACCTGCTTGCCCTTGTAGCCGAAGATCCGGTACGTGCGCCGCTCCATGTTGGCGCGCATCACGTACCCGAGGAAGCCGTGCAGCTCCGTCGCGGAGTGCGCCGGTCCGGTGAGCGTGCCGCCGCGGAAGATCGCGGTCTTCATGCCGAAGTAGCGGCCGTACTCCTGAGCCATCACATCCGCGGCCACCTTCGAGGCGCCGAAGATCGAGTGCAGACAGTTGTCGATCGACATGTCCTCGGTGATGCCGTCGTAGTACGGGTGCGACGGGTCGAGCTCCCAGCGCGTGTCCTGCTCGATCAGCGGCAGCCGGTTGGGGGTGTCGCCGTACACCTTGTTGGTGGAGCAGTGGATGAACGGCGCCTCGATGCAGTGGTCACGCGTGTTCTGCAGCATGGTCAGCGTGCCGCCTGCGTTCACATCGAAGTCCGTGTACGGATCCCGCACGGCCCAGTCGTGCGACGGCTGCGCCGCGGTGTGAATCACCACAGCGATGTCCTTGCCGTACTTCTTGAAGATCCGCGCGACCGCATCCCGGTCCCGGATGTCAACGCCATGGTGCTCGTACGCGGAACCCAGATCGGCACTCAGCCGCTGCACGTTCCACGCCGTCGAAGCCTCGGCCCCGAAGAACTCCTGCCGCATGTCGTTGTCGATCCCGACCACGTCAAGACCGAGCCCGGCAAAGTGCCGAACCGCCTCCGACCCGATGAGACCACCTGATCCGGTCACCAGAGCAACGGCCACGAGCGAATCTCCAGACGCCTAGGCACCAAAAAACAGACGCGAGCATAACGCCCCACCGCCCACCCACAGCTGTCACCCGAACGAGACCAGGCCACCGAGACGAGCGAAGCGATGTCGGTCACGCAGCACTACCCGTACCCAAAGGGGGGAAGCCCGACCACCCCCACCCACCGCAACCACCGCACCGTGGGGTTTCCGGGGGCTCGGCCCCCGGAGCAGACAAAAAAGAGCGACCCCTGGTCCGCGCATTCCGCGGACAGGGGCCACCCGGTCGCTCGTGGGGATGGGGGGAGTTGAACCCCCACGTCCTTTCGGACACACGGACCTGAACCGTGCGCGTCTGCCATTCCGCCACATCCCCGTGGCACTGCGTTAGCCGGAACAGACTACGCTGTCCCTCGTTACATCGCGAGCAGGTACTGCCCTCGACGCCAGGGAAGATTAGCACGGCGCCGGGGGCCGTTATACGAGGGTCAGGAGCGACCGGCCGCTCGTCGCAGAGATGCGCAAGCGGCGGCCGGATACCATCATGTCCTCGGAACCCGAGGAGGAGCCGGTGAGCGTGCTGCAGCGCTTTGAGAAGCGGTTGGAAGGCCTGGTCGAGGGGGCCTTCGCGAAGGTGTTCAAGGGTGTCGTGCACCCGGTGGAGATTCTGAATGCCATGCAGCGGGAGGCCGAGGCGCACAAGGCTATCCTCGCTGGTGGCCGGACTCTCGTGCCGAACCGCTACGTGATCGATCTCTCGCCGTACGACCACAGCCGGCTGGCGCCGTACGCCGCCGCACTGGCCCAGGAGCTGGCCCAGTCGCAGGCGGAGTTCATCGGTGAGCAGGCCTGGACGGTGTACGGCGACGTGATCGTCGAGATCGAGCGGGGCGACGGGCTGGACACGGGCATGTTCCGGGTCACGGCCGAGGTCTACACCGGTGGCGAGGTCGCCCCGGTGCAGCAGCCTGCGTATGACGCGCAGCCCGCCTACTCGCCGTACGACCAGCAGCCGGGTGGCTACCAGCAGCACGGGCACAACGGCCGGAACGTGGGCCTGGTGTCCGGTGACGGCCGGACGTACCCGTTGCAGATGGGTTCGACGGTGATCGGCCGGGGTGACCAGGCCAATCTCCGCCTTCCCGACGTCGGTATCTCGCGTCGGCACGCCCGGCTCGACTACGACGGCAGCCAGGTGGTGCTGACCGATCTGGGTTCGACGAACGGCACGATGGTCAACGGCCAGCGCGTGTCGGCCGTGGCGCTCAACCCGGGCGACATGATCCAGCTGGGCACCACCACGTTGACGTTCCGAGTGGACGGCTAGCGACCTTGCCCGAATTCGTCCTCACCGTCGCCCGCTTCGGCTTCCTCATCCTGCTGTGGATCTTCGTGTTCACGGTGGTGGGGGTGATCCGGAAGGATCTCTTCGCCGGCGTCCGGTCCAAGAGCATCGTCGCCACGCCTCGCGGGGTGGGTGGGGTGATGGCTCCTGGCCGGCCGGCGAAGGCGAAGCGCGGCAAGACGGCGCGACAACTGGTCGTGACCGCCGGACAGCTCGCCGGCACCCGGATCACGCTCGGTGAGGCACAGATCACGATCGGGCGCGCCGAGGACTCCACGCTCGTCATCACCGATGACTTCGCGTCGGCCCGGCACGCCCGGCTCGTTCCGCGCGACGGCCAGTGGTTCGTCGAGGATCTCGGCTCGACGAACGGGACCTATCTCGATCGCGGTAAGGTCTCCGGACCTACTCCCGTCCCGCTTGGCGTGCCGATCCGGATCGGCCGCACTTCTCTCGAGTTACGGCCATGACTCTCACCCTGCGCTACGCCGCCCAGAGCGACCGCGGTCTGATCCGAGACGGAAACCAAGACTCCGTCTACGCCGGACCGCGGCTGCTTGCCGTCGCCGACGGCATGGGCGGCATGGCCGCCGGTGACGTCGCCAGCAACATCGTCATCGCCGCCATGGCGCCGCTGGACGAGGACGTGCCCGGTGACGCGCTCGTCGACGCCCTGCGGCACGCGGTCGGCACGGCCAACCAGCAGCTGCGCGACACCGTCGACGCCAACCCGCATCTCGAGGGCATGGGCACGACGCTGACCGCGGTGCTCTTCTCCGGCACGAAGATCGGCATGGTGCACATCGGCGACTCGCGCGCCTACATGCTGCGCCAGGGCGAGTTCTCGCAGATCACCAAGGACGACACGTACGTCCAGATGCTGGTCGACGAGGGCCGGATCAGCCCGGAGGAGGCGAGCAGCCACCCGCAGCGCTCGCTGCTCACGCGCGCCCTCGACGGCCGCGACATCGACCCGGAGTATTCGGTCCGCCAGGTGCTCAAGGGCGACCGCTACCTGATCTGCAGCGACGGGCTCTCGGGTGTGGTGAGCGCGGAGACCATCGGCGACGCCATGCGGGAGATCCCGGATCCGCAGGCCTGTGTGGAGCGTCTCGTGCAGCTCGCGCTGCGCGGCGGCGGTCCCGACAACATCACCGTGGTGATCGCCGACGCGACCGACCTCGACATCATGGAGCAGGCGCCGATCGTGGGGGGCGCCGCCGCCCGCGACCGGGGCAACTCGACCGTGGCCGACAGCTCCAGCGCGGCAGCCCGGGCGGCCGCTCTCCAGGCACCGCCCCGGCAGGCTCAGCCGGAGGGCGCGGCGTACGAGCGCGACGACCCGGAGCAGCCGAAGCGCCACCCCGTACGCACGAGCCTGCTGGTGTTGCTGCTCCTGGCTGTCCTCGGCGGCGGCCTGTGGATGGGCTGGCGGTACACGCAGGATCAGTACTACGTCGGCGCGACGGAGCAGGGTCAGCTGGCGATATTCCAGGGCGTGCCCGGGCAGATCGCCGGCCTGGACCTGTCCAGCGTCGCCGAGACCAGCCCGGCCCGGCTCGACGACCTCACCACCGTCGCCCAGGACCGTGTCAAGCAGGGCATCCACGCGGACAGCAGGCCCGACGCCCAGCGCCGGCTGCTCGAGCTGACCAGCGAGGACGCCTCCAACCCCAACCTGAAGCCGGTGTGCACGCCGAGCAGCGCGCCGCCGTCCGCCACGCCGTCGGTGAAGCCCTCGGGCACGCCGGCCGCCGGGAAGTCCTCGGCTCCCACTCGAAGCACCACCACCTCGGTGCCCGATCTCGCGCCCGCCACCACGCCGGACGCTCTGCCCTCGGAACCGACCCCGCCGGTCAGCAGCGACCCGGTCGGGTGCCGGCCCGTCGACTGAGCGCCGCCCGACCGACGTCTGGGGATCTCCTCTTGACCGCGCCCGCCCTCCCGGCTCCCACACCCGCGTCCACGGGTGAGATGCCGCGTGTCCCGGGCACGAAGACGAGACGCAACTCGGAGCTCGTCCTCCTGCTGCTGGCGATGGCGATCGTGGCCATCTTCGGCGCCACGGCCGAGGCCAACCAGCTCGACAAGATCAGCTCGACCTTCTGGGTGCAGGCGGCCCTGCTCGGCTTCCTCTTCCTGGGACTGCACGTGGTCGTCCGCTTCACCGCGCCGTACGCGGACCCGGTGCTGATCCCCACGGTCGCGCTGATCAACGGCCTGGGTGTGGGTTTCCTGCGGCGCATGGACATCGAACGGGCGATCGCCCGCAAGGAGCCGATTCCCGGGATGTTCGCCGGCACGGGCGGCCGCCAGCTCATGTGGACGTTGTTCGCGCTGATCCTGGCAGCGGTGCTCCTGCTGGTCATCCGGGACCACAAGGTCGTCTCGCGGTACGCGTACACGCTGGGCCTGGTCGGTATCGTGCTCGTGATGATCCCGGCGGTCCTGCCGCCGTCGATCTCCGAGGTCAACGGCGCGCGCCTGTGGATCAAGCTGGGCGCGTTCTCGATCCAGCCGGGTGAGTTCGCGAAGCTGGCGCTGGTGTCCTTCTTCGCGTACTACCTCGTGCGCAAGCGTGAAGTGCTGTCGCTGGCGAGCCGCCGGTTCCTCGGCATCGACTTCCCGCGCGGCCGCGACCTCGGTCCGGTCGTCACGGTGTGGCTGCTCTCGCTGCTCGTTCTCGTCTTCGAGAAGGACCTCGGTACGGCGCTGCTCTACTTCGGCCTGTTCGTCGTGACGCTGTACGTCGCCACCGAGCGGGCCAGCTGGCTGATCATCGGTCTGCTGATGTTCTTCGGCGGCGTCTACGTGGCCTACCTGCTGGGCGCGTCGGTCGGCGGTCCGTTCGCCAACTTCTACGACCGCGCCTCGGTGTGGCTCGACCCGTTCGCGTCGGAGTTCTACAACCGCGAGTTCGGCGGCAGCTACCAGCTCGTGCAGGGGCTGCTCGGCCTGGGCACGGGCGGCCTCTTCGGGTCCGGGGCGGGCGCCGGCTCGCCGTGGCTGGTGCCCGAGGTGCGCACCGACTTCATCTTCGCCGGCCTGGGTGAGGAGATCGGCCTGTTCGGCCTCTCCGCCCTGCTGGTCTGCTACCTGCTCATCGTCGAGCGCGGCTTGCGCGCGGCTCTGGGCGTACGCGACTCCTTCGGCAAGCTGGTCGCGGGCGGCCTGGCGTTCACGCTCGGGTTGCAGGTGTTCGTCATCCTCGGTGGCATCACGGGCCTGATCCCGCTGACCGGTCAGACCACGCCGTTCCTGTCCGCCGGTGGTTCGTCCCTGATGGCCAACTGGTTGCTCATCGCCATGCTGCTGCGCATCTCGGACGCGGCGCGCCGGCCGGTGACGGGTGGACCGGCGGCCCAGCCCGGGCCGAAACAACCACCCGCCCAGCTGCACGGCGCCATGACGGAGGTGATCAAGCCGTGAACGCACCCCTGCGCCGGGCCGGCGTGGTCATCCTCGTCCTGTTCGGCCTGCTCTTCGCCAACCTGAACTGGGTGCAGGCGTACAAGGCCGACGACTACCGCACCAGCGACTACAACGGCCGGGTCCAGGTCGCGGAGTACGAGATCCCCCGCGGCGTCATCGAGGCCGGCGGTCAGCCGCTGGCCGAGAGCAAGGCGACCGACGGCACGCTCAAGTACCTCCGGGTCTACCCCGAGAAGGAGTTGTACGCGCCCGTCATCGGCTACAAGCCCGTGAGCGGCGCCGAGGTGGGCATCGAGCGCAGCGAGAACGAGTTCCTCTCCGGGGCGAGCGACAAGCTCTTCGCCGACCGGATCAGCGCCATGTTCACCGGCGACGAGCCCGGCGGCGGCAATGTCGTGCTGTCGATCATCCCGAAGGCGCAGGAAGCCGCCTGGAAGCAGCTCACGAACAACGAGCGCGGCGCCAAGAAGGGGTCCGCGGTCGCCATCGACCCGCGCACCGGCGCGATCCAGGCGATGGTCTCGATGCCGAGCTACAACCCGAACCCGCTGGTCAGCCACGATCCCAAGGTGGCGGCGGCCGCGTACAAGGAGCTCAACGGCGACAAGGACAAGCCGCTGCTCAACCGGGCGACCTCGGAGACGTACCCGCCCGGCTCGACGATGAAGGTCATCATCTCCGCCGCGGCGCTGAAGAACGGCCTCACCCAGAGCAGCGAGATCCAGGCCGGCTCCGAGTACGTCGCACCCGGCTCCGGCGCGCCCATCCGCAACGCCGAGGCCGAGACCTGCCCGGGCGCCCGGGTCACGCTGAAGGAAGCGCTGACCGACAGCTGCAACACCGGCTTCGCCCGCCTCGGCGTCCAGCTGGGCGGCGACAAGGTCAAGAAGGAAGCTCAGGCCTGGGGCTTCGAGCAGGAAGACCTCACGATCGGCAACCTGAAGGACGGCGGCATCCCGGTCGCGCCGAGCCACACCGGCGACATCCAGAACCCGGACGGCAGCACCGACCAGGCCGGTCTGGCGCAGTCGTCGATCGGGCAGAAGGACGTCCGGATGACCACGGTCCAGGGCGCCCTGATGGCCGCCACCGTCGCGAACGGCGGCCGGCAGATGCGGCCGTACCTGGTGCGGCAGGAGCTCAGCCCGGACCGCCGGCCGATCTACAACGCCAACCCCGAGGTGCTGCGGACGCCGATCAGCAGTCAGGTCGCGGGCGACCTCCGGGAGATGATGGTCAGCGTCGTGGAGAACGGCACGGGCCGGCGCGCGCAGATCAACGGCTTCCAGGTCGGCGGCAAGACGGGTACGGCCCAGAACGCCGAGGGCGCCGACCCGCACGGGTGGTTCATCGGGTTCGCCTTCAACGACAAGGGTGAACCGGTCTCGGCGGTGTGCGTCATGCTGGAGAACGTGTCCGGCGGCCACGCGAGCGCCGAGGCTGCCCGCATCTCCGGGCTCATCATGAAGGCCGCGGCCGGCGGGGGAGGGGACTGAGATGATCAGCCCTGGGGTGACCCTCGGTGGCCGCTACCGCCTGGACGAGCGGATCGCCGGCGGCGGCATGGGCGACGTGTGGCGCGGCACCGACGAGGTGCTCGGCCGTACGGTGGCCGTGAAGATCCTGCTGCCCGCGCTGCTGGACGAGCCGGGCTTCGCCGAGCGGTTCCGCGGCGAGGCGCGGACCATGGCCACCATCAACCACCCCGGGGTCGTCGACGTCTACGACTACGGCAGCGACCAGCAGCTCGCGTTCCTGGTCATGGAGTACGTGGAGGGCGACGCGCTCTCGCGGACCCTCAGCCGGGTCGGCCGGCTCACGCCCGCACGCACGATGGCGCTGGTCGCCCAGGCCGCGGACGCGCTGCAGGCCGCGCACGCGAACGGGATCGTGCACCGCGACGTCAAGCCCGGCAACCTTCTGGTACGCCCGAACGGCACGCTGGTGCTCACCGACTTCGGCATCGCCCGCTCGGCCCTCGTCGGCCAGTTGACGGTCGCCGGCTCGGTGCTCGGCACCGCCTCCTACATCTCGCCCGAGCAGGCGTCCGGCGCGGTGGCCACGGCCGCCTCCGACGTGTACGCGCTGGGCGTGGTCGCGTACCAGTGCCTGTCCGGGCACCGCCCGTTCGACGGCGCCACGCCGATCGAGATCGCGATGAAGCACGTCCGCGACACCCCGCGCCCGCTGCCTGCCGACATCCCCCCGTCGGTGCGCGCGATCGTCGACCGCGCCATGGCCAAGGACCCGAACGCCCGGTGGCCCACCGCCTCCGCGATGGCGTCCGTGGCGCGCCAGGCCGCATCGTCGCTGACCACGCAGGTGCACCAGCCGGCCGTCAACGGCGCCGGCCCGTCGGGTCGCCCGGTGGGCAGCGCCACGCCGAACCGGCCGCACTCCGGCGGACCCGCGGTGGCCAACCACCCGCACTCCGGAGCGCCCACGTCCGGCCCGCCCGGGCACCCCAACGGCGGCCAGGCCCGGCCACCGTATCCGCCGGTGCCGCGGCCGGTCTCCGGCGGGCAGGGTGCGCGGGGCGCGGCCTCGGTGCCGCCGCTGCAGCAGCCGTACCGGCATCCGTCGGCACCGCCGATGCAGCACCCGGCGGTGGCGCCCGGCAAGCAGGCCGACAATTCCGGTGGCCGCCAGGTCCTCATCGTCCTGGCCGTGGTGCTCGCGCTGCTCGTCCTGCTCTGCGCGGGCGTGATCTCGTTCCTGCTCAAGGAGGGGAACACGACAGGCCTGGGTGCGGCTGATCTCCGCGCGGCGGCGGCGTCGTACCTTCTGACGAAACAATCCGGCGCACCGCACAGCCTCATCCCCGCGACCGAAGGACGACAGACGCTATGACGGCGCAGGCCCGCCTGCTGGGTGGCAGGTATCAGGTCGGCGAGCTGCTCGGTTACGGCGGCATGGCCGAGGTGCACCGGGGGCGCGACCTCCGGCTCGGCCGCGACGTGGCCATCAAGATGCTCCGGTCCGACCTCGCCCGCGACGCGACCTTCCAGGAGCGGTTCCGCCGGGAGGCGCAGAACTCCGCGGCCCTCAACCACCCGGCGATCGTGGCCGTCTACGACACCGGCGAGGAGACGTCGTCCACCGGTGAGCGGCAGCCGTTCATCGTCATGGAGTTCGTCAACGGGCGCACCCTCAAGGAGGTGCTCGCGGCTGAGCAGCGCCTGCAGCCGCGGCGCGCGCTCGAAATCATCGCCGACATCTGCGCCGCGCTCGAGTTCAGCCACCGGCACGGCATCATCCACCGCGACATCAAGCCCGGCAACGTGATGATCACGCAGAACGGGCAGGTCAAGGTCATGGACTTCGGCATCGCCCGGGCCCTGGCCAGCGGCGCCACGACGATGACACAGACCAGCGCGGTCATCGGTACGGCCCAGTACCTCTCCCCGGAGCAGGCCCGCGGCGAGTCGGTCGACGCCCGCTCCGACGTGTACGCGGCCGGCTGTGTCCTCTTCGAACTCCTGGTGGGTCACCCGCCCTTCGTCGGCGACAGCCCGGTGAGCGTGGCGTACCAGCACGTCCGCGAGGACCCCAAGGCGCCGAGCGACATCAACCGCGACGTGCCGCCGGACGTCGACGCGATCGTGCTCAAGGCGCTGGCGAAGAACCCGCTCAACCGCTACCAGAGCGCGCAGGAGATGCGCGCCGACGCCCTGCGCGCGGTGGCCGGCCGTCCCGTCATGGCGACCCCGGTGATGACCGAGGCCGAGACGATGGCGATGACCGGCCCGATGCGCCAGGCGCCCACCGCGATGACCCGGCCCATCCCGGCGGCGGGCACCGGCCCGCGCGGCCCGCAGCCGCCGGAGCGCAAGACCTCGTCGTGGGTGATGGCGGTCCTGGCGGCGCTCGGTGTGCTCGCGGTGGTGGCGCTGGGAATCGGCCTTGTGCTGGCCAACAGAGGCGACGACCAGACCAAGGAACCGGCGCAGGCCACGGTCCCCAAGGTGACCGGGCTTACGCAGGATGCCGCCGAGGCCCAGCTGAAGGGACTCGGCTTCACGAAGATCGAATTCGGGACGCCTAAGGAGACCTCCGACTGCCAGGACAAGGTGGAGAGCCAGTCGCCGCCGCCCAACACCACGCAGTCGGTGGACCAGCCGGTAACCCTCACCATGTGCCAGAGTCCGGAGAAGGTTCGCGTTCCGGGCGGTCTGGTCGGCGGCTCGGAGGCCAACGCCCGCCAGGCCCTCGAGAAGCAGAACCTGGTACCTGTCATCGACCGGCAGGACAGCGACAAGCCGGAAGGCCAGGTGCTCGAGGTCGAGGACGAGGGTGAGCAGGTCGAGCCCGGTACCAAGATCACTGTGAAGGTGTCCCGAGGCAACTTGAAGGAGGTGCCCAACGTGGTCGGTCAGTCCCTGGACGCCGCCACGGCGGTCCTCAACGACCGCGGGTTCACCAACGTCGTGACCGTGGACAGCGACCAGGAGGGCACGCCCGGCACGGTCGTCGAGCAGACCCCGGGCGGGAAGACCAAGCGGTCACCGTCCACGAAGATCACGCTGACGGTCATCGCGCAGCCGAACCCCGACCCGTCCACGCCGAACCCGGACGGCTCCACGCCACCCGACGGCACCGGCGGCGGCGAGGGCGACGGCACAGGTACGGGCACCGGCGTCGGCGGCATCCTCGGCAACTAGCGACAGCGAAAAGCCCGGGCCTCCCCATCGGGAGCCCGGGCTTTCGTCATGCCGCCGTTCAGCGGAAGGCCGCCGTTCAGCGGAAGGCCGCCGTTCAGCGGAAGGCCGCCGGTGAGCGGGAAGGTCGCCGGTGAGCGGGAAGGCCGCCGGTCAGCGGAAAGCCGCCGGCCGACCCGAAGAGCCGCCGCCAACGGCGACCCGCCACCGGTGGAGCGAACGGCTGTCAGGCGGTGGCGAAGGCCGACCGTCGCCGGGTCTCCACCTCGGCCGCCAGCTCCGGGGCCCGCTCCAGCGCCGACGGCAGCCCGCACGCCGCGAGCCAGTTCGCCAGCATCGTGTGGCCGCCCTCGGTCAGCACCGACTCCGGGTGGAACTGGACGCCCTCGATCGGCAGCGTACGGTGGCGCATCGCCATGACCACGCCGGACTCGGTCCAGCCGGTCACCTCGATCTCGTCCGGCAGCGTCTCCGGGACTACCGCCAGCGAGTGGTACCGGGTCGCGGTGAACGGGTCCGGCAGGCCGGCCAGCACGCCGGCGCCCTTGTGCTGCACCGACGAGGTCTTGCCGTGCAGCAGCTCGGGGGCCCGGGTGACCGTCGCGCCGAACGCCGCGCCGATCGCCTGGTGACCGAGGCAGACACCGAACATCGGGAGCTTTCCCGCGTACGCGGAGATGACGTCCATCGTGATGCCGGCGCGTTCCGGCGTACCCGGTCCGGGGGAGAGCAGGACCCCGGCGGCGCCGAAGCCGCCGACGTCGGCGACCGAGATCTCGTCGTTGCGCCGCACTTCGCAGTCGGCGCCGAGCTGGCCGAGGTACTGCACCAGGTTGAAGACGAACGAGTCGTAGTTGTCGATCACGAGGATGCGCACGGGGATCACCTGGTGCTCGTGGAGGGTTCGGGGTCGTTCGTGTGCTCGTTGTACGGGATCTCGTCCGGCCCCAGCTGCGCGTCGTCGCCGCCGGGCACCACGGCGTCCGGGTCCTGCTGCGCGGGGCCGCTCTGCTCGGTGCCCGTGCCGACCTGCACGTCGTCGAAGGGCAGCAGCGGCGTCGCCCAGGGGAACACCACGTACCAGAGCAGCGCGCCGACCGCCACGGCCAGCACGATCGAGCTCGTCAGCTTGCCCCACAGGCCGAAGGGCAGTTTGCGCCAGATCCACGCGTACACGGGCCCTCCCTACGCCTTCTTGATCTCGGCGGGGCGGCCGGCGTCGGGCAGCTTCGGGTCCCGCTTGAGGGTGTCCACCAGCTCGGCGTGCACGATGAGCCGCTGGTAGTTGTTGAACTTCGGGTTGCACGTGGTCAGCGTCAGCATCGCCTTCGTGGGCTTCTTGCCGGGCTTGCCGGGCACGGGCGCCACGACCTCCACCTGGTTCGGCCGCACGACCTCGCTGGAGCTGACCTTGTAGACGTACCAGTTGGAGCGTGTCTCCACGCCGACCACGTCACCGGGCTTCAGCTCGTCCAGCCGCCAGAAGATCTTGCGGATGCGGTGGCCTGCGACCGAGAAGTTGCCGACCTTCCCGGGCTGGGCGGTGTCCGGGTAGTGCCCGGGCGCGTACCGGATGTCCTGCGGCCGTACGCCGTTGACCACGACCCATTCCATGCCCAGCTTCGGGATGTAGAGCCGCCCGACGAGGTTCTTGCCCGGCGCGGCGGGCGCGGCCTTCGTCGGCCCGGCGCTGGGCGCGACCGTGGGATCGTTCCACTCCTGGTCGAGCTGGTCGGCCAGGGTGTCCTGCTCGTCCTGGACCTTCGCCGAGTTGCCGAACACCTCGTACCCGGCGAACAGCAGGATGATCAGCCCGAACGTGATCATCACTTCGCCGGAGAACCGGACGCCGGTGCGGATCCGCGAGCCGAGGGTCGGGCGGGTCAACTCGGAATACACGCTCTTGTAGCCCTCGCCGGTCTGCTCGGGCCGCAGCTTGACGACCTTCTCGCCCCGCTTCGGCTTCGGCTCCTCGGCCGGCTCGTCGACCGGCTCCCGCTCCGCCGCCGCGGCGGCAGCGGCCACGGAGGCCGCACCGACCACCCCGTCCTCTTTCCCGCGCGGCCGCGCCGGCTTGGCGGGTGGCTGCGGCGGGGTCTTCTTCCGTACGGCGGGCAGCAGCCCGGTCGGCGCATCGGCGGTACGGATGACAGCGGTGGCGGAGGGATCCTGCGCCTTGGCGAGCTCCGGGGCGACCGGCGCGTTCCGGCGTCCGCGGCGACCCCGGGGCGCCTCGTCGACCCCGGACTGCGGCTCGACCAGCTCCTCCCAGGCGCTGGTGCCGGTGGCCGGCTCGGCGTGGTGTTCGGCCGCGTGCCGCCTGCTCGAGGCGCGGCCGGCCTCCACGCCGGAGTTGCTCATCCACGCGCCGGTCTCCGAGTGGTCCCAGCCGGTGCTCGTCGAGCCGGTGCCGCTCTGCCAGCCGGTCCCCGTCCCGCCCTCCGGTGCCCGGCGACGCCCGCCGCGCCACCGGTCGTCCTCGTTGAGGGTGTCGAAGCCGCTGGTACCCTGCCGGACGGCCGCACCCGGCACGCTCGGCGGGGGCGTACCGACGCTGCGGCCGGTGCTGTCCGCGGGTCCGGAAGCGTGCCGGCTGAGTGGCACCCCGGCGGCGCTTGCCGGGACGCCCGGGCTTTGCGGCACCGCCGAACCGTCGGCGGCCGCCGCGAAGAAGTCGAAGTTGCCGGGGCCGTCGGGCGTCGCACCGGGACTACCCGGAGCGGCATCCGACCGAGCCCGCGCGGCAGCGGCGGCCCGGGCCACCGCCGGGTCCGTTCCGGGCATGCCGGCGGGAGAGGCCGGCCGCGCCGGCGAGCCCGGGGCGGACGGCCGGCCCGGCACGCCCGCGGGAGAGGCCGGCGAGCCCGGGACGGAAGGCTGGCCCGGCACGCCGGCTCCCGAAACCGGAAGCCCGGAAGCCGACGCCGCTGCCCCGCCGGCGACAGGCGCTGACGGCCGCCCCGGCCCTGCCGCAGCCGGCGGCACGACCTGAGACGTCGAAGGCTGGATCGGCGCGGCGGCGCGAGGGGGCGTCGAGGGCTGGATCGGCGCGGCGGCGCGGGGAGGCGTCGAGGGCTGGATGGACGCGGCGGCGCGAGGGGGCGTCGAGGGCTGGATCGGCGCGGCGGCGCGGGGAGACGTCGAAGGCTGAGCCGGCGCGGGCGGGGCCGAGGGCTGTGCGGAGGGCGGGGCCGGGGGCCGCGCGGAAGGCGGGGCCGGGACCGCTGCACCGGTCGCCGAGGGCCAAGCCGGATTGCCCAGCCCGACCGGCGGGTCGAGTGGCCCGCCCGGCACCCCGCCCGGCGTGGCGTCCGTGACGCGGGGGATGAACGCCGTCTGCGCGTCGCTGTCGGGCGCGCGGTGCCGGCCCGAGTTCGGCGTGCCGCCCGGCGTCTCCGGCGTTGCCATTACTTCGTGACCTCGGCGGATCGGAGGTCACTCGACCCGTCGTACGCCCGCACAGTCACGTTCCTCTCGACGGTTTCCGTGTAGCCGAGGCCGAAGTCGGCGACCGCTGCCCGGAATTGCTGGACTCCTTCTGCGGACTCCAACGCTCGGCGCATCGCCATGGGTTCGCCAATCGCCGTGATCTTGAATGGCGGCGAGAAAACCTGGCCGTGCAACAGCAGCGTGTTGCCGACACAGCGTACCGCGCTGGTCGAGATGACGCGGACATCCATGATCGACATTGCCTCGGCCCCACCTGCCCAGAGGGCGTTCACGACCGCCTGGACGTCACCCTGGTGGACGACGAGATCGTCGTTCTGGGGTACGTCCCCGCCGGAGTTCGCGGGCCGCCGCGAGGAGTCGTTGAGGGTGACCGTGATGCCGGGCCCGTGCAGGGCGGTGAAACCGGCCGGTTCGCGCATCGCGTCGGCTCGCTCGCGGGCCTCCTTGACCGGGCCGTCCACGTCGGCGAGGCGCGCGGCGTCCTGGTCGACCGTCGTACGCAGCCCCGCGGCCTGCTTCTCCCGCTGCTCGAGACGCTCGCGTTTGTCGGCGATGAGCTGAGCGAGCTGGGGTCGCCGGTCGTCGCGCAGCGCCGTGCCGTCAGCGGTGGTGGCGGAGGTGGTGAAGAGGAGTCCGGCGGCCAGGGCGATCAGCGGTACGCCCACCGACCAGCCCTGCTGTCGTTGTCCGCGGCGCCGGGGCCGGAGTCCGCCGAGGGCCCGGCGCATGACAAGTCGCCACGAGGGCGTCCCCGTGGTGTACTCCACGTCGGTCTTCCTCCCCGTGCTGTCCGAAAAACCCACCGGCGGGTGCCTGTGCGCGCGCCGTCTTGACTACGCTAGCTATCGAACAGTATTCGCCACGGGCAGCTTTCGGGGTCCCCGGAGCCGCTCAGGGGTGGGTTGTTCACCACTTGTTGCCCTCAGGAGAGCGCCGTGCCGAAGTCACAGGTTCGCAAGAAGAAGGTCTACACGCCGCCGACGGACATCCGTCCGGCCGCGACGGCCGCGTCCAAGAAGCCGAGTCCGGTGTGGCTGCCCGCCACGGCGGTCTTCTTGATCATCTTCGGCATCGCCTGGCTGGTCGTGTACTACCTCTCCGAGCAGCAGTACCCGGTCGAGGCGTGGCACTACTGGAACCTGCTCGTCGGCTTCGGCTGCATGGTCGCCTCGCTGGCGATCCTGTCGCGCTGGCGCTGACGGACGGCTCAGGTCCGCGCCCGGTGCTTCCGGGCGCGACCGTCAGGCCTGTGGCGGGACAGCCCGCTGAGGCTTCGCCGTACCCTTCTGCCCTGCTCGCGGCCGTAACCGATGCCCGTGGGCGCAACCGGCCGTAGAGTCTGATCCGCCGACCGCGCACCCTGCCGGCCTCCCGGCCGCGGGGTGCGCTTTCGGCTGATCGGGCCCGGTCGTCGGTGAGACGAATCCAACCGCGATCTCCCGCACGCGCACTGATTACTCGTGGGTAACATGGTCGCCACCCCGACCGAGGAGGCACAACGCAGATGGGCATCGCGCAGATCGTCGCCACCGTCCTGGCGGGCGCCGTCACGCTCGTAGCGGTCGTCCTCGCGGTGCGTGCCGTCATGACGATGACCGCGGTGATCCGTCAGGGTCAGCCGGCGCCGGAGCGGTTCGAGAACAAGGGCTCCCGGACCAGGACCATGCTGGTCGAGACCCTCGGGCACACCCGGATGCTGAAGTGGAGCACGATCGGCGCCGCGCACTGGTTCGTGATGGTCTCATTCATGATCCTGTTCCTGCTGGTCGTGGAGGCCTACTTCGAGGTCGTCGACCCCGCGGGCGGCCTGCCGATCGTCGGGCACTGGACCGTGTACGGCCTGGTCACCGAGTGGATCGCGGTCCTCGGCCTGCTCGGCATCCTGTACCTGATCTACAAGCGGCAGCGCGACCGGCGGGCGAAGCGGAGCCGGTTCCTGGGTTCGACGATGTGGCAGGGCTACTTCGTCGAGGCGGTCATCCTCGGCGTCCTGATCTGCGGCTTCCTGATCCGCGGGTTCAAGGTCGCCAACGACACGTTCGAGTTCCCGGCGTGGGCCACCCCGGTGAGCCACGGCGTCGGCGCGCTGCTCCCGGCCGCCGAGGACGGCCCGACCTGGGTCGCCCTGGTCAAGCTGCTCATCTCGATGGCCTGGCTGATCACCATCTCGCTGAACGTGACGATGGGCGTGGCCTGGCACCGCTTCCTGGCGTTCTTCAACATCTTCTTCAAGCGCAACCCGGAGAAGCCGGCCGGGTCGGGCCTGGGCCCGCTGCGGCCGATGATGAGCGACGGCAAACCGCTGGACTTCGAGGAGGCCGATCCCGAGAAGGACCAGTTCGGCGTCGCCCAGGTCGAGCAGTTCACCTGGAAGGGCCTGCTGGACTTCTCCACCTGTACGGAGTGCGGCCGCTGCCAGTCGCAGTGCCCGGCCTGGAACACGGCGAAGCCGCTGTCGCCCAAGCTCCTGGTGCTGTCGCTGCGCGATCACGCGTACGCGAAGGCGCCGTACCTGCTGGCCGGCGCTGGCAAGGACCTCACCGGTGAGGAGAAGGCGACCGAGGAGCAGCTGAAGGGCGTCGACGTCCTGGCGCTCGCGGAGGCCGACCGGCCGCTGATCGGCACCGAGGCCGAGAACGGCGTCATCGACCCGGACGTGCTCTGGAGCTGCACCACCTGCGGCGCCTGCGTCGAGCAGTGCCCGGTCGACATCGAGCACGTCGACCACATCGTCGACATGCGCCGATACCAGGTGCTCATCGAGTCGAGCTTCCCCGCCGAGGCCGGCGTCATGCTGCGCAACCTGGAGAACAAAGGCAACCCCTGGGGCGCGCCGCAGAACACCCGCGAGGACTGGACCAAGGGCCTCGACTTCGAGATCAAGCGGGTCGGCGAGGACGACTTCGAGTACCTGTTCTGGGTGGGCTGCGCCGGCGCGTTCGAGGACCGGGCGAAGAAGACCACCCGGGCGGTGGCCACGCTGCTGCACGAGGCCGGCGTCGACTTCGCGATCCTCGGCGAGGGCGAGACCTGCACCGGCGACCCGGCCCGGCGCATCGGCAACGAGTTCGTCTTCCAGATGCTCGCGCAGCAGAACGTCGAGACGCTGACCGAGGCGAACGTCAAGAAGATCGTCGCCACCTGCCCGCACTGCTTCAACACGCTCGGCAACGAGTACGAGCAGCTGGGCCTCAAGGTCGAGGTCGTGCACCACACCCAGCTGCTGCAGCACCTGGTCGCCGAGGGCAAGCTGACCCCGGTGCAGCCGATCGAGGGCGACGTCACCTACCACGACCCCTGCTACCTCGGCCGCCACAACCGGGTCTTCGAGGCCCCGCGAGAGGTGCTCGGCGCGGCCGCGAACGTCGTGGAGATGCCGCGCAACTCCGAGCGCTCCTTCTGCTGCGGCGCCGGCGGCGCGCGCATGTGGATGGAGGAGAAGATCGGCAAGCGGATCAACGTGGAACGCACCGAGGAGGCCCTCGCGACCGGCGCGAAGACCATCGCGGTCGGCTGCCCGTTCTGCTACACGATGATCGGCGACGGCGTCACCGGCAAGGGCGAGCAGGACAACGTCGAGGTCGTCGACGTGGCCAGCGTCCTGCTGCGCAGCATCAAGGGCGACAAGGCGCCGGCCTAGGACGCGGCCGCCACCGACACGGCCGCGACGAGCCGCTGCCGGGCCTCGGTCTCGGCGGCGGGCTCGACGCGCTCCGGGGCGGCGCCGCTCGTCCGCGGCGATGCGGTCTCCACCGCGCGCATGTGCCGGATGCCCGGTTCCGGCACAATGAGGGCCGAGGTGAACCGATCATGGACGGCCTGCTCCTGACCGCGGTGCTCCCGCTGGCGGCCTTCGCGTTGCTCACCGCGGGCAACGCGTTCTTCGTCGCCGCCGAGTTCGGGCTGGTCACCGTCGACCGGGCCGAGATCGACAAGCGGGCCGACGGCGGCGACCGCCGGGCCCGGACGGTGCGGCACGCCCTGCACGAGCTGTCCTTCCAGCTCTCCGGTACGCAGCTCGGCATCACGCTGACCACGCTGCTGACCGGCTACCTGGCCGAGCCTGCGCTGTCCCGGCTGTTCACGCCGATCATCGAGCCCGTCGCCGGCCGGCACACCGAGACGATGACGCATCTGCTCGCGCTCGTGCTGGCCACCGTACTGTCGATGCTGTTCGGTGAGCTCGTACCCAAGAACGCGGCCCTGGCCCGCCCGATGCGGGTCGCCCTCGCGACCGCGGCCCCGCTGCGTACCTTCTCGAAGCTGTTCGGCTGGCTCATCGGCGCGCTGAACGGCTCCGCCAACTGGCTGGTCCGCCGGCTCGGCATCGAGCCGCAGGAGGAGCTCGCCAGCGCGCGTTCCCCCGAGGAGCTGGGCCTGCTCGCCGCGATCAGCGCCCGCGCCGGCGCGCTGCCGGCCGAGACGGCGACGCTGCTGCGCCGCACGATCCGCTTCGGCGAGAAACGCGCGGCCAAGGCGATGACGCCGCGCGTCGACGTGGTCGGGCTCAAGACCACCGCGAGCGTCGCGGACCTGATCACGGTCGCGCGGGAGACCGGACACACCCGCTTCCCCGTGTACGAGTCGACGCTCGACCTCGTCATGGGCGTCGTCGGGGTGCCGGACGCGCTCGGCGTGCCACCGGACCGCCGCGCCTCCACACCGGTGTCCGCGGTGGCCCGTGAACCGATCTACGTCCCGGAGAGCCTGGGCCTCGACAAGGTCCTCGCCGCGCTGCGCGAAGCCGACGCCGACCTGGCCATCGTCGTCGACGAGTACGGCGGCACGGACGGCGTCGTCACCGTCGAGGACCTCATCGAGGAGCTGGTCGGTGAGATCGCCGACGAGTACGACCTGGACGTCACCGAGGCGGGCAGCCAGGAGCTGACGGCCCCCGACGGCGGCCGGACGTTCCTGGTCGACGGGCTGCTGCGCGAGGACGAGGTGGTGGAGCAGACCGGCTTCCGGCTGCCGGAGGGCCCGTACGAGACCCTCGCCGGGTTCCTGCTCGCCCGGCTCGGTCACATCCCGGTGCCGGGCGAGTCCCTCGAGGAGGAAGGCTGGGAGTTCACCGTCATGGAGGTCGACCGGCACCGCGTCGAACAGGTACGCGTCGTGGCACCGCCGGAGCCGGCCGATGACTGAGCTCTTCGTGACCGTGGCGCTGCTGCTCGGCAACGCGGTGTTCGTCGGCGGCGAGTTCGCGCTGATCGCGTCGCGGCGTACGGCCCTGGAACCGCTCGCCGCGACCTCGCGCCGGGCCCGCTGGGCGCTGTCCGCGATGAACCAGATCCCGCTCATGATCGCCGGGGCGCAGCTGGGCATCACGATCTGCTCCCTCGGCCTCGGCGCGATCGCCGAGCCGGCGGTGGCCCACCTGCTCGAGGGCCCGTTCGCCGCGGCCCACCTGCCCCAGGGCGCGGTCCACCCGGTCTCCTTGGTGGTCGCGCTGGGCATCGTCGTCTTCCTGCACACGGTGGTCGGCGAGATGGTCCCGAAGAACATCACGCTGGCCGGGCCCGAACGCTCCGCGCTCATCCTCGGCCCGTTCATGCTGGCTTTCTGCACGGCGACCCGCCCGGTCCTGACGGCTATGCGCTGGGCGGCGCGTACGGTCCTCGGCCTGTGGAAGGTCGAGGCGACGGACGCGGTGAAGACGGTCTTCACGGCGGAGGAACTGGCCGGCATGGTCACCCAGGCCCGCTCGGAGGGCCTGCTCGGCACCGAACAGTACGAACGCATCCACGCCGCCCTCGGCCTCAACGAGAGGACCGCGGCGGACACCCTGCGCCCCTGGTCGGGCGTGACAACCGTCGCGGACGACGCGTCCCCGGCCACCATCGAGGCGCTGTCCACCCGCAGCGGACGGTCCCGGTTCCCGGTCGTGCAACGCGAGTCGCGGCGCGTGCTGGGCTTCGTACACGTCAAAGATGTCCTGGGTTATGAAGGCGCGCAGCGCCGCCTCCCCATCCCGGCGGAGATCATCCGCCCGCTCGCCGTGGTCCCGCCGGACCGCAACCTCGCCGACCTGCTGCTGACCATGCGCCGCGACCGGCGGCACATCGTGCTGGTCAGCGAGGGCCGGCGGCCGCTGGGGGTGATCGCGCTGGACGACGTGCTGCACGCCGTCGTGGGCGAGCCGGCCGCGCGACCCGCGAGCTAGTGGACCCGTTCGACCGACCCCTTTCGGGGTGTTTTACCGCACTTTTGCGCTCTCTCGGAGTTTGAGCGGCGGAAGTCAGCGGCCCGGTCCGGACAATAGCCGCATGTTCGACACCCGCCGGTCCTGGTTCACTCCCGTCGGCGCGCTGGCGGCCACCGCCGTCCTCGGTGCCGGCCTGCTGGTCGCCGCTCACTTCGCCCAGCGCAGCGACGCCGCGCCCCGCCTCACGCCGCTGGTGCTGCCCCGCGCGTCGGGCGGCGTGCTGCCCCCCGCCGACTTCGGCTTCGAAGCGCCTCCCGAGCCCGGCCGCATCGGCGTGGCGGCCGCGCCGGTCACCGTCCGCTACACGTTCGACGGCGGGGTGACCGAGCCGATCACGGACGTCCACGGTGGCTTCGAACTGCGCGCCCTGAGCCAGAACGGCGGAACGCTCAGCCTCGTACCCCAGGGCCCGGGTCTTGCCGTCCAATACCCGGCCCGGTGCACCCTGCCGCGCGAGCGCGACTGCCCGCGGGCGATCCTCGAGGGCACCCGCGACGACAGCCTCAACCCCGGAACCCGCCCCCTGCAGTACGGCGCCTCGATCCTCATGACCCACGGTGACCTGGCGGACGGCGCGAACGTCGTCCAGAAGGGCTATTCGGTCGGCGGCGTCAGCCAGTTCAAACTCCAGGTGGACCATCGCGAGGGCCACCCCAGCTGCGTCATCGCCAGCCGTACGCGCATCTACCGCGCCGAACCCCGGGCCGACGTGGCCGACGGGGCGTGGCACGACCTGCTCTGCACGCGTACGGGCAACCGCCTGACGCTGAGCATCGACGGCACGGAACGCGCCTCCGTACCGGTGCCGGCGAACCTGTCGATCGCCAACGCCGAGCCGCTGCGGGTCGGCGGCAAGGGCGCCAACAACGGCAACGATCAGTACGCGGGCCAGATCGACAACGTCTTCCTGACCATCGGCTGAGGTGACCGGAACGGGGCAGCCGGAAAGCCGGCGCGATGGTAAGAAACGCTCATGTTTCTTCGCGCTCCCCGCGGACTGCTCCGCGGGGCACTGACCCTTGCCCTGGCGGCGTCCGCCACGGTCGTCGGATCCACGGTCGCCCAGGCCGCGGCTCCCCAGCTCGCCCTGTCCGCCCTGTCGTGGGAACAGTCCTCGGTGGACGTCACCACGGACTACGCCGCCAACAAGCTGACCTGGACGGTCACGAACACGGACCCCGATGCCGAGTCCGTGCGCGGCACCGTGACGATGCGCATGCGCAGCTCCGTGACCGGCGCGCTCGTCGGACACGACTGGGTGGCACGCTACGAATACGGCCAGACCTGCTGCAGCGACGCCGGATACGTCTCCGGTACACCGCAGGAGTCGACGTACCAGTTCCACCTCCCGGTCCGGCGGTATTCCGACGCCGCCACGACGACCTGGGAGGTCACCAAGCTGACGATGGACTCCGACGATGCGTCGGCCGCTGTCTCCGGTGCCCGGCTGAAGTCCTTCGGGTACGCGTTCAGCGCCCGTACGCTGATCGACTCGTCCGGCCCGACGGTGGACTCCATCAGCCTCGGCGGTTTGCGGAAGCCGTACCTCTATGTGGGTGACCGCTCGGCCACCGCCCTCTACGACTTCACCGTCCAGGACGGACAGTCGGGCTTCTGGAAGGGCACGATCAAGCTGGCCGGTCCCGGCGGCCAGAGTGTCACGACCCCGTTCACATGGGAGCGTGAGGACTACAGCACCGGATTCCGCTGCGGCTCCGTCAGCGGCGGCGACCGCGACGGCACGTACATGCCCTGCTCGATCGGCGTGACCCTCCCCGCGGGTGCGGCCGCCGGTAGCTGGCGCGTGGCGTCGCTCGTGCTGAAGAACAACGCCGGCGGGCAGACGACGTACAAGAACCCGACCGCGCCGTCGATCACGGTGACGTCGAACGCGGCCGTGCAGGCCGACGACTTCACGATCAGCCCCAACCCGGTGGACAACTGGCGCGACTCCGCGAAGACGGAGCTGTCCATGTCGGTGACGGGAGCTCGCAAGGGCGTCTCGGCCGTCCGCGTCGACTTCGAGTACGGCGGGTGCTACGCCTCCGGCGACCCGATCGTCAAGGACGGCCGTATCGCGGTCGCGGTCACCATGTACCGCCAGATCGAGCGGTGCAGGGTCGAGGGCATCGCGGTCGTCGACGGCGGCGGCGCCGTCGCGCTGTACGGCCCGGCGTACGCCGCGCCCGACCCGGGCCTCACCGTGAACCGCCTGCCGAGCACCACCGCCCCGGTCGTCCTCGGCGCGAGCCTCGACCCGGCGACGCTGACGGCGAGCGAGGCGAGTTATCGGTCGCCGACGCTGACCATCCGGGCCGCGGTGCAGACGGCCCCGGTCGACGGCATCAGCGTCTACCTGTACGACACCGACGGCGAGGTGGCCTCTCAGTCGTTCGGTGGCACCAGCCAGGCCGAGGACGGCACGGTGACGAGCTGGGTGTACCTGCCATGGGACATCAAGCCGGGGCGCTACACCGTGGGCTTCGGCCTGGACGACGCCGCGGGCCTGAGCAGCCACTGGGACATGGCGGACCGCTCCGACAGCCGTTCGCTGCCCGGTGGCCCACTGGTCCTGACGATCACCGAGGACTGAGCGGCTTTCGCCGGTCCGGCGACCACTCGCCGGGGGCTTCGCCGGTCCCGCGGCCACTCGCCGGGGCCTGAGCCGGCGCGCCCGGATGGTCGGTTCACGGGGCGAGTCACCTGCGTGGTGCCTCGCCCCGGCGCCCTAAGCCTTGGCGCGCTGGTTGATGCGTACCTGATTGCCTGCGGGGTCCCGGAACGCACAGTCCCGGGTCCCGTACGGCTGGTCCATCGGCTCCTGCAGCACCTCGGCGCCGGTCGCCCGGATCGACTCGAACGTCTCGTCGACGCTGTCGGTCTCCAGGACGAGCCCGGACAGCGACCCCTTGGCCAGCAGCTCGCGCAGCGCCCGGGCGTCATCGTCGGGCCGGGCCACCCCCGCCGTCTGCAGCACGATGCCGAGCTCGGGCTGCGCCGGCGGCCCGACGGTCAGCCAGCGCGCGCCCTCCATGGAGACGTCCTGGCGTACCTCGAAGCCCAGGGCGTCCCGGTAGAAGGCCAGCGCGGCCTCGTGGTCGTCCACTTCCAGAAACGTGTACTTCAGCGAAAGGTCCATGCCCGGAACGCTACGAGGCGGGGCTGACCTGCGCTTCTCGAAACCTGCTCGGCCGCGTGACGAGTTTCGCCCAGCACCCCGGGATCGGCGCGAGCTCATCGTGGTTCCGCGCCCGGTACGCGCTCGGGCTCTCCCCGACGAGCTCCGTGAACCGCGTACTGAACGACCCGAGCGACGTACAACCCACAGCCATGCACACGTCGGTGACGCTCATGTCACCCCGCCGGAGAAGCGTCTTGGCCCGCTCGATGCGCCGGGTCATGAGATAGCTGTACGGCGACTCCCCGTACGCGGCCCGGAACTGCCGAGAGAAGTGCGCCGGAGACATGTACGCGGCCCGAGCCAGCGCGGGAACGTCGAGCGGTCGCGCGTACTCCCGGTCGATCAGGTCCCGCGCCCGCCGCAGGTGCTTGAGCTCCTCGGGCTTCACCGAACCACCATAAACCCCGGCGACGGGCGCCGACGACCGTAAACGACAGTGCAGACGCCGGCCCAGGCGGCCGGCTGCTACTCGCTCAACTCGGGCAGCAACGGCGCCCTGGCCGCGCACGTCCCGGCGTACACGTAAACGGTGGTGAAGGGCAACCGCGGAGGCCTGCCGGTCCCCCTGACCTTGGGCCCCTCCTGCCTCGCCCGGGTGACCGACGTCGCGCCGGACGTCTTCCATGTCGCCCCCCGGCGACATCGTCCTGGACACGGCGCTGCTCGCCGCGGGCGGCGACGAAATCCTCGTCGGCTGGGTCGGCCTGGGCAGCTCGGGCACCGGCAGCGACCGTACGGACCGCATGCGCACGGTGTGGCGCGACGGCGTCTTCGCGGAGCGCGCGCTATGCGCCAAGGAAACGCTCCCGCCATCAGACGCGTCCACCAGCCTGCTGCCAGCGCCCCCCAGGACGGTCGTCTGCAGGCATCGCCGCCGTCGCTGCTATGGATCAATAGGGCGGCTTTGTGTATTGGTAAACGAGAAACGAGATCCAGGCCGCCTGGAGAGTCAACAGTATGGCGGGTCCGACCCAGCGGACGCGAGGTAGCAGGAGCCACCAGGCGATGCTGGGTACGGCGAGGCACGCCACGACGCATGCACAGAACAGGGCGAACCAGAGCTGCCAAGGATGATCAGAGAAAATGCCGCCGTCGTACTGCCACGACGCTGCGACGCTGGAGGCGGTGGCGAAGAACTCGCCAACCACCATCAGGAGAACTGCGATGATCGCTCGCACCAGCAGCGGTATCCGGGTAAGGCGGTTGCCGGCCGGACCTCCGTTCGTTCTTGGCACTTCAGTCACCGGTCAGTCTGGACGTCGTCCACACCCAGGCGTGACCGCAAGACCCCATGGCTTGTTTCACTCTTGCTCGTCTCTTTCGTTGTTCGGGCGGGGCTTGGATGCGATTAGCGCTTTGCCGGAACCGCCCGTGTGACCTGTCCGGCCGAGTGTCTCCGGGACGCATACCGGCGGTGGTGCACCGGCCCGTGGTGCTGGTGCGCTCGGTGAGCCTGTTCGAGCGCAGTGCCGGTGGGAGCACTAACGCAGGAAGGTGACGAATGGGGCCGCCGCCATGATCGCTATTTCAACACGCGAATGGTGTTGGCACCGATGAACGGACACAGTTGCGGCGCAGCGCGCCGTACAACGACAGGGTGGTGTCGACCCGCGGCGATCGAGGAACAGGCCGCCACGACGTTGGCGCCCGCGCCGACTCGCACCGCCCGCCTCGCGGGTCGACATCGGCCATGGATGGCCCAAGCGCCGGCCGTGGCTTAGAAAGACGAAGGCCCAGGACCGGGATCTCGTCCCTGGCCTGGGCCTTTGCGTGGAGCGGGTGACGGGAATCGAACCCGCACTGTCAGCTTGGGAAGCTGATGTTCTGCCATTGAACTACACCCGCGGGCGGCCCCACTGTACCCGATCGACGGGCGTTGTGGCGGGGCCGCCCCGCAAGTGTGCAACGGTGTCGCCTGCAGCGCGTGGCGATGTCGCCCCGCGGGGCGCGGGCGATCTGGCCCCGCAGCGCGGAGCAGTCAACCCCTCGCGAGATCCGCGGCGGTGATGCCCCGCGAGGGGCCGGCCCCCCGAAGGGGGCGTGGCGAGAAGTAGGCGCCGGCGGACGTGGCGCGGCCCAGCTCCCTCCAGGCCTGGCAGCGCCCCGCGTACGCAGGTTGCGGTGTCCGGCCGGCGCCTACGAACTGGTGGTGGCCGTGGCTAGGTCTTGGAGGCGGATGCCGAGTGGGGCGCTGCGGGGGTTGAGGTCGGCGGTGTGGGGTGGGCGCGGTGGGTTGGGGGCGGCGGTGGGGCGGTCCTGGTCGCGGTCGGGGCGTCGGGTGGGGGTGGTGAGGGTGACCGTGGCCGCTGACTCGCGGAGCGGTGCCGCTGGGGTTGGGGTGGATAAGCCCAGGGTTGGGTCGCGCCACGTGAGGGTGATGGGCGGGTAGCGGAGGCTCATGGCGAGCGGGAGGGCGCCGGCTGGGCCGTGGCGGCGGAGCATGGCCGTTTCGATGGTGAATTCGAAGAGGCGCCAGTCGACTCGGGGGGAGGCGCGGAGGGCGTCGGCGAGCTGGGCGACGACTGTCTGGTCGGTGACGAGGTGGGCGTGGCCGGTTACGTACGCCTCGTCGTCGCTTTCCTCGGGTGGGTAGGAGTGGAGGGCGTAGCGCCCGTCGCGTTCGAGGTCGCGGCGTTTGGCCGAGTCGACCACGAAGCAGTAGAGGCCCTTGTCGGTGATCACCGGCGAGACCGGGTGCACGCGCGGGCCGCCGTCGGCGCGCACGGTGGCGAGGTAGCCCATGCCAGGGCCGTACTGCTGGAGCAGTGCGCGGACGGCCGCGGCCAGGTCGGGCTCGGCGGCGGCGAATTCGGACCAGGAAGCCATGGCGACATCGTATCGAACATATGTACGAGAAGACCACTCGACGCGCCAGAAAGCACGGATCGGGTGACGTGCGGAAGGCCTGGTCACAGCGGGTGCTGAGGTGGCCACTCACTGCGCGGGGGTTCACTGAAAAGGGATTCACCGAGAGCCAGGGGAAGGCAGACGGAGGCACACGGGGCTGCCGACAGCGGGCGTGTCGGGTGGTGACCAGGCCGCAAGCGGAGATGCCCTGATCGGTATGGTGTCCCGATGCTGCTCTCCGACCGTGACCTGGTCTCCGAGATCAAGTCGGCCAACCTCGCGCTCGAGCCGTTCGAGCCCGAGCTGATGCAGCCGTCCAGCATCGATGTGCGGCTGGACCGCTTCTTCCGGGTGTTCAACAACCACCTGTACACCCACATCGACCCGGCCGAGCAGCAGGACGACCTGACCGCGCAGGTCGAGGTCGCCGACGGCGAGCCGTTCGTGCTGCACCCGGGCGAGTTCGTGCTCGCCTCGACGCTCGAGGTGATCACGCTGGGCGACCAGCTGGCCGGCCGGCTCGAAGGCAAGAGCAGCCTCGGGCGTCTCGGACTGCTCACCCACTCGACGGCGGGCTTCATCGACCCCGGGTTCTCGGGGCACGTCACGCTGGAGCTGTCCAACGTGGCCAATCTGCCGATCAAGCTGTGGCCCGGCATGAAGATCGGCCAGCTGTGCATCTTCCGGCTGTCGAGCCCGGCGGAGCACCCGTACGGTTCAGCGGTCTACGGCTCCCGCTACCAGGGCCAGCGCGGCCCCACGCCGAGCCGCAGCTCGCACAACTTCCGCACCTGGCCGACCAGCTGAGAACGCCGACGAAAGCCGGCGAAGACAGCAGGCGCGCCGGCTGAAAGGGGCGGCGAAGTCCGCCAAGGAGAGTGGGCGGGCCCGCGAGGAAAAGCGGACGCGAGCTCAGGACAGGAAGACCTGGGCGGCCGCCCGGATCTCCGCCATCGGCAGCTGCGGCGCCGGATCCGCCGACAGCACCTGCAGCGCCACGTGGTCCGCTCCGGCCGTGAAGTGTTCCTCCACGCGGGCCCGTACCGTCTCGGCGTCGCCCCACGCGACCAGCGTGTCCACCCAGCGGTCGCTGCCCTCGCCGGCGAAGTCCTCGTCCGTGAGGCCGTACCGGCGCAGGTTGTTGGTGTAGTTGGGCAGGTTGAGGTAGATGGCCGTGCCGCGCCGGCCCGCGGTGCGGGCGGTTGCCGGGTCGGTGCCGAGGAAGATCTTCTGCTCGGGGATGAGGAGCTTGTCCGGGCCGAGGATCCGGCGGGCGTCGGCCGTGTGGGCGGCCGGCACGAGGTACGGCAGTGCGCCCGCCGCCGAGGTCGACGCCAGCTCCAGCGCCTTCGGGCCCAGCGCCGCCAGCATGCGTTCGCCGGCCGGGACGTCTTCGAGTTCGGCGAGGAACGAGCGGAGCTTGCTCAGCGGGCGTACGTACTGCTGGCCGGTGGCTTCGACCGCCGGTGCGTGACCCATGCCGAGGCCCAGGTAGAACCGGCCGGGGAAGCCGTCGCGCAGGCGTGCCGTGCTGGCTGACAGGGTCTTCGGATCGCTGCGCCAGATGTCCACGATGCTCGTGCCGACGACGAGCCGCGCGGTCGCCGCGAGGGCCGCGAAGGGCAGGGCCAGGTCGTCCGCCGGGCTGCCACCGATCCAGAGCGACCCGTACCCGAGGTTCTCGATCTCAGCTGCCGCCTCGGCGACGGCCGCGGCGTCGGCCGGCCAGTGCCGGCCGCTGGTCCAGAGTCCGAAGCGCCCGATGTCGTTCATCCTTCGGATCGTACGATTGCCGCGAGCTTCCCGCCTGAGAGGAACACCACGTGTACCTGATGATCTCGACCTACCTGGCGCCGCTCGACGAGGTGGACAAGGCTCGCGACGACCACCTGGCGTTCGTCGCCGGCCTGGAGGAGCAGGGGCTCGTCGTCTCCGCCGGCCGGCAGGAGCCGCCGGTGGGCGGCGTGATCCTGTTCGATGTGGACTCCGAGCAGGAGGCCCGGGATCTGATCGCGCAGGACCCGTACGTGCAGCGCGGCCTCGCCGAGTACGCGGCGACCGGCTGGAAGCCCACCCGCGGCGTGCTGGCCACCTGGAAGCGCCCCGCCTGATCGAGTGAGCCGGTCGCCGGCTTCGGTGCTGTAGCTCCAGTCCCGGCCCTGCGAGATGTAGTCGCCGGGGTCGCCGGAGAGGGTGAAGGTGCCGGACGTGACGGGCTGGGCGTGTGCGGCTCCGGGAGCCGGGAAGGCTCCGGCGGCGGCCGCGAGGGACGCGAACGCGAGCGCGGCGCAGCGGCGTACGTGTGTGGTCCTGGCTTCGCCCCGTATTCATGAGTGCCGATCTGGCGGGACTCACTCTAGGGGAGTGGAATGACACTTTGGACGGTCACTGCAGGCGCTGCGGGCGGAGCTTTCCGGCCTGGCCGACGATCATGTTGATGAGCAGGGTGTTGAGCAGGACGCCCGCCGCCACGCTCAGCCACAGCATCGCGATGGCGAGCCAGCCGTCGCCGAGCAGGAAGACCGGCGCGAAGATCACCGAGACGGGCGCGGTGAGGCCGATCAGGTAGGCCGCCGCGGCGGACGGCTCGTGGTCGCCGGTGGCGAGGTTGCCGCCGAGCAGGATCACCGCGCTGGTCGCGACGGCGAAGGCATAGATGCGCGTTATCCAGTTACCGAAGAGGAATCTGGTCATGCGGACCATCCTTGTGAGGCTCCGCGGCGTGTTCCTGAGTAGCGCTACCTAGGCGGGGCCGGGTACTCAGCTCAGATCGGCTCCGGTGAGCAGGCCCCTGATGCCCAGCTCGGCCGCTACCTCAGCCGGACATTCGTTCACGATCACGGCCGTGCCCACGACAGCCGCGCCGAGCGTGCTCATCAGGGCGTACAGGCCGCGGGCCTGGGCGCCGGTCACGGCCCAATCGTCCACCACCAGGACGCGGTCGGCCGGACCGATCAGGCGGGTGCGTACGCCCAGCCGCTGCGCGTCCCCGCGGTGATCGGCCGGGACGTCGGCCCAGGTCATCGGCTCGGCGATGGGCCGGCGGGCACCCATCCGGTACGCCTCTGCGAACCCCGCCCGGAGCGCCCGGGCCACCAGCGGGCCCACGAGGAACCCGGTGACCTCCGGCGAGACGACGACCGTGGGCGCGGCGTCGGGGAACAGGCCGGCCAGGCCGGGCCCGAGACCGGCGAGGATCCGTGGGTCACGCCACCACCCCGAGCGGTCGCTGACGAGCAGATCGCTGCCCGGCTCCGGCTCGGTCCAGCGGAACTCGGCCCGCAGCAGGTCACGCAGATCTGATGGCACATCGACATCGTGTCACCGGCGCCATAGCACCTCCCGGCCGGCCGGTCAGAACCCGCCCGAGATTAGCGGCCAAGTTGATGCAGCCGCTGGTGTCCATCAGGCATGCTGTTCGGCGTACTCATGCCTAAGTCGCCGTCGGGCCGCGTCCCGCTCAGTCCTGGTTCCCGCGCCGGTCTCGGCGCGGCCCTCGTGCTGCTCGCGGCCGTCGCCGGGCTCGAGCTGTCCGACGGCGCCGAGGCGAACTACGTCGGGCTCTTCGCGGCCGTGCCGTTCCTCGCCGCGGTCTTCGCCTACTGGCCGACCGTGCTCGCCGTCGGGGCCCTCGCGGCCGCCGCGGGCACCGTGTTCGCGACCGGGGACCGCACCTTCGGTTCGGTCGACATGATCAACGTTCTGGGCATCGTGCTGGCCACCGGCATCGCCGCCGCGGTGGCGACGATCCGGGAGCGCCAGGCGCACCGGATCGCCGAGCTGCTGCGGCTCGCCGCGGTGGCCCAGCAGGCGGTGCTGCGCCCGCTGGGCCCGCAGGTCGGCTCGCTCGCGGTGGCCGGTCGCTACATCTCCGCGTCGGCCGCCGCGGACATCGGTGGAGACCTCTACGAGGCCCTGGACACGCCGTACGGGGTCCGCATCATCATCGGCGACGTGCGGGGCAAGGGCCTCGACGCCGTACGCCTGGCCAGCATCGTCCTCGGCTCGTACCGGCATGTCGCGTACGAGCGGTCCGACCTGCGCACGATCGTGGCCGACCTGGACCGGGCGGTGGCCCGCAGCGTGGGCGACGAGGACTTCGTGACCGCCGCTCTCGTGGAGGAGCGCGGCGGCACGCTGACGATCGTCAACTGTGGACATCCGGCCCCGCTGCTGCTGCGCCGCGGCCAGGTGATCGCCCTGGACCCGCCCGCGCCCGCGCCCCCGCTGGGGTTCATGCCGGTCGCCCGGCCCCGGGTGGAGCGGCTGGAGCCGGGGGACCGGCTCCTGCTCTTCACCGACGGGCTGGGCGAGGCCCGCCGCGACGGCGAGTTCTTCCCGACCACCGACCGCGCGTGGCGGCTGCTCGGGCACGGCACGGTCGGCGACGGCCTGGCCTCGCTGGAGACGGCCCTGGTCGACTGGGTGCACGGCCGGCTCGAGGACGACATCGCGCTGGTCCTGCTGGAGTACGCCGGACCCGACGGCGGGCCGGTCGTACCCATGCCGAGCTGGGAAGTCGGCGCGGCCGGCAGCTAGGCCTTCGTCTCGGACCTGGTCGGCTCCGGCCCGGCCGGCGTCGTCGGCGCTTGCGCAGCCGCTGCGGGCTCGGCCGTCTCGGCGTCCGGTCCCGGGGCCGGAACCGGGATCACCGGCACCGCGGCGCGGGCAGCGACGGTCTCCGGCTGCCGGTGCCGGCCTACGTAGTGGCGCGGCTGGTCCGCCTGACGCGGCTCCGGAATCAAACTCTTGATCGTCGCGAACATGAGTGACCTCCCCGGGTCTGCGTACGTCCTGCGCGTACACACGAAGCAACGAGGCGGCGCACACGTCGATACGTGCCCGCGGCGCGGCGGCTTGCAAATGTCCGAACGGCTGTGTGTTTTCCCACCCGATCGGAGGGGTTTGGCCCCCCAGACGCCGCACAAACCGGGTTTCGACTGGTGACTTGTCGGTCCCTACCGATGGGTAATACAGTGGTGGTTACTGACGGGTAACTCGCGTCCGGAGATCGGGGCCAGACTTCATGACTCACTACAAGAGCAACCTGCGCGACCTCGAGTTCAACCTCTTCGAGGTCTTCGGGGCGGATCGCGCCTTCGGCCAGGCGCCGTTCGACGGCATCGACGCCGACACGGCGCGCGACGTGCTCGCCGAGGTGAACCGGCTCGCCCGGGAGGACCTCGCGGCCAGCTACACCGACGCGGATCGCAACCCGCCGCGGTTCGACCCGGCGACGCACACCGCGCCGCTGCCCGATTCCTTCAAGAAGTCGTACGCCGCGTTCATGGCCTCCGAGTTCTGGCGTCTCGACCTGCCTGAGGCCCTCGGCGGCACGCTCGCCCCGCGGGCCATGTGGTGGGCCATCGCGGAGCAGATCCTGGGCGCCAACGCCCCGGTGTGGATGTACTCGTCCGGCCCCTCCTTCGCGCACGTCGTGCACGTCGAGGGCACCCCGGAGCAGAAGAAGTGGGCCAAGCTCTTCGTCGAGAAGCAGTGGGGCTCGACCATGGTCCTCACCGAGCCCGACGCGGGCTCCGACGTCGGCGCCGGCCGCACCCGGGCCATCCCGCAGCCCGACGGCTCCTGGCACATCGAGGGCGTCAAGCGCTTCATCACCTCGGGTGAGCACGACCTCACCGACAACATCATCCACTACGTGCTCGCGCGTCCCGTGGGCGTCGAGGGCGTGGGCGGCCCGGGCACCAAGGGCCTGTCGCTGTTCATCGTGCCGAAGTTCCACTTCGACCCGGAGACCGGCGAGCTGGGCGAGCGCAACGGCGTCTACGCCACGAACGTCGAGCACAAGATGGGCCTCAAGGTCTCCAACACCTGCGAGATGACCTTCGGCGAGCACGGCACCCCGGCCAAGGGCTGGCTGCTCGGCGACGTGCACCAGGGCATCCGGCAGATGTTCATGATCATCGAGTACGCCCGCATGATGGTCGGCACCAAGGCGATCGCCACCCTGTCGACGGGCTACCTCAACGCGCTGGAGTACGCGAAGAACCGCGTTCAGGGCGCCGACCTCGTGCAGAACTCGAACAAGGCGGCCCCGCGCGTCACCATCACCCACCACCCGGACGTACGCCGCTCGCTGATGCTGCAGAAGGCGTACGCGGAGGGTCTGCGGTCCCTGGTCATCTACACCGCCACCTGGCAGGACAAGGTGTACATCGCCGAGGCGGCCGGCGACACCGAGGCCGCGAAGACCGCGAGCAGGGTCAACGACCTCCTGCTTCCCCTGGTCAAGGGCGTCGGCTCGGAGCGGGCGTACGAACTGCTCGGCCACGAGTCGCTGCAGACCTTCGGCGGCTCGGGCTTCCTGCAGGACTACCCGCTCGAGCAGTACGTCCGCGACGCCAAGATCGACACCCTGTACGAGGGCACGACCGCGATCCAGAGCCTGGACCTGATCTTCCGCAAGATCGTGAAGGACCAGGGCGTGGGGCTGGCGACCGTGGCCTCCGAGATGCAGGGCTTCGTCGAGAGCGAGGCCGGCAACGGTCAGCTCAAGGAGGAGCGGCTCGCGCTGGGCAAGGCGCTGACCGAGCTGCAGGCCATCCTCGGCGTGCAGATGGGCTGGCTGCAGGCGGTCCAGGGCGGCGACACCCGTGAGCTGTACCGGGTCGGCCTGACCTCGCGGCGGGTGCTGCTCGCGCTCGGCGACGTCGTCGTCTCCTGGCTGCTGCTGCGCGGCGCCGAGGTGGCCCTCAAGCGGCTCGGTTCCGAGCTGAGCGCCGCCGACAAGGCGTTCTACGAGGGCAAGATCGCCGCGGCCCGGTTCTTCGCCCGCGAGGTGCTGCCCCGCATCGGCGCTGACCGCCGGATCATCGAGAACACCACGCTCGACCTGATGGACCTGCCCGAAGAGGCGTTCTGAGACTTCGTGCTCTCCTGAAGACGGAAAACCGGCGGACAAGGGCGTCCGCCGGTTTTTCGTGTCCTCAGCCGCGGGCCGTGTGCTCCGCGATCAGCGGCATCGAGCCCGGCTCCGTCGCCGACCAGTCGTCGACCTCGTGGACGGCGATGCCCGCCGTCTTCAGGCCCTCGGTCGCCGAAGCGCCCGAGTCCGGGCGCAACAGCAGCGAGACGTCCGAGATGGTCGGGTTGTGCCCGATCACCAGGACGGTCTCGACGGATTCCGGTACGGCCCGCAGCAGGTCGACGACCTCCGTACGGCCACCGTGGTAGAGGCCGTCCTCGTAGCGGACCTCGGGCGCCTCGGCCTCCGGGGCGGCCTGGGGCAGCGCCACCGCCACCCCGTGCCAGGTCTGCCTCGTACGGGTCGCGGACGAGCAGAGCACCAGGTCGGGGCTCAGGTTCTGGGCGGCCAGCCAGGCGCCGGCGGCACCGGCGTCAGCCCGGCCGCGATCGGTCAGCTGCCGCTCGAAGTCGGGCAGCTCACCGGGGGTCTCGGCTTTGGCGTGGCGGAGCAGGACGAGCTTTCGCGCGGTCATGACATGAGCATGCCTGATTGAGGATTCACGCGGCTGGGTAGACACCCTCATCGACGTATTGCCGCGGCTCGGTGCGGCAGCCACGAGCCAGGGAGGTCCTCGATGGGCATCGGCGGAAGCATCTTCCTTCTCGCGTTGGGGGCGATCCTCGCGTTCGCCGTCAACGCCGACATCAGCGGTCTGGACATCAACGTGGTGGGCTACGTGCTGATGCTGGCCGGCCTGGTCGGTCTCATCATCACGGTCTGGTTCTGGAACAGCCGCCGCCGTACCACGGTGGTCGACCAGCGCCCGGTGGTCCACGACGACGGTCAGGTGGTCCAGGAGTACCGCGAGACGACCCGGCGTCAGGCCCCGCCGCCCCCGCCGCCCGGGTACGGCGCGTAAGACACCCGCGGGCGCCGCTCCGGATTCGGAGCGGCGCCCGAGTCGTTTCTCAGGCCAGGGCGGCGCGGACCGACTCGGCCAGCGGGGTCGCGGGACGGCCGAGCAGCTTCTCCAGGTCCTCCGTGCCGGTGAAGAGGGCGCCGTTCGCGGCGGCCCGGTCCGAGTCGGCCAGCACGGCGGCAAACCCCTCGGGTACGCCCACCCCGGCCAGGAACTCCGTGTACTTCTCCGGGGTCAGGTTGGTGTACGTGACGTCGCGGCCGGACTGGCGTCCCACCTCGGCCGCCAGCTCGCTCAGCGTCACGCCTTCGCCGCCCAGCTCGTACACCTGCTGGTCGATGCCGTCCGCGGCGATGGCGGCCGCGGCAGCCTCCGCGAGCTCCGCCCGGGTCGCGATGCTGAGCTTGCCTTCGCCGGCGGCGCCGTAGAGACCGTGCTCGAGGGCGCCCTTGAGGTCGTAGTTCTCCAGGTACCAGCTGTTGCGCAGGAACACCGACGGGATGCCGGACTCGGTCAGCGCGCGCTCGGTGGCGGCGTGCTCGGTCGCCAGGATCATGTCCGAGGTGTCGGCGTGCGGGATGCTCGTGTAGACGATCTTGCCGATGCCGGCGTCCTTGGCGGCCGCTACCACGTTCTGGTGCTGCTGGATGCGCTTGCCGGGCTCGCTGGCGGAGACGAACAGGAGCTTGTCGGCGCCCGCGAACGCCGCGCGCAGCGACTCCGGCTCGTCGTACGAGGCGCGCTTGACGATCACGCCGCGGCCCGCCAGATCCTGGATCTTCTCGACGCTCCGGCCGATCGCCACGATCCGGCCGGCGGGTACCCCGCGGTTGAGCAGCGACTCGACGGCGTGACGGCCGAAGTGCCCGGTGGCGCCGGTGACGACGATGGTCATGACTGAACTCCCTGGTCTCATAGGGCGGCCGGTCGACCGCCGTACGAGCACAACCGGGCAGGTCGGCTGACACTTCCCGATGGAGAGTGAGCACCTTGAAGTGCAGTACTCACCTGAGGGATAGTGTGCAGGTGGAGACCAGTGTGTACGCCAAGAACTGCCCCAGCCGGCAGGTGCTGGACCGCATCGGCGACGCCTGGAGCGTGCTGATCGTCGGATCGCTCAAGGGCGGCCCGCTGCGCTACACCGAGCTCGCCCAGCGCATACCCGGTGTCAGTCCGAAGATGCTCACCCAGACGCTGCGCGGCCTGGAACGCGACGGTCTGGTGACGCGTACGGTGCACCCGGTCGTCCCGCCGCGCGTCGACTACGCGCTCACGACCCTCGGGCGCAGCCTGCTCGGCCTCGTCGACGCCCTGCAGCAGTGGGCGGAGACCCACATCGGCGATGTCATCGAGGCCCGCGAGGCCTACGACGCGCGTGCCACCAGCCAGTCCAGCGCCGCGTCGGCGTGATTCAGGATCGAGATGTGCCCGTCCTCCGGGCCCAGCCGTAGCTCCGCGCCGGGTATGCGGGCGGCGAGCCACTCGCTGTGCGCGCTCGGCACGACCAGGTCGCGGCCGCCGTGCACGAGCAGGGTCGGTGCGGCGATCGCCGCCGGATCACAACCCCAGGACGACACGTACGCGCGGTCGTCGGCGTCCTGTGCCTCCCGGCCACCGGCGACGGCCGGCTCGACCACCTCGGAGAACCACGACCACGGACCGTCGAACATCGCCCAGTCCGCCGGGATGAAGTCCACATCCTCGGCGTCGTACGTGCCTCCCGCCGCGGCCGCGCGCAGCGTCGCCGCCCCGGTCGGTCCCATGCCGGCGAACCAGTCGAGCCCGTCGGCGTCGAACGGGGCCAGCCCGGAGATGCTCACGACGGCGAGGACGCGGCCGGTCAGCCGGGCGGCGCAGGCGAGAGCGTGCGAGCCGCCACCGGAGTGGCCGGCCACAGCGAACCGGTCGACCCCCAAAGCGTCCGCGACCTGCGTCGCATAGCCGGCCGCGTCCCCCACCCCGCGACCCGGGTGCGCGGCTGACCCGCCGTACCCGGGACGGTCGTACGAGATCCACCGGATGCCGGACCGGCGCAGCGGGCCGGGCGGAGTCCCGATGTTGGGGGTGCCGTGATGCCACAGGACCGGAAGCCCGTCCCCGCCCGTGTCGTAGACGTGCAGCGACCCGACCGGGAACTCACGTATAGAGGGCGAAGTAGATCGCGATGTGGTGAGAGAGCGCCGCTACCAGCGTGCAGGCGTGGAAGAACTCGTGGTGGCCGAAGACCTCCGGCCACGGGTTCGGCCGGCGCAGCGCGTAGAACACCGCACCGACGCTGTAGATGACCCCGCCGGTCGCCAGCAGAACCAGGGTGGCGACGCCGCCGGTGTGCAGGACGTCCGGCAGGATCGCGACGGCGCCCCAGCCCAGCGCCAGATACAGCGGCGCACCCGCCCAGCGGGGCAGGTGCGGCCAGATGCTCTTGAGGGCGACCCCGCCCAGCGCGCCACCCCAGATCAAGCTGAGCATCAGCGTGCTCTTGCCGCCGTCGAGCAGCAGCACGCAGAACGGCGTGTACGTCCCCGCGATGAAGATGAAGATCATCGAGTGGTCCATGCGCCGCATGATCTGGTAGCCGCGTTCGCTCCAGATCCGCCGGTGATACAGCGCGCTGATGCCGAACAGCCCGCAGACCGTGAAGCTGTAGATCAGGCAACTGAAGAACGGTGACCAGCCCGGACGCGTCGCCGCGATCGAGCAGAGCACGATGCCGCAAGCGAGGGCGACAAAGAACGCGTACTGGTGCAACCGGCCGCGGAACCGCGGCTTGCCGACATCGGCAGGCTTCATCCGGAACGGGGTCGAGGTCGTCACGCCTCTCAGGTTACGACACCGTAGGTTACTAGCGAGTAGTGATCCTGATCCCTCAGGCGTCCAGCCCGCGAAGAATGAGGGGCAACCGGTTCGGCGCGCTGTCGTCGATCTCGATCGGGACGCCCCAGTCCTGGCGCGTGAGGTGGCAGGCGGCGTGTTCCACGTCCGCGTCGCACGTCGCGGCCTGCGCCACGACCTGCAGGATCCCCTTCGGTACGGCCGGGTTGAGCACAAGCCGCCGGGAGAGGTCGGTGCCGGTGCCCTCGCCCTCCAGCAGCAGCTCGGGAGGCGAGGCGGACACGACCAGGCGGGTGGACGGGCCGTACGTCGTGTCGAGCTTCTGACCCGGCGCGGGAGTGAACACCACGTCCAGCGTGACCTCGCCGGGCGCGAGCTTCGACGGCGGCCGTTCGGTGCGGTGGCGTTCGCCCTCGACGGTCTTCACCGCCCCGGGCGCGAGCCGGACCAGACGATGCGCACCCGACTCCACCACGAACACGTCGCCGCCGCGGGTGACGAGGATGTCACTCGGCTCGGCGAGCCCGGAGTCCACCGTGGACACCTCGCCGGTCGCCGGGTCGTACCGCCGGACGGCGCCGTTGTACGTGTCCGCGACCAGCACCGAACCGTCCGCGAGCGCACCCACACCCAGCGGGTGCTGCAACAGCGCCTCCGTCGCGGCGCCGTCGACGTGGCCGAAGTCGAAGAGCCCTTGGCCGACGGCGGTGTGCAATTCGCCGTCCTCGATCCAGCGGAGGGCGGACGTCTCGCTATCGGCGATCCACAGCTTCGTCCCGTACGCGGACAGGCCCGACGGCTGAGCCATCCACACGTCCGGCAGGGGGCCGTCCCGCAGCGACTCCACGGTCGTGCCCGCGTACACGCCCGTCGTCCCCTGCTCGGGGTCGAACCACCACAGCTGGTGGATGCCGGCCATCGCGATGATGACGCGGCCGTCGTACCAGGCGACGTCCCACGGCGACGACAGCGAGACGCCGTCGTCCTCGGCCGACCGCCACGGCCGGCCGGTGCCGGCGAGCGTGGAGACCTCGCCGGTCTCCAGGTCCAGGCCGCGCAGCAGATGATTGACGGTGTCGGCGACCACCACGGTCCGGCCGTCCGGCAGGAGGCAGAGGCCCTGCGGCTCCGAGAAGCTCGCCCGGTCCGCGGGACCGTCGGCGCGACCCCGCTGCCCGGTGCCGATCCGCCGGACGAGCCGCTCGCCGTCCGGGGTCAGCTCGGCCAGCGAGTGCCGGGCCGAATCGGACACCAGCAGGTTGCCGCCGGGCAGCTCGACGACCTTGCCGGGGAACCGCAGCAGGGTCTCCTCCGCCGCGGGCGCCACGTACGGCCCGTCGCCGCGCCGCAGGGTGCCCTTCGCCTCGTGCGTGGCGATGAGCTCGTCGAGCAGGCGGGAGAGGCCCTCGGCGTGTCCCTCGCCGGCCATCGAGGCGACGACGTAACCCTCGGGATCGATCACGCTGAGGGTCGGCCAGGCCTTGGCGGCGTACTGCTGCCACATGACCATGTCGGCGTCGTCCAGGACGGGGTGGTGTACGCCGTACCGCTCGACGGCGGCGGCCAGGGCCTCCGGGTCCCGCTCGTGCTCGAACTTGGGTGAGTGCACGCCGATGACGACCAGCGCGTCGCCGTACTTGTCCTCGAGCGGGCGCAGCTCGTCCAGCACGTGCAGGCAGTTGATGCAGCAGAACGTCCAGAAGTCGAGGATGACGATCCGGCCCCGGACGTCGGCGAGCTTGAGGTCCTTGCCGCCGGTGTTCAGCCAGCCCCGGCCGCGGAACTCGGGGGCCCGTACGCGCGCGCTCATGCCGCCATCGTGCCCGATCGGCCGGGCGGATCCGGCGTCAGGAGGTGTGCGACGTGGCACAGCTGACACCGGCCGGCCGGTGTCAGCTGTGCGTGCCCGTCAGCCCTCGCGGCTCGCAGCCTTCGCGGCTCGCAGCCTTCGCGGCTCGCAGCCTTCGCGGCTCGCAGCCTTCGCGGCTCGCAGCCTCGCGGGCTCAGCCTCGCGGCTTCAGGCAGAGGACCTGGGTCTTGTTGTCGCCGGTCGGGTTCAGCACGTACGGCTGCCCCGGGTCCGTGCACTGCTCCTTGGTGTCCACGATGGAGGTCACCTCGAACGTGCCCGGATCGCCGCACTTCGCGGTCACCGCCTCGTTGCCCTCACGCTTCACACAGTCGCCCGTGCTCACCGAGAAGCCACCGGAATCCGAGCCGCGCGCGATCAGCCAGGTGATGCCGAACGTCAGGCCGACCAGCAGACCGGCGCCGAGGATGACGCCGAGGAGCACGGGCAGCATCCGTACGTGCGGGGTCTCCGGCTTGGCGGCCTCCGCCGCCGGCTGGATCTCCGGCTGGAACGAGTTGAACCGGTCCTGCTCGTCCTGCCCGCCGGTGCCCGGCCAGCTCGCGGTCCGGTCCGGGTCGGGCGGCGGCGTCACCGTGGCCCGGCTGGCAGCACCGGCCCGCGCACCGAACGGCTGGCCGGCGTCCGAGTGCCCCTGCTCACCGAACTGCTGGGTCGCGTCGGCAGGTGGCCGCTCGCCGAACAGCTGACCGCCGGGCTGCCGGTCGCCGAAGGCCTGGTTACCGGGCCGATCCCCGAAGGGTGGGCGGTCGCCGAAGGACTGGCCGCCGGGCTGACGGTCACCGTACGTCTGGCCGCCGGGGGGCGGGAAGCCGTTCTCCAGCGGCGGCTGGGCGTGCAGGGTCGGCAGGGCGGGCGCGGGCACGTACGGCTGCTCCGCCGCGCCCTGCCCACGGCCGGACACGTCCGTGGTGTGCTCGCTGTAGTCCGGCGGCGTCGTACGGCTCGCCGGATTGCCGGGAACCGGACCGGGGTGCCCCGGCTGCCCGGGTCGTCCACGCCCGGCGAGGTCCGACGTGAACTCGCTGAATGCCGCCGCGTCGGGACCGTCCTGGGATGCCCCGGGCGCCGGCGAACCGGGTGCCGAAGGCGTGAACGGCTGTCCGGGCGGACTGACCCGCGCGCTCGCCGAAGCCCGTCCCGCGACTTTGGGGCCACCGGACGTGGGGGCCGGACCGCCCTCCGCAGAACCCGCACCGGATGACGGGGAGCCGTAGGTGCCGGGACGGTTCGGCGGCGGGGCGAACCGATCCGGCTGATCGTCGAAACCGCCGGCTTCCGAGGCGTCCGAGTCGGTGCGGCCGGAGGCGGGTCCGAAGCCGGGCTCGGATCCCGGGCCGCCGAAGCCGCCGCTGGTCGGACGAGGTCCGCCGGCGTCGATGCCGAAGCCGCCGGGGGCCTGGTCGCTCCCGAAGCCGCCGGGAGGCTGCTCGCTACCGAACCCGGCCTGGTCGCTTCCGAAGCCGCCGCTGGTCGGGCGCGGGCCGGGTGCGAAACCGGTGCCCGCGCCGAACGCGCCGCTCGCCGCCCGGCCGTCGTGGGCGGCCCCGAAGCCGGAGCGGTCGTCGTCGGCGGCCCCGAAGCCGGGGCGGCCGTCGTGGGCGGCCCCGAAGCCGGAGTCGCCGGACCGGTCGTCGGCGGGTGCGTGAGCCGGGCTGCCGGCGGGTGAGCCGGAGGCCGGCCTGGTGCCGAACTGTCCTCCGTCGGCAGGTGCCGCACCGTAGACACCGGCGGACCCCGACGTGGGGCGGGGCCCGAACATGCGGCCCTCGTCGGACGCGTCCGCGCCGGGCCGGGTGCCGAACGGAGCCTCCGAGCCGTCCTCGTCCTGATCGTTCTCGGACGCGGGGGCCGCGCGGCCGTACACCCGGGACTGCGGTGCCGGTGCCGGCGGCGGGATCTCGTCCGCCTCGACCGGCGCGACGCGGCTGGCCACCGGGACGGAGGCGCTGGCCGAGACCGGGCGTGCCGAACCCTTCGCGGGGCCGGACGGCTCGGACTGACCGGCGACGTCGGCCGGGTCGCGGGGCTGCGGCACCGAGGCGGCGTTGCGCGGCTCGGTGATCACGGGATCGGCGACCACGGGAGCGCCGCCCGAAGCGAGAGCCGCACCGGGCACCCGCTGCGGGTAGCCGCTGCCGCCGGCCGGTCCCGGCCGGTCGTCGGCCGGTCCGGGGGGCGCGGAGTCGGGTGCGGAAGGTCGTCCCGCGTCGGGCGCGCCGAAGGATGCGCCCGGCACGCGTTGCGGATAGCCGCCGGGCCGGTCACCCTCGTCGCGAGCCTCTCCGGTACGCCCGAAAGGCGGCTCCGCCGCGTCGCGGGAGTCGTCGGACCCCGGCCCTCCGAAGGGACCGCCGGCCTGCCGCGGGAACGGCTCGCCGGCCGGCCGCGCGAACGCGTCGTCGGCTTGGCGGGCGAAGGGGTCCTCGGCCGGCCGGCTGAACGGGTCGTCGGCCTGCCGGGCGAACGGTGACGGTTCGGCGTCCGGCCGCCGGGACGGCTCGGGCTGACCGAACGGGGTGGACGAGCCCTGATCAGCTCGCGCGAACGGCGAGCCCGGAGCGTCCGCCGCGCTTTCCCGATCCCTGAGGTGGCGGTCCGGTGCGAACGGTGAACCCTCACCCGCCGAGCTGCCACGTAGCGGGAAGCTCGCGCCCTCGGGGGCTCGGCCTCGCACGGGGAAGCCGCCGCTGTCTGACGAACCGCCGCGCCCGGGCAGGGAGGCGCCGTCCTCGGGGGACGCCGGGCCGTCCGGCAGGCCGGTCAGCGTGGCGCCGGGTACGCGTACGCGCTGGTCACCGAAGGCGGAGACGCCCGGCGGCCGGCCCGGCGACGCCTGGTCGCCACCGTCGCGGTCGAACCCGTTGTCCCGGTCCGGCGAGCCGCCGTCCCGGCCGAAGGGGAACGGCGCGCCCTGGTCGGCATTGCCGCTCTCGCGGTCGAACGGGTTGCCGGCGCGACGGGGCCCCTCGGGCTGCGGGGGAGCGGATCGGACGGGGGTGAAGCCGTTGAACTCGCCCACCGGACCCGACAGCGGACCGCCGGCGACGCCCGGGGAGCGCTGCGGAAGCTCACCGCCGCCCTGCGCCTGCCGGACCTGCTGCGGCTGGAAGGGGTTCCGCTCGTCGGCGGAGGAAGACTGTGCCGCGGCGGGCGGCGCCCACATCGAATGGGCCGGCTCGTCCTGGTCGCCGGCGCGCGGCGGCTGGGCGGGCGAGTCCATCGGCGTGGCCTGGCGGCGGGTCAGCGGTGGCTGCGCGCCGTTCCCGCGACCGTCATCCTGCTGAGCGGCGTCCCGGGGCGGCGGGAACGGAGACCCCTGACCTGCGCCGCCGGGCGGCGGGAATGCGGACCCCTGAGCGGAACCGCCGGGCGACTGGCCCTGAGCGGAACCGCCGGGCGACGGGAATGCGGATGCCTGGCCCGAAGTGGCGGGCGGCGGGAAAGGAGAGGCCTGGCCCGCGGAGGCGGGCGGGGGGAAGGCCGGCGGCTGAGCTGCGGCGGCGGGGGGCTCCGGCGGCGTGGCGGCGGCGCGTACGGGCTCGGCCGTGCCGGTCGGGCCCGGGAAGCCCGGCGGGCGGGCTGAGCCCTGCGCCTCCGGAGCCGCCGGGGACGGTACGCGCGCGGAGCCGGCGGACGCGAACTTGGCGGCGCCGGGGCCGAACGCGGGACCCTGCTGCGCGGAGACCTGCCCGGTGGGCGGTACGGCGGGGACCACGAAGGGCGAGCCGCCGTTCGGGGTCGATTGCGGCGGCGGGGCGTACGCGCTGGGGAAGGAGTCGTGCGCGTGCGGGTACGACGGGCCGTGGTCGGACGATGCCGAACCGTCCCCATCGGGCGGAAAGGCGTCCGGCGGAAAGCCGTCGGTGCCGAACGGCTCGGCTCCGCCGCCCGACGTGGCCCCCGGCTGGTGGCCGGACTGCTGGCCCTCGGACGTCATATCCGCCTCCTCCATGACTGTCGGCCGTGCCAGCTTATGCACGGACGCGGCCGACGTAGCAGAGCTGGGCATGACCCTGATCACTTCCCCGACCGGCCGAGCCGGGGCGGGTGACCGTGCCCAACCGTACCGGTCGCCGACGACACTCGGAATCCCGGTGTACGCCCCGCGGAGCGCGGGAGCGGCGCGAAAACCACTCGACGTGATCATGGTTACGCCGGACAAATCACCCGAAGCTTGGATTCGAGATCGCGCAGCGTCATCGAGGTGTTTCGGTGCGGAGTGGACTCCCGCGATCCGGAACGGCTGACGAAACGATCCGGAACGGCTGACGAAAGAAGGGCCGATAGTGCAGACCAAAGAAGCGGCCCGGAGAATGAGGTGACGCCCCGGCGAAGGGAAGGTCGACAAGGGTGGGACGCCCGGCGAGGGAGGCCCGGCAGGGGGGGTGACGCGCCTGGCTAGGGGAGGCCCCGCAGGTAAAGGCGCGCCCGGTGCAGGAAAGCCGACGGGTGGCGGATACGACGAGGTCCAGGCCGGTGAGCCGGCCTGGACCTCGGGGCCGCGTCGATCGGGAGGCGATCGGAAGACGCGGGTGATGAAACGGATTGCTCAGTCGATCCCGGCGCCGCGCGACGATCGATCATGCGCGCGCCGCGACGCAGGACGTCGGCGCGAACGGAATGTCCGTTCGCTGCCCGGATGCGTCAGGCGGGCGTGCCCGGTTGCGGCGGGATCAGAGGACGCGGTGCTGGGCGAAGATGGCGATCTCGTCGCGCATGGCCTGCGTGGGCGCGGCCTTCCAGGCGCGCTCGATGGCGCGGGCCTCGCGCTTGACCTGGCGGCGGTGGCGGATGCGCTCGATGGTGCTCATGGTGGTGCTCACTCCCCTGCGGCCTTGTGGGCCTTCGCTGTGTAGTGCCTGTGTTTCGGCGCTGTATCCATTAAACCGCGCCGAAACACAGGCAGCCAACGTTTCAGGGGGTGATCTCGCTTACCTGCCTAAGAATCGTAGGTCAGGTAAAGGTCTTACCGACGAAAGTCACGTCCAGGAGAGGAGAGTGCCCTCCGGGTCCCCGAGGAAGGTCCCGACGTCGCGCAGGAACTTGGACCCCAGTTCGCCGTCGACGATGCGGTGGTCGAACGAGAGCCCGAGGGTGGTGACCTGGCGGATCTTGATCTTTCCCTTGTGGACCCACGGCATGGGCCGGATGGCCCCGAACGCCAGGATCGCCGACTCGCCGGGCGGCAGGATCGGGGTGCCGGTGTCGACACCGAAGACCCCGACGTTCGTGATGGAGAACGTCCCGCCTGACATGTCCGACGGTGGCGTCTTGCCCGACTTCGCGACCTGGACCAGCGTGTTGAGCGCCTCGGCCAGGTCGCGCAGGCCCAGCCGGCCGGCGTCCTTGACGTTCGGCACGATGAGGCCGCGCTCGGTCGCCGCCGCGATGCCCAGGTTCACGTACTCCTTGACGACGATCTCGTTCGTCGCGCCGGACCACGTGGAGTTGATCATCGGGTGCCGCTTGATGCCGAGCAGGACCGCCTTCGCCACCAGCAGCAGCGGCGAGATGCGGACGTCACGGAACTCCGGCCGCGCCTTGAGCCGCTCCAGCGTCTTCATCGACCGCGTCACGTCGACGGTCAGGAACTCCGTGACGTGCGGGGCGGTGAACGCCGAGGCCACCATGTTCTCGGCGGTGAGCTTCCGGACCCCCTTGATCGGGATCCGCTGCTCGCGCGAGGCGTCGAACACCGCCGGCGCCGGAGCAGCCGCCGGAGCCGCCGCGGCCGGGGCCGAGCTGCCGTTGATCGACGTGGACGGTGCCGCGGCCGGTGCCACGCGAGCCGCCGCGGCCTGCTGCACGTCGTCACGGGTCACCGAACCGAGCGGACCGGTGCCGGTCAGGGACGACAGGTCGATCCCGAGATCCTTCGCCAGCTTGCGCACCGGCGGCTTGGCGAGGACGACGGCGCCGGCCCGGGCGGAAGCACCGGCCGCCGGGACGGACGGTGCCGCCGGGACGGGAGGAGCCGCCACCGCCGCCGCAACCGGGGGAGCCGCAGCGGCCACGGGCGCCGGTGCGGGAGCCGCCGCAGGCGGGGTGGCCGGTGTTGCGGTCGGTGACGCTGTGGGCGTACCGCTGCGGGGCCGGCGTTTGGCGGTGACGGTCCGCGGGCCGTAACCGACCAGCACGGCCGTGCGGCCGCCGGGGGCCGGACCACCGATCAGGCCGGGCTCGACCGCGCCCTCGGCCGGCGCGACCTCGACCGCGGCCAGCGATTCCGCCGACGGCACCGGCCCGGAGAAACCGGCCGGAGCGCCGTCGCCGGGACCGGACGGCGAGGCCGGCGAACCGGGCGGCGAGGAAGAGGACGGCAGCGGGCCCGCCGACGGGTCGGTGTCGATCGCGACGATCGGCGCACCGACCTCCACGGTGCTGCCCGCGTCGTGGAAGATACGGGTCACGACGCCGGCCCACTTCGCCGGGATCTCGACCGCCGCCTTCGCGGTCTCGACCTCGACGATCGGCTGGTTGAGCTCGATGGTGTCGCCCACCTCGACGAGCCATGCGAGGATCTCGCCCTCGGTGAGGCCCTCGCCGAGGTCGGGCAGGGTGAACTCCTTGATCCGCGACATCGGCGTCACCAGCCGAAGGAGCGGTCGACGGCGTCCAGGACCCGGTCCAGGTCCGGGAGGTACTCCTCCTCGACGCGGGCCGCCGGGTACGGGGTGTCGTAGCCCGTCACCCGCAGCACCGGCGCCTCGAGGGAGTAGAAGCACTCCTCGGTGATCCGCGCGGCGATCTCGGAGCCCATGCCCAGGTTGCCCGGCGCCTCGTGGACGATGACGGCGCGGCCGGTACGGCGCACCGAGTCGTACACCGGGCCGAGGTCGAGCGGCGACAGCGTGCGCAGGTCGATGACCTCCAGGTTGCGGCCGTCCTCCTCGGCGGCCGCGGCGGCGTCGAGCGCGACCCGGACCATCGGGCCGTACGCGATCACCGTCGCGTCGGTGCCCTGCCGCACCACCCGGGAGGCGTGCAACGGGTACGCCTCCGCGAGGCCGGCGTCGAGGTCGACCTCGCCCTTCTCCCAGTAGCGGCGCTTGGGCTCGAAGAACACGATCGGGTCGTCGGAGGCGATGGCCTGCTGGATCATGACGTACGCGTCCGCGGGGTTCGAGCACGTCACGACCTTGAGGCCGGGGGTGTGCGCGAAGTACGCCTCGGGCGACTCGGAGTGGTGCTCGACCGCGCCGATGCCGCCGCCGTACGGGATCCGGATGACGATCGGCAGCCGCACGTTGCCCAGCGAGCGGAAGTACATCTTCGCGACCTGAGCGACGATCTGGTTGTACGCCGGGAACACGAAGCCGTCGAACTGGATCTCGCACACCGGCCGGTAGCCGCGGATGGCCAGGCCGACCGCGGTGCCGACGATGCCGGCCTCGGCGAGCGGGGTGTCGATGACCCGGTCCTCGCCGAAGTCCTTCTGCAGCCCGTCGGTGATCCGGAAGACGCCGCCGAGCTTGCCGACGTCCTCGCCCATGATGACGACCTTGGAGTCGCTCTCCAGCGAGCGGCGCAGGCCGTGGTTGAGCGCCTTGCCCAGGGTGATCTTTTCGCTCATCAGTGCCCACTCCCCTCGAACGACGCCTGGTACTCGGCGAACTGCTGACGCTGCGCGTCGACCTCGGGCGAGCCGTTGGGGTAGACGTTGTCGAACATCGTGACCGGCTGCGGGTCCGGCATGGCCAGCACCCGTTCGCGCAGGTCGAGGGCCAGCTTGCGGGCGCTCTCGTCGACCTCGCCGAAGAACGTGTCGTCGGCCAGCTGCTGCTTGGTGAGGAACGCCTTGAGCCGGCTGATCGGGTCCTTGGCCTTCCAGGACTCGACCTCGCTGGCGATGCGGTAGCGGGTCGGGTCGTCGGAGCTGGTGTGCGCGCCCATGCGGTACGTGTACGCCTCGATCAGCGTGGGTCCCTGGCCGTTGCGCGCGTTGTCCAGCGCCGCCCGGGTCACCGCGAACGTGGCGAGCACGTCGTTGCCGTCGATCCGGACGCCCGGGAAGCCGTAGCCGGCGGCGCGCCGGTACAGCGGGATGCGCGTCTGCCGCTCGAGCGGCTCGGAGATCGCGTACTGGTTGTTCTGGCAGAAGAACACGATGGGCGCGTTGAACACGCCGGACCAGACGAACGACTCGTTGACCTCGCCCTGGCTGGTCGCGCCGTCGCCGAAGTACGCGATCACGGCCTCGCCCTCGGGGCTGCCGGTCTTGCCGTCCATGGTGATGCCCATGGCGTAGCCGGTGGCGTGCAGCGTCTGGGAGCCGATGACGATCGTGTACGTGTTGAACTTGAACTCGTTCGGGTCCCAGCCGCCCTGGTCGACGCCGCGGAACAGGCCGAACGGCATGATCGGGTCGATGCCGCGGGTGTAGAGCACGCCGTGCTCGCGGTAGGTGGGGAACGCCATGTCCTGCGGGCGCAGCGCCCGGCCCGAACCGACCTGCGCGGCCTCCTGCCCCAGCAGACTGGCCCAGATGCCCAGCTCACCCTGCCGTTGCAGGGCGGTCGCCTCGGCATCGAGGCGGCGGACCGTCACCAGGTCCTTGTACAGCTCGCGGTACTCGTCGTCGGTGAAGTCGACCGAGTACGTCACGCCCTCCGCCGTGGTGACGCTGTCGACGCGCTCACCGTCCGGGGTCAGCAGTTGAACGAAACCGCCCGCCGGGGCGTCTACCCCGACTTCGTTTTCGCCGTTCGCCATCCGTGTCTCCCTGCTTCATCTCTGCGCCCACGGCGGGTGTTGCCCGTCCGCGCGGCGGACCGCTGGTGCGCCGCGCCTGGCCCGGGTGAGGTTGCCGCGCGGTTGGTCGGCGAGGTCGCAGACCCCGCCGGGGAGTGACGACCCCCACCGCGCCCCGCTGGTGGGCGGAGGGCGACGGCGGCGGTGCCGTCGCCCCCATCCTCGCAGAGAACGTGAGTGTCGCCACAGGTCAGGTCGATCACAGATCCGAAATCTTGCTGAGCCATCGGTAGGCGTGTTTGTCCCAATAAGTGTTTTTCGTACCCTCACTTCCGTCTGAACGGACGATCCACACCGCTCCCCCACGCCGCGTCCGTCGTTCACCCCAGCAGCCGACGGATCCATCTGGATCTTTGACTCTGGGGAGGGTGCCGGCCGTGCCGGAGCAGCCGAACGACGACGGGCTCGTGCCACCGATCAAGGTGTTGCGCAAGCGCCTCAACGGCGTCTACAGCGCGGAGGGCTTCACCGGACCGACCCGCCGCTACGTGCTCCTCGTCGTCATGCTCGTCGGCCTGGCGTCGCTGCCGACCCTCGCGGCCATCACGGCCGGCTCCGACGAGCTCGCCGGCGGCGACACCAAGGTCACGGACGTGCCGTTCATCCCGCCCGCGTCGTCGGGCCCGGTCCGCGTGCCGCTCCCGCCGAGCGGCGCCGGGTCGCCCACCGCCGGGCCCCTGCAGGGTCAGGCCCAGAAACGCAAAATCCGGAAGTACGGGGACAGCGCATCGGACGATTCACGGCGTCCCCGGCGAACCGCCACACCGCCCCGCGCCGCCCCCACGGGCACCGGCGGCCACCCCGGAGGCGACAACCCGGTGAGCCCGACCCGCCCGGCCCGCCCGGCCCACCCGGCCCGCCCGGCTCCCGCTACCGGTGGCTGGACCGGCGTGCTGAAGCCACACCGTCCGCCCCAGCCGGACGAGGAGCCGGCCGGCCCCGGCACGGACCCGGACGAATCCGACGATCCACCCACGCCGACCGACCCGCCCGCTCCCAGCGATCCGAGTGACCCGATTGATCCGGCGGATCCGGGGAACCCCGCCGATCCCGGCAGCCCCGCCGATCCCGGCAGCCCCGCCGATCCCGGCGACCACGGCGGTCCGGGCGACGGCGGCGACCACGACGGCGACGGTGATCACGATGGCGACGGCAGCGACCACGACGGCGACAGCGGGGACCACGACGGCGGAGGCCACGACAGCGGAGGCCACGACAGCGGTGACGGCGGCGACCACGACAGCGGCGACGGCGATCACGGCGACGGCGGGGACCACGACGGCGGCGACGACCACGACGGTGGCGATCACGGCGACGGGCATGGCCACGACGGCGATCACCAGGGCGACGGCGACGGCGGCGACGAGCCCGGCCGGCCCACCGATCCCGGCCGCCCGCCGTGGTGCGCCGACCGCAAGCGCGCCGTCACCGGCCGTTCCGCCATCACGGTCCATATCGCGCGGACCCGCCTCAAGAAGATCGTCATCCATCGGCCGGCCGAGCCGGACCGGTCCGACACCAGCCGGAGGTCAGCCGTGACCGATCGCCCGCACAATCTCGGTTCCGCCGCCGCGGCGGCGCGGACGCACAATAGTCACCGCTACCGCTGGGCGCCGGACGGCGACCACGCCGCGACCCGCCCGTACCGGGGCGGTCACCGCGAGCAGGACCGTACGCCGGCCAGGGATCGCAGCTCCCGGACCGGCGGCCACCACCACCGCGACGGCACCAACCGCTGGTAGGGCGGCTCAGGAGTCGTCGGACAGCCGGTGACGGTTGGTCTCGATCCAGGCGTCGATGGCGTCCGGGTCGTTCGGGTCGACGCCCTCCGAGATCAGCTGGGCCACCGCCGCCGTCGCCGGGCTGCGCTTCTCGCCCGTGGCGTACAGGCGGGCGAACTCGGGGATCATCTCCTCGACGATCTCGTCCGTCTGCTCGGCCGCGGCCTGGGGCAGGCCCTTCTTGCGCATCGCGTACGCCGACCAGGCCCGGGTGACGCGCGGGAGCATCGCCGCGTCGTCCATGTCGAGGACCGCGCGGCGGTGGACCCAGTCGAGCAGGAAGAGGCCGGCGACCGCGGGGCTCCAGCGCAGCGGGTCGGTGTCCGGCATGCTCGCCGCATGGTCGAGCAGCAGGCTGAGGCAGAAGTGCAGGGAGGCCAACTCGTCGTCGGCCGACACGGTGTGCAGGCCGAAGCGGGCCGCCTCGGGCGACGACAGGAAGTCGCGGACGTGCTGCTCGCGGTCGGGGCCGGTCAGCTCCGGCGGCTCGGCGGGCGGCGGGACCGTCGAGCGGGGCAGCAGCGAGAGGCGGGCGACGGCGAGCGCGCGGTCGGTGGCGAAGTTGCCGTCCTGTGGGAGCTCGCCGAGGTCGTCGGTGATCTCGAGGTGCCGGTCGACCTCGGTGCGCAGGCGGGCCGGGTCCTCCTCGCGGAACCACGTCAGCTCGTCGCCGGCGCACATCTCGCGGACCTGGCCGAGGATGCGTTCCGCCGGGCCGCCCACGTACACGTCCTTGGTGATGCCGATGTTGTGGTCGACGAGGGCGACGACCGCGTGGTCCGGCCCGCCCTCCTCGGCGTCGTCGTAGGCGAAGGTGACCAGATAGGACGTCTGGTCGCCGTACACGTCGCCGTACGCGTAGCAGCCGGTCGGGCGGACCCGGCCGAGGTGGGCCGTCCAGGCCGGGGCCTGCGCTCCGGCGCGGACCTCCGCCGCGCCGTCCGCGTCCGGTACGAGCGCGGCGAACACCTCGCGGATCGTCGTGGCGGACGCCGTGCGCCGGCGCGCGGTGGCGTTGAGGAACTGGCCCACGAAGTCGCGGACCGCCGTCGCCCGGTCGGCGGTGGCCACGGCGTAGACGCTGCCGAGCAGCGCCGCGCCCAGCATCTCGGCGTCGAGGGCGCAGTCGAGCTTCGCGACGTCACGCGCCGCGTGCAGGACCGCGTCGTACGGATTCTGAGGTGCGGCCATGTCGCCGAGCCTACCGGCACAGCAGGTGGCAGACCCTATTCCGAACGGACGACAGTGAGCGCCTCACGGGCCTGTGCGTACGCGTGCAGCACCTCGCGGACCGGCGCCACGACGTATTCCCGTCCGACCTCGGTGACCGAGGCGCGCAGCCGTTGCTCGGCGCGGCGTCCGGCTCGGCGGGCTCCCGCGTTGACGATCGGGCGCAGCAGCACCGCCAGCAGCAGCCCGAGTATCAGCCCGCCGAGCAGCAACAACGTGGGCAGCGGCACCTCGCCGACCTTCGGGTTGTCGAACGCCGGCAGGCCGAGGACGCGGACCGCGTACCCGGCGAGGAGCCAGCCGAGGCCGACGACCGCGGCGATGGTCAGCAGCCACTGCAGCAGCCCGACGGCGGTCCACCAGAACGGCTTGCGGTTCATCCCGAGATCGGTCTTCGCCACGGCCCGGTCGAGCGCGTCGGGCAGGTCGCCGAGCCGGGAACGCGCGGCGGTGTTCAGCGCCGGCGCCCACACTTCCGGGATCGGCGCCGCCGCTCGCGCCGCCACCGCCCGTACGGTCAGCCCGACCGCGGACTTCTGCGCGGCGTCGGCTTCCGGCAGCGACGTACGGGAGACCGGCACGAGCTCCTGCGACGGCTCGGTGTCCTTCTTGTCAGTGGACAGATGCAGCCGCTTGAGCGGGTCCGGGCGCAGTTTGCGGACGCCACGGATCAGCGGCCAGCCGGTGCTCGCGATCGCTCGGTGCCGGTACGCGCCCTCGGTGGCGGCGGCCACGGCCGGCACCCCGGCGGAGGCGGCGAGGGCGTCGCTGAGCTGGCGTACGGTCGCGCGGTCGATCTCGTCCTCGGCGGCCGGCGGCCCGATCGTGGCGGCGAGCTGCTCGGCGACCGTGTCGACGTCCCCGGCGAGCCGGCGCAGCGAGGCCTGCCGTTCGGCGACCGTCTTCTCCAGCGCCTCCCGCAGCTCGGTGAGCATGCCGGGCTGCTTCGCCGAGGTGGCCATGGCGGGCACGCCGGTCAGCCCGTCCTCGTCGAGGAGTCGCTTGAGGTCGGTCAGCACGATCTCGGTGTCACCGGGGGAGAGCCGGTCCGCCTGGTTGAGCACCACGATCGTCACGTCGGTGTGCGACCGGAACTGCCGCAGGTACGCGTTGTGCAGGATGCGGTCGCCGTACTTCTGCGGGTCCACGACCCAGACGACCTGGTCGACGAGGCCGAGCAGGCGGTCCACCTCGAGCCGGTGCCCGCGCTCCACCGAGTCGAAGTCGGGCAGGTCGAGCAGGACGAGCCCGCGCAGGGCCGCCTCGTCGTCGCCGTCGAGCGCGCTCTCGCGGATGAAGCGCTGGCGCGGGAGCACGCCGATCCAGTCGAGCAGCCGGTTGGCCGGTTCGAGCGGTCCCCACACGCAGGCGTGCGCGACCCCGGTCGTGGGACGGCGGACGCCGACCGGCGACAGCTTGAGCCGGGCCAGCGCGTTGAACAGGCTGGACTTGCCGCTGCCGGTGCTGCCGGCGAGCGCGACGACGGTGTGGTCCTGCGACAGCGCGAGCCGGCTGCCCGCGCGCTCCACCAGGGTGTGCGCGGCCACCAGGTCGTTGTCCGGCAGGTAGGGGTCGGTGACCCGCAGGAAGCGCTGTAGCGCGTCCAGCCGCTCGACCAGCTGCTGGGCGTCCACCCGGTCGTCACCGCCGAGGGCACGCTTGACCTTCTCGACGAGGCTCATGACGGCGTCCCGGTCAAGGCGAGTTCCTCCCTGGCACGCTCCACGTCGGCCGCGGCCTGCCGCAGCGTAGCGCCCGGCTCCAGCTCGAGGCCCACCGCGGCGGTACGGTCCGTGTACCGGGCCGCCTCCGCGTCGAGCAGCACGTTGACCCGGGTCAGCAGCTCCTCGCGCGAGCGGGCGGCGAGGGTCCGGATGGCCTGGTCGCCGAAGACCGCCTCGAGCACCTTCTGGGCGGCCACGGTGGTGCCCGCGCCGACCGCCACCTCGGCGCCGGTCGGGATGAACGCCGTCGAGGTGAAGACCGCGATCATCACGGCCAGCCCGACGCCGTTCACCGCGTACGCGGCCCCGCGCGCGACGATCCGCTTGTCGGCGGCCTCCTTGCGGACGAGGTCCAGCACCCACTGCTGCCAGTCGCGGACCACCCGCTCGGCCCGTTCGGGCAGGTCGGCCGAGGGCTTCTGCAGCGCGGGCTCGAGCAGCTCGGCCCCGGCCGGATGCGCCTGCCACGCCGAGTACGCCTGCTCGGCCGCGTCGGCGGCGACGCCCCGCAGCAAGGTGACCAGCTGCGACTCCAGGGCCACCTGAAGGTTGCGGCCGGGCGCCGGACGCCCGGTGATCGCCGCGACGACCTTGTCGCGCAGCTGCCCGACGCGGGACTCCAGGGTGCGCAGGAACTCGCCGGTCCCGACGAACTCCTGCCACCGGGCCAGCACCTCACCGCGCAGCAGCCGGCCGTCCTGCAGACCGTTCTCCATGGTCCGGCGGGCCGTCCGGTACGCCGCCGTCACCCGCTCGTCCAGCGACTTGGCCGCCACCGCCTGCTCGTCGGCGGCCGCGGCCAGCCCCTCGACGGCGGGCCCGAGCGCGGACAGGGCGCCGTCGAGCGTCTGGCGCACCACGGCGGCGCGCGCGCCCGCGTCGGCGGCGAGCTGCGCGAACCAGTCGTGCAGCTGCCGCGTCACGTCCTCGGGCAGCAGCCCCTGACGGTCCAGCGTGGTCTCCGGCAGCACGAACAGCGGCGCGGCGCCCATGTTGTGCTCGGTCAGCATCTCGGCCAGGTGCGCGGAGACCTCACCGGCGGCCTCCGCGGGCACGCGGTCCAGCACCAGCGCGATCACGGTGCCGCGCAGCCGGGCCGTCTTCAGGAGCTCCCACGGTACGGCGTCCGCATAGCGCGCCGCGGTCGTGACGAACAGCCACAGATCCGCCGCGGCCAGCAGTTGCGCCGCCAGTTGCCGGTTGCGGTCGACCACCGAGTCGATGTCGGGCGCGTCGAGGAACGCCAGCCCGGGCCCGAGCGCGGGCGCCGCGACGAGCTGCAGCGTCCGCGGGTCGTTGCTGGCCTCCGCCGTACGGGTCATCCCCGGCAGCAGCTCGCCCTTGCGGAACCACGACGAGTCGGAGGGGTGGCTGACCAGCACCGGCGAACGGGTGGTCGGACGCAGCACCCCGGCGGCGCTGACGGGCGCCCGGACCAGGCTGTTGACCAGGGTGGACTTCCCGGCGCCGGTCGAGCCGCCGACGACCACGAGCAGCGGGGCGTCGAGCCGCGCCAGGCGCGGCAGAAGGTAGTCGTCCAGCTGCGAGACGAGCGCGTCGCCGACGCTCTTGGCCTCGTCGGCCGAGGGCATGACCAACGGGTACGTGGTCCCGCCGATCGTCGCCCGCAACCGGGACAGAGCGGTGGCGAGTCGGCCCACCTCAGCCGGCGCCTCCACCGGCGGTACGGCCTCCAGCGCGGCAGCACCGCCCGACGTGGGCGCGGGGCTGGCGGGCAGCGGCGCGAGATCGTCGAGGGTCTCGGGACGCGCCTGCGTGGTCACGACGTTGCCGCTGGTGGACGCGGAGGGCGGCGGCCACTCGGGCCGCGCCGGCGAACCGTCGTCACCGGCCTCGACCTCGGCGGCCGGCTCGGCGTCGGGGGCCGGCTCCGCCTTGACCTCGGCGGCCGGCTCGGCGTCCACTTCGGGCTCCGGCTTGAGCTCGGCGGTCGGTTCGGCGTCGGCCGCGGGCTCGTTCTCCACCTCGGCGTCCGTCTCGAGCTCGGCGGTCGGCTCGGTGTCGGGAACCGGTTCGGCCTGGATCTCGGCGGTCGGTTCGGTGTCGGCGGCGGGCTCGGTCCTGACCTCGGCGTCCGTCTCGGTCTTGACCTCGGCGGTGGGCTCGGCATCGTCCGTCGCCTCAACCGCGGCCTCGGGGTCCGGCTTCTTCGCCGTCCTGGCGGGAGCCTTCGCCGGCCGCTTCTTCTTCGCAGCCGGAGTGCTCGCGGCCGGCGGTTCCGGGTCGGGCGCCGGTGCCGCCTCCGGGGGCTCGGAGGGCGCGGTAGTGCCCCGTTCCTCGGGTTCGCCTGTCTCTGCCATGGAATCCGGCCCGGGTGGTGGTGCGGTCGGGGACGCTGTGGGCGTACCCGTCGATCTGGGTTTCCCGGCAGCAGCCGGACCACCGTTGGTCTGCGGTTTTGTCAGCGGGGTGTCGGCTACGGCGGGCGTGGCCGACGGACCGACCGCGTCACCGTGCGTCGTCACGGGTAAAGCGTGCCCGATCTATGCATCGCAGACAACAGGTACCCCACCCGTCGTGACCGGACAGGAACCTTCGGCCCAGAAGTTGCGCCGGGTCGACTCAAGTTCGACTTGCGGACTGGTGATCCCGTGGCATCATTGAGTCCGGTCCACTCAACTTGAGACCCGAAGACTTGCTACACCCCAGCAAGAAGCGCGTTACACCAGCAAGCAGAGCCCGGTAAGAAGCGAGGAAGCGAACATGGCACGAGCGGTCGGCATCGACCTCGGCACCACGAACTCCTGCGTCAGCGTTCTGGAAGGCGGCGAGCCCACCGTCATCGCCAACGCGGAGGGCTCCCGGACGACTCCGTCCATCGTCGCCTTCGCGCGCAACGGCGAGGTGCTGGTCGGCGAGGTCGCCAAGCGTCAGGCGGTGACCAACCCCGACCGGACGATCCGTTCGGTCAAGCGTGAGGTCGGCACCAACTGGTCCATCGACATCGACGGCAAGAAGTACACCCCGCAGGAGATCTCCGCGCGGGTGCTCATGAAGTTGAAGCGTGACTCCGAGGCCTACCTCGGCGAGACCGTCACCGACGCCGTCATCACCGTCCCGGCGTACTTCAACGACGCGCAGCGCCAGGCCACCAAGGAGGCCGGCGAGATCGCGGGTTTCAACGTCCTGCGCATCGTCAACGAGCCCACCGCCGCCGCCCTGGCGTACGGCCTCGACAAGGGCTCCAAGGAGCAGACCGTCCTGGTCTTCGACCTGGGTGGCGGCACCTTCGACGTGTCCCTGCTCGAGCTGGGTGAGGGTGTCATCGAGGTCAAGTCGACCTCCGGCGACAACCACCTCGGCGGCGACGACTGGGACCAGCGGATCATCGACCACCTGGTCAAGACCTTCCGCGGCGAGCACGGCGTCGACCTGTCCCAGGACAAGATGGCCCTGCAGCGCCTCAAGGAGGCCGCGGAGAAGGCCAAGATCGAGCTGTCCGCGGCGACCACGACCAGCATCAACCTGCCGTACATCACGGCCGGTCCGTCGGGCCCGCTGCACCTGGACATGACCCTGAGCCGCGCCGAGTTCCAGCGCATGACCCAGGACCTGCTGGACCGCTGCAAGGGCCCGTTCGAGCAGGCCATCAAGGACGCCGGCGTCAAGGTCGCCGACGTCGACCACGTCATCCTGGTCGGCGGCTCCACCCGTATGCCCGCCGTCTCCGACCTGGTCAAGTCGCTGACCGGCCGCGAGGCCAACAAGGGCGTGAACCCGGACGAGGTCGTCGCTGTCGGCGCCGCCCTGCAGGCCGGCGTGCTCAAGGGTGAGGTCAAGGACGTCCTGCTGCTCGACGTGACCCCGCTGTCGCTGGGCATCGAGACCAAGGGCGGCATCTTCACCAAGCTCATCGAGCGCAACACCACGATCCCGACGAAGCGCTCCGAGGTCTTCACCACGGCCGACGACAACCAGCCGTCCGTGCTCATCCAGGTGTTCCAGGGCGAGCGGGAGATCGCGGCGTACAACAAGAAGCTCGGCACCTTCGAGCTGACCGGTCTGCCCCCGGCGCCGCGCAACGTGCCGCAGATCGAGGTCACGTTCGACATCGACGCGAACGGCATCGTGAACGTCCACGCGAAGGACCTGGGCACCGGCAAGGAGCAGAAGATGACGATCACCGGCGGCTCCGCGCTGCCGAAGGACGACATCGAGCGCATGATGCGCGACGCCCAGGACCACGCCGACGAGGACAAGAAGCGCAAGGAGGACGCGGAGACGCGCAACCTCGCCGAGCAGCTTCAGTGGCAGACCGAGAAGTTCCTGGCCGAGAGCGGCGACAAGCTTCCCGAGGACGCCCGCAACCAGATCAGTGAGGCGCTGGGCGACCTGCGCGGCGCGCTGGGCGGCAGCGACATCGAGAAGATCAAGACCGCGCACGAGAAGCTGGCCACCGTGTCCCAGCAGGCCGGTTCGCTGCTCTACGCCCAGCAGCAGCAGGACGGCACCCAGGGCACCCCGGGTCCGGACGGCACCGAGGGCCCGGCCGGCGGTCCGGCCGGCGCGGCGGGCGCGAGCGCCGGTCCGCAGCAGGGTGGCGCTGACGACGTCGTGGACGCCGAGATCGTCGAGGACGACAAGAAGTGAGCCGGACGGACGACGGGGACGCTCAGGCGACCGAACGCGTCGTCATCCGGGATCGCCGCAAGATCAACCTGAACGGTGAGGACACCACGGTGACCAAGGAGCCCGAGGAGCAGGCCGGCGAGCAGCCCCGGGAGCCGAAGGAGTCCAAGGGCGGCGCGCACCGCGCCGCCGAGGAACCGGAGGACGAGGGGCACACCACGCCGGGTCTCGGCGCGGAGCTCGAGGCGCTGCGCACCGAGCTGGAGGAACGCACCCGCGACCTGCAGCGGGTGACAGCCGAGTACGCGAACTACCGCAAGCGCGTCGACCGTGACCGCAGCGCGGCGGCCGAGCAGACGACGGGCGCGGTGCTCACCGCGTTGCTGCCGGTGCTGGACGACATCGACCGGGCGCGCGAGCACGGCGACCTGGTCGGCCCGTTCGCCGCGGTCGCGGAGTCGCTGGGCGCCGTGGTCGGCAAGCTGGGCCTGGCGGCCTTCGGCGAGAAGGGCGACCCGTTCGACCCCACCCGCCACGAGGCGGTCGCGCACCTGACGTCTGCCGACGTCACCGAGCCGAGCTGCGTCGAGGTCATGCGCCGCGGTTACACCCTCGGCGAGCGGCTGTTGCGGCCCGCGATGGTCGCGGTCGCCGACCCCGCGTGACAATGTCCCGTCCCGCCCACCATCCGGTGGGCGGGACCATCCGACCGCCCCACCCGCCACCCAAGACAGGATTGAAGACGCTTTATAGGAGGAGGTGGGGTGGATGAGTTCGAAGGACTGGCTGGAGAAGGACTTCTACGCCGTTCTCGGGGTGGGCAAGTCCGCCTCCGCCGATGAGATCAAGAAGGCGTACCGGAAGCTGGCCCGGGAGAACCACCCGGACCGCAACCCGGGCAACAAGGACGCGGAGGAGCGGTTCAAGGCCGCGTCCGAGGCGTACGACGTGCTCTCCGACGACAAGAAGCGCAAAGAGTACGACGAGATGCGCTCGCTGTTCGGCTCGGGCGCGTTCCGCCGGGGCGCCCGCCCGGGCGGTGGGGCGAACTTCGACCCGTCGGACCTGTTCGGCGGGTTCAGCGGCGCGGGAGCGGGCTCGGGCGCCGGTGACCGCCGGTTCGGCGGTGCCGGCTTCTCGGACATCTTCAGCTCGATCTTCTCCGGCGGCGGCGCCGGGGGAGCGGGCCGGCGCGGGCCGCAGCGGGGCCGCGACGTCGAGGCCGAGGTGACGCTCGACTTCGCGCACGCCGTGAAGGGCACGACCCTGCCGCTCACGCTGCGCTCGCCGGGCGTGTGCGACACCTGCCACGGCAACGGGGCGAAGCCCGGCACCCAGCCGCGGACCTGTCCGCAGTGCCACGGCTCGGGCCTGCTGTCGCGCAACCAGGGCTCGTTCAGCTTCTCGGAGCCCTGCCGGGAGTGTCAGGGCGCGGGCACGATCGTCGACGAGAAGTGCCCGGAGTGCCGCGGCACGGGCGGGGTCACCAAGAACCGCACGATCAACGTCCGCTTCCCCGCCGGCGTCGCCGACGGGCAGCGGATCCGGCTCAGCGGCCGGGGCGAGCCGGGCGAGCGCGGCGGTCCCGCCGGTGACCTGTACGTGCAGGTCCGGGTACGCCCCGACGACCTGTTCGGCCGCGTCGGCGACGACATCACGCTGACGGTGCCGATCACGTTCGCGGAGGCGGTGCTCGGCACGGATCTGCGGGTGCCGACGCTGGACGCGCCGGTGACCCTGCGGGTGCCGCCGGGTACGCCCAGCGGACGCAAGCTGCGGGCCCGGGGCAAGGGCGTGCAGCGGCGCGACGGCCGGGCCGGCGATCTGCTGGTCACCGTCGAGGTCCAGGTCCCGGCCGGCGTCTCCGGCGAGGCGCGGGACGCCCTCGAGCAGTTCGCCAAGCTGACGCCGCAGGCGGAACGCGGACGTCTCGAGGCCCGGCTGCGCCGGGGATAATCGGATGGGCAGGGCGCCTTCGGGAGGTGGCACATGTACGAGGAGATCAACATCTCGCTGGAGCGGGCCTCCGACGCGAAGGTCCTGATCATCTCTGTCGCGGCGAAGCTGGCCGGCATGCACCCGCAGACGCTGCGCCAGTACGACCGGCTCGGCCTAGTGCAGGCCGGCCGGGCCGGTGGCGGCGGCCGGCGCTACAGCGAACGCGATGTCGCCCTGCTGCGCGAGGTGCAGAAGCTGAGCCAGGAGGAGGGCGTCAACCTCGCCGGGATCAAGCGGATCATCGGCCTCGAACAGCTCGTGGGTGAGTTGCAGGAGCGGGTGGCCCAGCTGGAGTCGCAGCTCGAGGACGCGTACCAGCGGATCGCCCAGCTCGAGGCGGTGGGGCCGTACCCGCGCCGCGACCTGGTCCGGCAGGAGCGTCCGTCGACCGCCCTCGTGGTGTGGCGACCCCGCCGTTCAGGAGACAAGTAAAAGCCGCCGGTGCTCGCAAGCACCGGCGGCTTTTCCGTTCCAGGGTTCAGCGGCGGCCGAAGAGCGCCAGGCGCCGCGGGTGCCGGACGAGGCCGCCCTCGATCCAGTCCTCGTAGTCGAACAGCTCCGGCCGGGTCATCAGCACCCGGCAGTTGTGCGCCCAGATGGACATGGGCTCGTCGCCGACCTCCTCGGCGCGCTCCACGTACTTCTTCAGGCGGCGCTTGCGCTGCGAGGACGCGTTGGGGCGTACGCCGTCCGCCGCGTAGATGTACATGCAGTGCTGTGCGAACCGGCGGGCCGGGCACTGCCGGTCCATGGCCAGCTCGAACAGGGTGGGAGCCAGCACGTCACCCGAGATCAGCAGATCCCAGTCGGACGGCATGCTGTCCAGCGGCACGGCCTCCGGGTGGTACGCCCAGGCCTGCAGCTCCTCCGGCCTCGGGTCGACCGGGTTGGCGAATCCGAAGAACGTCGACTCGCGCACGGTCACGATGCCGCCTCGTCACGCTGATTCATCCGCCGTCCTCCTCCGGCAGCGGGCCCGCGCCTGCGGTGGAGAGCCCCTCGTTCCGCCGCGTCGCTGGTCGCCCTGATAACACGATGTTGTCGCGGCGACACGTTAGCGCGATACCGCGGTCGGCGGAAGTGATGGTGTATCACTTTCAGATACCGGTCAGTAACCTTGAGCAGCTTGGAAGTTCGCAGGTCAGTCGGTTGCGGGCAGCGGCTCGGGCGGACGGCCGACCGCCATCCGGCGCCGGACGAACTTCTTGAACCAGGCGTAGTCGGGCAGCCGGGCCAGGAGCGGCCCGCTGACCACCGTGATCAGCACGTACGCGGTCGCGAGCGGGGCCAGCCGGGGCTCGACGCCGCTCGCCACGGCCAGGCCCGCGATGACGATCGAGAACTCACCGCGGGGCATCAGCGCGAGACCGGCGCGGACCTGACCGGGCAGCGCGATGCCCACCCGCCGCGCGGCGAGGATGCCGGTGCCCACCTTGGCGAGCATCGTCAGCACCGCGAGCCCGAGGGCGGGCAGCAGCACCGGCGGCATCGCGGCCGGATCGGTGGAGAGCCCGAAGAACACGAAGAACACGGCGGCGAACAGGTCGCGCAGCGGCGACAGCATCTGCACCGACGTGTGCGCCAGCTCGCCGGAGAGGGCGATGCCCACCAGGAACGCGCCCACCGCGGCGGAGACCTGCAGCTCGGCCGCCACGCCGGCGACGAACAGGGTGAGGCCGAGAACGCTGAGCAGCAGCGACTCGGCGTTCTTGACCGACATGAAGCTGGAGATGGCGTGGCCGTACCGGATCGCCGCGACGAGGACGGCGATCACCGTGAGCACCGCGACCGCCAGGGCCTTCGCGCCCCCGAGCAGGCCCGCGCCGGCCAGGACGGCCGTGACGAGCGGCAGGTAGAACGCCATCGCCAGGTCCTCGATGACCAGCACGGACAGGATCACCGGCGTCTCCCGGTTACCGAGCCGGCCCAGATCGGCGAGGACCTTGGCGATCACGCCCGACGACGAGACCCAGGTGATGCCGGCCAGCACCAGCGCCGCCTGCCAGCCCCAGCCCAGCAGCAGCGCGAAGGCGGCCCCCGGCAACGCGTTGAGCAGCGCGTCGATGAGGCCGGCGGGCGCCGCAGAGCGCAGGTTGCCGACGAGCTCGGTGGCGGAGTACTCCAGCCCGAGCATCACCAGCAGCAGGATCACGCCGATCTCGGCGCCGATCTCGATGAACTCCTCGCTCGCCGAGAGCGGGATCAGGCCGCCGTGCCCGAAGGCCAGGCCGGCGAGCAGGTAGAGCGGGATCGGGGAGAGCCCGATGCGCCGGCCCAGGCGGCCGAGCATGCCCAGCGCGAAGAGTAGCGCGCCGACCTCGATGAGCAGGATCGTCGTGCCGTGCACAGGCGCCCCTCTTGTATGTGCTTGGGTTGTCGGCCGCGGTGGAGGTCAGTCGCCGTGGTCGCCGGCGAGGATGGCGGTGACGCCGTCCAGGCCGTGCCGGGTGCCGACGGCCACCACCACGTCGTTCGCCTCGAAGACGAACGACGGGCCCGGCGACGCGATCACCTCGCGGTCGCGCAGGATCGCGACGATGGACGCGCTCGTGCGGGTGCGGGCTCGCGTGTCGCCCAGTTGGCGGCCGACGAACGGCGAGCCGGCGGGCAGCGCGATCTGCTCGGTGAGCAGCCCGGCGGCCTGCTGACGCAGGCCGGAGAGCTGGCCCAGCATCAGCGACGCGCCGAGGACGTCGGCCAGGGCCTCCGCCTCGTCGTCGGTGAGCGGGATCGAGGCGAGGCAGGCGTCGGGGTCGTCCACGTCGTAGAGCACCAGGTCGCGGCGGCCGGTGCGGTGCGAGACCACGCCGACCGTACGGCCCGAGGACGTCACCAGGTCATGGCGGACGCCGATGCCAGGAAGTGGGGTCTGCTCTACCCGTACGCGCACTGTTCCACGGTAACTGATCTACTCAGCCGTGCTCGGCACCGGTCGTTGCCGGACGAGGGCGAGGACCAGCAGCCCGGCCGCGCAGAGGCCGGTGCAGATCCAGTACGCGAGGCGGTAGCCGAAGTGCTGGGCGAGCCCGAACAGCGGCCCGGCGAGCATGGCCCCGAGCGGGAACGAGTTGGTGAACAGCGTCGTCGCGCGCCCGGGATGCCGCGGCAGCATGTTCTGCATGTACGAGATCCCGAGCCCGGACACCGCCGCGATGAACAGCGCGTTGAGCACCTGCGCCCCGAGCAGCACCCACACGCTCGTGCTCACCGCCACCGTCGCGTAGTACGCGATCCCGCACGCCGCCCCCACGAAGAGCAGCATCCGCAGGGGCAGCCGGGTGGAGAGCGCCCCGAGCCCGAGCATCAGCGGGATCTCCAGCGCCGCGCACAGGCCGAGGACCAGTCCCGCGTCCCCCACGTCGCCGCGCAGGTCGGTGCTGATGAACAGCGGCAGCGCCTGGACTGCCAGGGTGAGCGGCGTCTGCATGAGGGTGAACGCGCCGGCGGTGAGCAGCAGAATCCACCGCGGCGCCTCGAGGGCGTCCAGCGCCGCCCGGTCCTCGGGTGACTCCGTGACCGCGGCGGGCGCGCCCACCTCGCCGAGCCAGAAGACGCCGACCGCGGCCGCGAGCGCGTACATGACGGCGGCGCCGCCGTACACCCAGGTGAATCCTCCGGCTTCGAGCAAAAATGCGGCCAGCGGCGGGCCGGCCACCCAGGCCAGGGAGAAGACCGTACGCAGCGCGCTGATGCCCATCGCCGCCCGCTCCGGCGCGTCGCGTTCGAGCACCTGACGGGCGTACGCGAAGGATTGCGGGAAGAGTGAGTTGGCGACGGCGATGGCCGTGACGGTGAGCCCGAGCAGCACCCAGTAGTCCCGGACCACCGCGGTGAACGCGCAGCCGACCATGCCGGCCACCGCGCCGCCGATGAGCAGCGCGCGCCGGATCGGCCGCCGGTCGGACAGCCGCCCGATCAGCGTGGAGCCGAGGACGCCGGACAGCGGCGCGACGACGAGGAAGACGGTCACCTGCAGCGGGCCGGCGTCGACGTCCGTGCTGAGGAAGAGCGACAGGAACGGGCCGATCAGCGCGGTGGAGATTCCGACGGCGAGGAAGACGAGGCCCAGCGGAAGGAGCGCACGAGCGAGCTGCGGCGTACGCCGCGGGGTGTCCAGGGCCATGGCCGCGACGCTACGGGCCCCGCGGGCGCTTCGCCCACGGTGATACCGGTTACGGAGGTCTCTTTCCCGGCGGTGGACTCGCCGACCTAGAGTTGAGTGGAATACGCTCAAGTCTGAGAGTGCTGAACCACTCGGATGCTGTGGCAGTAGATCCGACCAGGGGAGCTCATGAACGCCGAACGCCTGACCACCAAGAGCCGCGAGGTCATCACCGGCGCGGTCGCCAACGCCAGCCAGCGCGGGCACGCCACCGTCGAGCCGTGGCACCTGCTCCTGTCGCTGCTCGACACCGGTGGCTCCACGGCGCCGGCGCTGCTGCGGGCGGTCGGCGCCAATCCTGCCGACGTACGCCGCGCCGCCGTCCGCGCCGTCGAGCAGCAGCCCTCCGCCCGGGGTTCCTCCACCGCCGAGCCGAGCCTCTCCCGCGAGTTCGTCAACGCGATCGGCGAGGCGGAGCTGATCGCCAAGCCGCTCGGTGACGAGTACGTCTCCACCGAGCACCTCCTCGCCGGTCTCGCCCGCGTCGGCGGCGCGGTCGGCAAGGTCCTGCACGACGTCGGCGCCACCGAGGAGGCGCTGGTCGCGGCGTTCCCGTCGGTGCGCGGCGGCGAGCGCCGGGTCACCAACCAGGACCCCGAGCAGACCTACAAGGCGCTGGAGAAGTACAGCGTCGACCTCACCGCCCAGGCGCGCGAGGGCAAGATCGACCCGGTGATCGGCCGGGACGCCGAGATCCGCCGCGTCGTGCAGGTGCTCTCCCGGCGTACGAAGAACAACCCGGTGCTGATCGGCGAGCCCGGCGTCGGCAAGACCGCGATCGTCGAGGGGCTCGCCCAGCGCATCGTGGCCGGCGACGTCCCGGAGACGCTGCGCGACAAGAAACTGGTCTCGCTCGACCTCGGCGCGATGGTCGCCGGCGCGCAGTACCGCGGCCAGTTCGAGGAGCGCCTCAAGAGCGTCCTCGAGGAGATCCGCAACTCCAACGGCCAGGTCGTCACGTTCCTCGACGAGCTGCACACCGTCGTCGGCGCCGGCAAGGGCGAGGGCTCGATGGACGCCGGCAACATGCTCAAGCCGATGCTGGCCCGCGGCGAGCTGCGGATGGTCGGCGCGACCACGCTCGACGAGTACCGCGAGCACATCGAGAAGGACCCCGCGCTCGAGCGCCGGTTCCAGCCCGTCGTCGTCGGCGAGCCCACGGTCGAGGACACCATCGGCATCCTGCGCGGCCTCAAGGGCCGGTACGAGGCCCATCACCGGGTCCAGATCACCGACGCCGCGCTCGTCGCCGCCGCGGCGCTGTCGGACCGCTACATCAGCGACCGGTTCCTGCCGGACAAGGCCATCGACCTCATCGACGAGGCCGCCTCGCGGCTGCGCATGGAGATCGACTCCCGGCCGGTGGAGCTGGACCAGCTGCAGCGGCAGGTCGACCGGATGCGCGTGGAGAAGCTGGCGCTGGAGAAGGAGACCGACCCCGCGTCGATCGCCCGCCTGGAGCGGCTCGAGCGCGACCTCGCCGACCGCGAGGAGGAGCTGACCGCCCTCAACGCCCGGTGGGAGCGCGAGCGCGGCGGCCTCAACCGCGTCGGCGAGCTGAAGAAGAAGCTCGACGAGACCCGCGCCGAGCTCGAGCGCGCCCAGCGCGACGCCGAGTGGGAGAAGGCCTCCCGCCTGCAGTACCAGGAGATCCCCGCCCTCGAGCGCGAGATCGAGAGCGCGGCCGAGGCGGAGGACGAGAAGACCGAGCCGCCGATGGTCAAGGAGGAGGTCGGCGCGGACGACATCGCCGAGGTCATCGCGTCCTGGACCGGCATCCCGGCCGGCCGGATGCTCGAGGGCGAGACCGCCAAGCTGCTGCGCATGGAGGAGTCGCTGCAGGCCAAGGTGGTCGGCCAGGCCGAGGCCGTCGCGGCCGTGTCGGGAGCCGTACGCCGGGCCCGCGCGGGCGTCGCCGACCCGGACCGCCCCACCGGCAGCTTCCTGTTCCTCGGTCCCACCGGCGTCGGCAAGACCGAGCTGGCCAAGGCGCTGGCCGGCTTCCTCTTCGACGACGAGCGCGCCATGGTGCGCATCGACATGAGCGAGTACGGCGAGAAGCACTCCGTCGCCCGCCTCGTCGGCGCTCCGCCCGGATACGTGGGCTACGAGGAGGGCGGCCAGCTGACCGAGGCGGTACGCCGGCGCCCGTACAGCGTGGTGCTGCTGGACGAGGTCGAGAAGGCCCACCCGGACGTCTTCGACGTGCTGCTGCAGGTCCTCGACGACGGGCGGCTCACCGACGGGCAGGGCCGTACGGTCGACTTCCGCAACGCCATCCTGGTGCTCACCTCGAACCTGGGCTCGTCGGTCATCTCCGACTTCACCCTCGGCGAGGAGGAGCGGCGCGAGGAGGTCATGGCGGTCGTCCGGTCGCACTTCAAGCCGGAGTTCCTCAACCGGCTCGACGACATCGTGGTGTTCCACGCGCTCACGCCGCAGGACCTCGCGGCGATCGTGGACATCCAGCTCGGCCGGCTGCGGGCCCGTCTCGCCGACCGCCGGCTCAGCCTGGACGTCACCGACGCGGCGGTGGCGTGGCTGGGCGAGCACGGGTACGACCCGATCTACGGCGCGCGGCCGCTGCGCCGGCTCGTGCAGTCGGCGATCGGCGACTCGCTCGCCAAGGCGCTGCTCGCCGGCGAGATCGTCGACGGCGACACGGTGGTGGTCGACCTGAGCGAGCACAAGGACGGCCTGCGCGTCGCGCGCGCCTGACCGTACCCATGAAGAAGGGCCCCGAGGTTCTGCCTCGGGGCCCTTCCTGCTCAGCTCGCCTTCGCCTCCCGCTGCCGGTAGGCGTGGGTCATGAGGATGTCCGTGAAGGCGTGTTCGCCCTCCTCGGACCAGATCCTGATCCCGTCGCGGTGGAGCTGGTACCGCACGTCCTCGTAGCTGGTTCGCGAGTCGTCATGGTGAACGACGGTCAGGGTGTCTGCATGGGGCATGGGACTCACCGGTCCTTAACTGGTCTGGGGCGGCCGCGGCGTGGTCACGCGGCTCGCGCAATCGAGAGGGCGCCCGGATCCGGTCTGCCTCGGCCCCTGCCATGGGTGGGCGGGGGCGGCGACTCGGATGGGCACAGGGCGGCGCCGTCAGACTCCGATGCCTGCGGCGCGCCACGAGATGGAAGTGTATGGGTCGGGCGCGAGGTCTGTCGCCCCCTGAACGAGCGACCAATTTCATCCGATTTCGTCCTACGTCGGGCGATGTTGCCACAAGGCCGGCCAGGGTGTCCTCCGGTCCGCGCTTCTGGCAGCCGCCCGATACCGTGAGTGGATCTAGGAGGGAGCGCCGATGTATCCCGGAGCACCAGCACCGCGTTCACGCCCCACGGTCGTCACCGTCTCGTCGTACCTGCTCTATCTGAGCGCCGCCCTCATCGTGCTGGACGCGGTGCTGACGGTGACCACGATCTCGAAGCTCTCGGAGGTCTACACCGACCTGTACGCCGACACGTCCAACAGCGGGCTGGAAAGCGTCATGGTCGGCGTCAGCGTGATCAGCGTGGTCATCAACTTCCTGCTCGCGGCGGGCCTCGCGATCCTCGCGGTCTTCAACAACCGCGGCCGGCAGGGCTCCCGGATCACCACCTGGGTGATCGGCGGCATCTCGTTCTGCTGCTTCGGCTCCGCCCTCGCCGGGAACGCGCTCACCAGCGCCATGAATCTCGACACGGGAAGCACGAGCGGACCCAGCGCCCGTGAGCTCGAAGAGCGGCTCTCCGAGGCGCTGCCCTCCTGGTACCCGCCCGTCACGATGACCCTGTCCGTCGTGCTCGCGCTGGCCATCCTGACCGCGCTCATCCTGCTGATGCTCCCGGCGGCGAACGCGTACTTCCGCAAGCCGCAGCCGACCTGGGACCCGTCGATGCCGTACCCGGCGTACCCGGGTCAGCCCGGCTACCCGCAGGCGGGCCAGCCGCAGCAGCCGTCGTACCCCGCGCCGGGGTCTTTCCCGCCCTATCCCGGCACGACCCCTCCCGCCGCGCCGCCGGCGGCGGGCGCTCCACACACCGGCAGCGTGCCGGCGACGGACCCGTGGAGCGCGCCGACCCCGCCGACCCCGCCGGCTTCTCCGCCTTCGTCCTCCGACACGCCGCCGGCTTCTCCGCCTTCGTCCTCCGACACGCCGCCGGCTTCGTCGTCCTCGTCCTCCGACGCGCCGCCTTCGCCGGGGCCGGACGCGTCGTCGTCGCCGGAGCAGCCGGGCCGGCCGCCGACCGACCCCGCCTGACATCGGCCTCGTCACGCGCCGCCGGGTAAGCCCGGCGGCGCGTCGCGCGTCCAGGTAGGTTCGTCCGCAACGGATCACCCGGGAGACGGTCATGACGTACGCAGTTCAGCCGCCGGTCGCCGCCGCGCCCCCGCCGGTCGCCGCGCCCCGCCGCCCCGCCTCGGTAGCGCTCGCGTCGGTGCTGCTGATCGTCATGGCCGTGGCCGGCCTCGCGTACGCGGTGGCCACGCTCGCGACCGCACCCGGCACGGTGGACCGCTTCCGTACGGCGGCCGGCTCCGGCGACGACGTCGACGGCTACGTGACCGTCGTGTGGATCGGTGCCGCCCTCGCCGCCGTCCTGGCCGTGCTCCTCTTCGCCCTGTACGTGGTGCTCGCCCTGGGCCTGCGCCGCGGCAGCAACGGCTTCCGCATCGCCACGCTGGTGGTGTGCACGCTGGGCCTGCTGGCCGGCTGCGCCTCGGCTACGACCATGGGAGTCCAGCGCAGCGGGGAGTCCGTGCCGGGTTCGCTGGGGTCGGCGCTCTCGGACGCGTACCCGGGGGCCTGGATCCCGCTCAACGTCGGTCTCGCGATCGCGCAGATCGCCGGGTACGTGCTGGTCGGGGCGCTGCTGCTCGCGGCTCCGCGGGAGTTCTTCGGCCGGCCCGCGAAGCCGCTGCCGCCCGATCCCTTCGCCGCGAACTCCCAGCTGCCGCCTGCGGGGTACGGCACGGGTGGCACGGGCCCGCTGCCGCCCGGCGGGTATGCGCAGGCGGGTTACTACGGCCCGCCGCAACCGGTGTACGGCGCGCCCTACCCGTCCGCGCCACCGTCGGTAGCGACGGGGTCCCCGTCGGCTGAGCACCCCGGGGAGCCGAGCCCGTGGGCGCCACCTCGACCGGTCGGCCCGGCCGCACCCGCGCCGATCGCACCCGCGCCGGCCGCACCCGCGCCGGCCGCGTCCACGCCCCCGGCGGCGGAAGCGCCCGCGCCGAGTGCGCTCGCGCCGAGTGCGCCCGCGTCGGGCGTGCCCGCCCCGGCCGTGCCCGCGCCCGCGGAAGTGTCCGTGCCGGCCGTCGGGGGAGACTCCGTGCCGGCCGGGCCGCCGGCAACGGGAGCGCCCGCCCCGGCCTCGCCGCCGGGCGGGGAAGGGCCGTCGCAGCCTTCGGTCGCGCATCGGACACCCCCGGAGGGTCACCCGGAAGGGTCTCCGGCGGGTGACACGGACGGGGGTTCTTCTGCCTGTCCGTCCAGCTGACGGGGGACAGGGCATCGATGGTCGTACGTCATCCGAACGGGTAGCGTTGATGTCCGAGGGTCTGCCCGCCTTCGCTTTCCGGATCGGCTTTTCCGGAAGACGGCCAGATGTGTCGCGATGACATCGGTGTCAGTGCGTACGCGTTTGCTGACCGTCCCTGAGTCGCAGACCCGTGCCCGCGCTCGGGAGAAGTGGTTTGAGCTGCGTCTATGTGTCCCCGAAAGGGGTTGCGAGGTGTGCTTCAGTTAACAATATTTCCTGTTGCTCTCACGTTTAGGCGAGGGTCAATAGTTCCTTTCCGCCCCGGCAGGGCAGAAGGTTCCGGTTTTCGTCCAGCCAGTACTCTCGATGTCATGGAAGCCCACCACGACCTGCGTAAATTCATCACTGAATTGCCCGTCGCGCAGCGTTGTGCCGTGCTTTCATCGGGTCGTGAAGCTGACTGTGACGCCGCCCTACGCCGTGTGACGGTGCAGGACACGGCGGTTCCGGCGACCGGGCGGGTGCCGGGCGGTCGCCGTACTGATCGCGACATGGAAATGTGGGACGGCTCACTCCGGGGGCGGGGATCGAGGAGCTCGACCGCGTTGGGCAGCGACCAGACGGCGGCTGAGGCGTTGCAGGAGGCAGAGACCGAAGTCGGTGTGGCGGGAATGGTCGATCGGGGTGCGGACGCTGCCGTGCGGGGTGCCGGACAGACGTACCGATCGGCCTACCGTTCGATCGACTTCGGCCTTACGGCCTGAAAGTCAGCCGGTTCGTTCCTGCGCACATGCAGGAGAATCGATGCAGTTGGTGGAAGGATGGAGATCGTGGGAACTGCGTTGGCGGAAATGACAATGCCTCAGATCTCGCCGCTGGCCGGCGAGCCAATTGAACGTGCCGACGCCGAGCGGCTGGCCGGGGTGCTGAAGGCACTCGCGGACCCGGCCCGGCTCCGGCTGCTCAGCCTGATCCAGTCCGCGACGGACGGCGAGGCGTGTGTCTGCGACCTCACCGCACCGCTCGGGCTGTCGCAACCGACGGTGAGCCACCACCTGCGGATCCTCACGGAGGCCGGGCTGCTGGAGCGGGAGAAGCGGGGCGTGTGGGCGTACTACCGCCTGGTCCCGACGGCGATCGCGACGATCGCGGACCTGCTCACCCCGCCGCGCAAGCGCGCGACCAAGAAGGCGCGCTGAGACAGGCGTACGTCTGGAGTAACGGCACCCGGCCCGGCCGGGCGCCGCAGCACCGTTTCGGTCCTCGGACCGGGTGCACAAAGAAGCCCGCTGGAGACCGGGCGGGCCACGGGCAGGCCCGCCCCAACCGGTCGGCGAAGCAGGCACCCGCGCGACGAGCGCGGGTGACATGCAGGACCCGCGCGAGGTGCGCGGTCAGCAGCAGAGCTTGCGCGACGAGCGCGGGTGGCAAGCAGGACCCGCGCGAGGTGCGCGGTCAGCAGCAGAGCTTGCGCGACGAGCGCGGGTGGCAAGCAGGACCCGCGAGACGAGCGTAGGCGGCGAACAGAGCCTGCGCGGCGAAGCGTGGGTGGCAGGCAGAGCCGCGCGACGAGCGTGGACGTGGAGCAGGGCCCCGCGCGGCGAGCGCGGGGGACGGGACACCCGCCACGGCGGGAAGGTGCCTGGCGTCACCGAGGCTGACGTGACGCCAGGCGGGACACCTCCATCAGGATCCACCCCGGGACCCGAGGAGTGACTGTTGAACTACGTGTCCGGAGATCTGCGCGACCAGCTCGCGCACGTGGGTTACGACGTGGTCCAGGCCGGTCTGGTCTGCGGCTCGGGCGGGAACCTCTCCGCCCGCATCCCGGACGAGGACGCGTGCTGGGTCACCGCGAGCGGCGCGTGGCTGGAGCGGCTGAGCCGCAGCTCCTTCGCCGCCGTACGGATCTTCGACGGCGCGCCGGCCTCGCCGGGTGGCAGTGGCGTGCCGACGAGGCCGGCCTCGCCGGGTGGCAGTGGCCTGCCGGCGCCGCGGGTCGAGCCCACCAGCGAGATCGCCCTGCACCTGGCGATCTACCGGACCAGGCCGGACGTCAGGGCGATCGTCCACCTGCATCCGCAGACCGCGCTGCTGCTCGACGCGCTGGGTGAGCACATTCGCATCGTGACGACGGACCACGCTTACTACCTGCGCCGGGTCTCCACCGTGCCGTTCCGGCTGCCCGGCAGCACGGAGGTGGCGGCGCTGACGGCGGCCATGGCGGCGGACGGCACGAACTGTCTGGTGCTCAGCCAGCACGGCTGCGTGGTGCTCGCCGACAGCGTGGAGCTGGCGCACAAACGCGCGCGGAACCTCGAGGAGGCCGCGCAGCTGACCTACCGGGCGCTCACGCTGGGCCGCCTCGACAATCTGCGCGAGGTGCCGGAGGAATTCCTGGACCGCCTGGCCGGGCCGGCACCGGTCTCCGTGTAGCAGCCGGGACAGCACTCGGCAGGCCGGGGCGCTCGGCAGGCCAGGGCGCTCGGCAGGCCGGGGCATTCGGCAGGCCGGGGCATTCGGCAGGCCGCGGTGGCGGCGGCCGGACGGACGGCGCCGGGCTGTCAGGCCGAGTGGCGCGGGCGGTGGTGGCGGTGGTCGTCCTCGTCGTCGCGGTCGGCGAACTCCTCGGCGATGCCCGCCACCGTCGCGGCGGCGACCACGCCGATCGCCGTGGCCGGGCCCGGGTCCTCCATCGGCGCGCCGGGGCCCTTGCCGAGAGTGATGCCACGCTTCTTGGCCCGGCGCTCGCGGAGCATCTCGATGCCGATCGGCAGCACCGAGATCAGCACGATGAGCGCGACCACCGGCAGGATGTAGTGGTCGATCTTGTCGCCGATCGCGTCGTAGATCTGCTGGGCGAGCAGGTAGCCGAGCAGGATGACGCCGTCGCACCACAGGATCGCGCCGACCACGTTCCAGAGCAGGAACTTGCGGGCGGGCATGCCGAGGGTGCCCGCGACCGGGTTGAGGAAGGTCCGGACGATCGGGATGAACCGGGCCAGGACCACCGCCTTCGCGGGGCCGAACTTCTCGAAGTAGTACTCGGCCTTGTCGACGTACTCCCGCTTGAACAGCTTGCTGTCCGGGCGTTCGAACATGCGGCGGCCGTACTTGGCGCCGAGGAGGTGGCCCAGCTGCGCGCCGAGGATCGCGCACAGCGGCGCACCGATGAGCAGGCCCACGATCGACATGCGGGTGCCGTCACCGAAGATCGAGTCGGCGACCGGGGACGCGGCCACGCCGGCCAGGAACAGCAGGGAGTCCCCGGGGAAGAAGAACCCGACCAGCAGGCCGGTCTCCGCGAAGAGGATCGCCCAGACCCCGATCAACCCGAAGGTCTGCAACAGGTCCTTCGGGTCCATCGGGTTCAGGGCGAGCTGCTCGGTGAGCGCACGGTAGGTCACGACATGGAAGGGTACCGGCCCTTGCTCAAGGCGAGCCTGTACGGATGCTGTGGATCGAGCCTTCCCCAACGAGGCGAGGCCGGCGCCGGACCGGTCCGGTCCGGCGCCAGGTGGAAGGAGGTTCGTTACAGGCGCGGATCGACCGGTTCCGATTCGGCGGCGAGGATGGCGAAGACCAGCTCGTGGATCCGCCACAGCGGCGCACCCTCGGCCAGCCGATCCAGCGCGGCCAGGCCCAGCCCGTGCTCACGCAGCGCCAGGCTCCGCTTGCGGCCCAGCTGCCGCTGCCGGAGCCGGTCGAGCTGCTCGGGGCGGGTGTACTCCGGGCCATAGATGATCCGCAAATACTCCCTTCCGCGGCATTTCACGCCCGGCTGCACGAGTCGCCCCTTGGCGTCGGTCGCGCCGAGACCGGCGTACGGCTTGACGACCATGCCCTCGCCCCCGGCGGCGGTGAGGTCGAGCCACCACTGCGTCGCCGCCTGCTCCGACGCGGCGTCACCGAGTTCGACGACGATCCGCCGCGTACGCGTGAACAGCTGCGGATCCGCGGCGACGAGCCGGTCCGCGACGTCGAGGTGCCAGCCGTGGTCCTTGTCCTTGAAGCTCACGCCCGGAGCGGCGAGCACGGCGAACGGCGCGAGGGTCACGCCGGTGAGCCCGTCGACCGGCCGCACGTACGCACGGTAGGCCGTCGAGTACGCGTCGATCTCGGCCGCCCGGAGCTCGATCCGCTCCCGCAGCGAAGCCACCTCCAGCCCTCGCCCGGCAACTCGGTCCAGCACCGACAGGGCAGCCGGCAGCGCGGCGCGTCCGGCGGCGCCGACACCGGCGTACCGCTCGCGGATGAGCCCGCCCGCCTTGGCCGACCAGGGCAGGAGCTCGGCGTCGAGCAGCAGCCAGCCGTCGTCGAGCACGCCGGCTCGCACGGCTGCCGCCCGTACGTCGTCCAGCAGTGCCGTGTTGCGGGCGGCGTCGAAGAACGGCCGGCCCGTACGCGTCCAGATGGCGTCCCCGTCCCCGTCCCGCGAGACGCGGACGACCGCACGGGAGCCCATGTGCTTCTCCTCGCACACGACCGTGCCGACGCCGGCCGCGCGCAGGTCCGCGAACGCCGTCGACGGGTGCTCGAGATAGCCGTCGACGGTGGCCGTCGAGCACGGCGCCATGGTCGGGGGCAGCCAGACCAGCGTCTCCGGGGCCAGCGCGAAGCGGCTCATCACCTCCAGCGCCGCGGCGGCGTTCTCCGCGGCGACCGTCGTGCGGCCGTACCCGTAGTCGATGTGTCGCCGGCCGGTCACATCCGCGAGGTCCAGGCCCTCGTCGGGTTTCGCGGTGGCGGCCACCAGCGGGCGGGCCGGGGCGTAGTACTCGCGGGCCGCGGGGACGGACACGAGCTCGCGGGACGGCCAGCGCAGGGCGGTCAGCTTGCCGCCGAACACGCAACCGGTGTCGAGGCAGATCGTGTTGTTGATCCACTCCGGCTCCGGCGTGGGGGTGTGCCCGTACACGACCGCTGCCGAGCCTCGGTAGTCGCGGGCCCAGGGGTAACGGACCGGGAGGCCGTACTCGTCGGTCTCGCCCGTGGTCTCGCCGTAGAGCGCGAAGGAGCGCACCCGGCCGGACGCCCGCCCGTGGTACGCCTCCTTGAGCCCGGCGTGCGCGACCACGAGCCGGCCGCCGTCGAGCACGTAGTGGCTGACCAGGCCCTCGATGAAGGCGCGGACGTCCGCCACGAACTCCGGCGGCTCGGCGTCGAGCTGCGCGAGGGTCTCCGGCAGGCCGTGGGTGAGCTGCACGTTGCGGCCGTTCAGCTTGCGGGCCAGCTTCTGCTCGTGGTTTCCCGGCACACACAGCGCCGTGCCGGCGGCCACCATGCCCATGACCAGGCGCAGGACGGCGGGGGAATCCGGGCCGCGGTCGACCAGGTCGCCCACGAAGACCGCCGTACGCCCCTCCGGATGCACGGCGTTGTCGCTGGTCACGGCGTACCCGAGCGTGGTGAGCAGCGCGACCAGCTCGGCATGGCAGCCGTGCACGTCGCCGATGATGTCGAACGGCCCGGTGAGCTCGCGCTTGTCGTTGAAGAGCTTCTCGTAGCGGATCGTCGCGGCGGCGATCTCGTCCACGCCGCGCAGGACGTGCACCTTGCGGAAGCCCTCCCGGGTCAGCTGCCCCAGGGAACGGCGCAGGTCGCGCTGCATCCGGGTCAGGACCTGCCGGCCGAACGTACGGTCCTCGCGGGCCTGCGTACGCTCCCAGGCCAGCGCCTCCGGCACGTCCAGGACCACCGCGACCGGCAGCACGTCGTGTTCCCGGGCGACCTTGACCAGCCCGGCCCGCGCATGCGGCTGCAGGTTGGTGGCGTCGACGACGGTCAGCCGTCCGGCCTTGAGCCGCTTGGCGGCCACGTAGTGCAGCACGTCGAAGGCGTCCCCGGACGCCGACTGGTCGTTCTCGTCGTCGGCCACCAGGCCGCGGAAGTAGTCGGAGGAGAGCACCTGCGTCGGCGCGAAGTGCGTACGCGCGAAGGTGGACTTTCCGGACCCCGAGACGCCGACCAGCGCGACGAGGGCCAGCTCCGGGATGTCGATCTCGGTCACGCCGCGTCCTTCCTCGTGAAGACGGCCATCTGGGTGGGGTTTCCGTGGGTCTCGTCGGCCTCCCCGACGCCGGAGAGAGCCACGTCGTAGCCGTGCGCCTCGGCGGTCCGCTGCGCCCAGCCGGCGAACTCGGCGCGCGTCCACTCGAAGCGGTGGTCGCTGTGCCGCATGCCGGTCAGTCCCTCGTACAGCACGTTGTACTCGGCGTTCGGCGTGGTGACGATGACGGTCGCCGGGCGTGCGTGCCCGAAGACCGAGGCCTCCAGCGCGGGCAGCCGCGGCGGGTCCAGGTGCTCGATCACCTCCATCAGCACGGCGGCGTCGTACCCCTTCAGCCGGTCGTCGCGGTAGGTGAGGGCCGACTGCCACAGCGTCACGCGGCCGCGCTGGCGTTCCGGGAGCCGGTCCAGGCGCAGGCGCTTGTGGGCCAGGTCGAGGGCGCGGGCGGAGACGTCCGTACCGACGATCTCGGTGTGACGCTTGTCCTTGATCAACGCGCTGAGCAGCGCGCCGCCGCCGCAGCCGAGGTCGAGGACCCGCGCGGCGCCGGAGTCTGCCAGCGCGGCGAGCACCGCGTCCCGTCGCTGCTCGGCGAGTGACTGCTTGCGCGCGACGGGCAGCTCGGCGTCCTCGTCGGCGGCCGTGTCGGTGGGTGCGTCGACCGTGTCCGGATCGTCCCGGTCCAGCAGCTCGAGCGCGCTCGCGGCCAGCGACCGGCGGTGCGCCAGATAGCGGCGGGTGATCAGCACCTTCTCCGGGTGGCCGGCCAGCCAGCCCTCGCCCGCGCGCAACAGCTTGTCGATCTCGTCGGGCGCCACCCAGTAGTGCTTGGCGTCGTCGAGGACGGGCAGCAGCACGTACAGGTGGTTGAGCGCGTCGGCGAGGCGCAGCGTGCCGGTCAGGGTGAGGTCCGCGTACGGGCTGTCGCCGGCCAGCGGATGGCCCTCGGGCACGTCGTCGAGCGGGATCGGCTCGACCGTGACGTGCCAGCCCAGCGGCTCGAACAGCGCTGCGGCGTCACCCTTGCAGCGCAGGACCGGCACGCGGATCTCGAGCGGGATCGTCGCGCCGGCCAGGTCGGGCCGGTCCCTCGACTCGCCGCGCAGGGCGCTGCGGAAAACCTTGGCGAGCGCGCCGGCCAGCAGGCTGGACGCCGCGTACGGGCGGTCGTTGACGTACTGCCCGAGCGCGAACGACTCGGGCGCCGCCTGCTGCCGGCGACCACCCCGGCCGGCGGCCAGCCGCTGCGGATCCACGTCCAGCAGCAGCGCCGCCGTGCACCGGTCGTCCGCTGCCTCGGGGAAGAGGACGTACGCCGTACCCGTGGGCACGTCGAAGGCGTGCACCTTCCCAGGGTGCTTGACCAGCAGGTAACCGAGGTCGGTCGCCGGCCGGTGGGTGGTCGTCACGGTGAGCAGCACCGACCGATGATCGCAGCGGCGCGCACGCCAGCGCGACGCAAATTACCGGTAGTCGTCCTCCATCTCGACGATGCGGCTCTGCTCCTGCCTGTCCCACTCCGAGACCTCGATCGCCTCCGGCGCCTCGGCCTCCTCGGCCTCGTCCTCCAGCCAGCCCGGCGCGGCCTCCTTGGCCTGCTCCGCCGCGTCCACCTCGGGGGTCTCCAGGTCGACATCGTTCTCGGGGTACGTCATAACGGACTCCCTTCACCGTCAGGGGCGTGCCTCAATGGTGCCCGGTCCCCCGCCGTGACGGTACGTAAACCGGGGCGATTTCCATCGGCATCCCCGGCTGCGGAATACTGCCTGGTGGAGGACAGCGCGGTCCTGCCCTCTTCACGCCAGAGAATCAAGGCCAGAGAAACAAGGAGCGCACCGATGCCCATCGCTTCCCCAGAGGTCTACGCCGAGATGCTCGACCGCGCCAAGGCCGGCGCGTTCGCGTACCCCGCGATCAACGTCACGTCCTCGCAGACCCTGAACGCGGCGCTGCAGGGCTTCGCCGAGGCGGGCAGCGACGGCATCATCCAGATCTCCACCGGCGGCGCCGAGTACGTGTCCGGCCCGACGGTCAAGAACATGATCACCGGTGCGGTCGCGCTCGCCGAGTTCGCCACCGAGGTCGCCAAGAACTACCCGATCAACATCGCGCTGCACACCGACCACTGCCCGAAGAACAAGCTCGACGGGTACGTGCGCCCGCTGCTGGCCATCAGCAAGGAGCGCGTCGCCAACGGCAAGGCCCCGCTGTTCCAGTCGCACATGTGGGACGGCTCCGCCGTGCCGGTCGAGGAGAACCTGCAGATCGCCGAGGAGCTGCTGGCGCAGGCGGCGGCCGCGCACATCATCCTCGAGATCGAGGTCGGCGTGGTCGGCGGCGAGGAGGACGGCGTCTCCGCCGCGATCGACGACAAGCTGTACTCGACCGTCGAGGACGGCCTGGCCACGGCCGCCGCGCTCGGCCTGGGCGAGAAGGGCCGCTACATGACGGCCCTGACCTTCGGCAACGTGCACGGCGTCTACAAGCCGGGCAACGTCAAGCTGCGCCCGGAGATCCTCAAGGAGATCCAGGAGGCGGTCGGCGCCAAGTACGGCAAGGAGAAGCCGTTCGACCTGGTCTTCCACGGCGGCTCGGGCTCGCTGCTCTCGGAGATCCACGGCGCCCTGGACTACGGCGTGGTGAAGATGAACATCGACACCGACACCCAGTACGCGTTCACCCGCCCGGTCGTCGACCACATGATGAAGAACTACGACGGCGTGCTCAAGATCGACGGCGAGGTCGGCAACAAGAAGGCGTACGACCCGCGCGCCTGGGGCAAGCTGGCCGAGAACGGCCTGGCGAAGCGCGTCGTCGAGGCGTGCGAGCACCTGCGCTCGACGGGCACCACGCTGTCCAAGTGACCCTTCCGTAACGGACTGCGAATGCGGCCGGTCCCCGTCCGGGGGCCGGCCGCTCTCGTGTTGCGGGGTTCCGCTCGGCCGTGGGTACCATCGTCGTCTGCCTGTCCACAGAGGTGGTGATCTTGCTCGGCATCGAGGGCTACGACCCGGAATGGCACCACGATGCCGTCGCGCTCGCCGCCGTCCACAGAGCACGGTTCACGCGGCTCATCGGCCGCAAACTGCTGCACGGCTGGCTCATGTGGGACATGTCGGAGCGCGGCTGGTTCGCCGACGGGCCGGTGATCCTGGGCTTCGGCGGCACCAACGTCGAGATCACCCACCGCAAGTTCGACGAGTGCGCCATCACCTGGGACCAGGTGGACATGACCGCGCCCATCGACTGGTACGCGACCGGCATCCAGCTGGACTGGCGCGCCGACCCGCACGCCGCGCTGCGCAACGCCCGCGGCCGCGTCCTGCGCGAGGTCAACATCATCGAGCGGACGACGCCGGCCAAGTGGCACTCGGGCTTCCTGCACGCGGTCGAGTTCCTGTTCGACGGCGCCCGCCTTGCGATCTACAACGCCATGGACGAGAACGGCCTGACCGACGTGCCGGAGATGGAGCTCCCGGTCACCAGCTGGCGCCGCGTCCACGTCGCCTGACCGGCTCAGTCGCCTCCGCCGCCGCCTCCGCTGTCGCCACCCCACCCGCCGCCGTCGCCCCACCCGCCGCCGTCGCTGTGGCCGTGGTGGTGGCCGTGGTGCCCGTGATCGGCCGGCCCCGCGTCGTAGGAGGTGTCGCCCGCGGTCTGGATGCTGGTTGCGCCCCATCCGCCGCCGCGCCGGACGGACCGATCACCGCTGCGCCGGGCCGCGGCCGCGGCCACGGCGACCACCACCAGCAGGAACAGCAGAAACAGGATCATCGCCATGACGGCAGTGTGCGGGAGGCCCGCCACCCCTGTCAGCCGACCGGGGTGTTGAGCGCGGCCGTCGCTGTCAGTCGACCGGGGTGCTGAGCGCGGCCACCGCCTCGTCGAGTGAGTCGGTGACCACCAGCAGATCCGATTGGTCGCCGTGGGGCGACTTGGCCAGCAACGGCCGGAGCAGCGCCTCCACCGGCAGCTCCGCCCAGTGCGCCACCCCGAGGAAGACAAAGGCTCCCGAGGGACCGTCCGTACGGTAGAAGGTCTTCGTCGCCGCCTGGAACACCTCCTGCACCGTGCCCGCCCAGCCCGGCGCGAACACGATCCCGCCGCGGGACAGCCGCAGGATCGAGTCCTCGCGGACCGCGTTGGAGAAGTACTTGCCGATCTGACCCGCGAAGAGGTTCGCCGGCTCGTGGCCGTACAGCCAGGTCGGCAGGGCCAGGCCGCCGTGCGTCAGCCGGCCCACCACGTCGTTCGCCCCGGCCACCGGCGCCGGGAAGCGCTCGCGCACGGCCAGCGCGGCCGCCGTGTACGGATCGTGGTCGAGGAATCCCGGCGCCGGCGCGAGCATGTCGATCGCCTCGGCGAGCTCCGCCTCGGGGCGGGTGGCGAAGTACGCGCCGAGGTTCGCCGCCTCCATCACCCCCGGACCGCCGCCGGTCACGATCAGCCGCCCGGCGGCGGCCAGGCGGTGCGCCAGCGTCGCGGCCATCCGGTACGCGTCCGAGCCGCGCGGCTCGGCGTGCCCGCCCATGATCCCGACCGCGCCGTGGCTGCCGTTGGCCGCCAGCCACGCGGTCAGCGCCTTGCCCAGCGCGTTGTCGATGCCCGCGTCGTGCAGCCGCTGCGCGATCGCCTCGCGCAGGTCCGGCGTCGCCCCGCCATGGTCGAGGAAGTGCTGGTAGACCAGGGTGTCGAACATGCCGGCGAAGCCCCCGTCGGCGAAGCCGGCCGCGAGATCCTCGGGGGTGTAGAGCAGCGCCGGATGCGTCGGGTACGGCCGGGCGTCGAACGGCGGGATCAGGTGCGCGCCGCGGCGGATCAGATCCACCTCGGCCTCCGCACTGGCGAACTCGCACCCGACGAAGAACGTTCCCGACACGTCGATGCCGGTGAAGTCCGGCGGATCGGCGTCGAGCCGGAGACCGAGCACGATCAGCCCGGCGAGCGACCGCTTGGCGAGGTGGACGTCGAACTCGGCGCGCGACTCGACCTCGAACTCGGTGGCGTCGAACGGGTGTGCAGGGTCTCCGAACATCACCGTAGGGTAGCCACCGTGCGAAACGCCTCAGGATCGCTGTTCGGGCTCGCGTACGGGGACTCGCTCGGCAAACCGACCGAGTTCCAGGACTACGCGACGATCATCGAGCGCTACGGCGTGCGCGGGCCGCGGGAGTTGACGGGCGATCCGGCGCTGGTCACCGACGACACGCAGATGATGCTGGCGGTCGGCGAAGCACTGGTCGCGGCGCCGGCGCTCACCCCGGGCGACTACGAGCCGGTGCTGCGGCAGGCCTTCCTCGACTGGGCCGCCAGCCCGGACAACAACCGGGCGCCCGGCATGACGTGCCTGCGCGCCTGCGCCGAGCTGGCCGGCGGCAAGCCGTGGCAGGACGCGTCGCAGATCCACTCGAAGGGGTACGGCGCGAACATGCGGGTCACCCCGCTGGGCCTCGCTCCGGGGCTGACCGAGGACCAGCGTGCCGGCGCGGCCCAGTTGCAGGCCGGGCTGACCCACGGGCACCCGACCGGGCTCGCGGCCAGCGAACTGACCGCTCTGGCCGTACGGTGGCTCGCCGACGGTCTTGATCCTCAAGATCTTCTTCCCGCTCTGCGGGCGCGATGCGTGGGACAGGGCTACCGAGAGGATTGGCTCGGTGACCTCTGGCGACGCTCGGGCGCCGAAAGCCCGGCGGCGTTCATCGCGGTCGGCTGGGCGGAAACGGACGCGGCGCTGGCCCGGGTCGACGTGGCCCTGCGCCGCGGCGACACCGGAGGCGACCCGTGCCTGGTGACAGGCGAAGGATGGATCGCGGAGGAAGCGCTGGCCACGGCCTTGTACTGCTACCTGATCTCGCCGGACGACCCGGTCGCGGTGCTCGGCCGCGGGGCGGCCTCGTCCGGCGACTCCGACTCGATCGCCTGCCTGGCCGGCGCTTTCGCGGGGGCGGCGCTGGGCCTGGCGGCCTGGCCTGCCGGATGGGACCGGCGCATCGAGTACGCCGACCGGCTGCGGGCCCTGGGCGACGCGTGGGACTGACCATCCGGCTGATCGCCCGGCCGGTTGCGCGTGTTCGGGGTGAGGTGCGGGCTGATCGCCCGGCCGGTTGCGCGTCTTCGGGGTGACGTGCGGGACTGATCGCGGTCCGCGCGGAATGATCTCGCCGGTTGCGGGTTGAATGTGGTCATGCAGAATCTCCTCCCCGAGCCTCCGGCGACGCGCCTGCCCGCCGACGAGGCCGCCGACCGAGCGCTGGCCGAAGCGGCGAAGACCGGTACCGCCGACGCGTACAAGGAGGTGGCGGCGCGGTTCCCGGCGTACAGCGGGGGATGGGCGGCGCTCGCCGAGCACGCGCTCGCCGAGAAGCAGGCCGTCACCGCGTACGCGTACGCCCGCACCGGCTACCACCGCGGCCTGGACGCGCTGCGCCGCAACGGCTGGAAGGGCCACGGCCCGGTGCCCTGGTCGCACGAGCCCAACCAGGGCTTCCTGCGCTGCCTGCACAGCCTGTCGCAGGCGGCAGCGGAGATCGGCGAGGCCGACGAGGCGGCCCGCTGCGCCCAGTTCCTGCGCGACAGCGACCCGGCCGCGGCCGACGCCCTCTCCTGAGGTTCCTGTTCCTCTTCCCTACAGTCCTTCGGCCACCGCGGCAGCGATCTTCAGCCAGCTGTCGCGGGTGCCGTTGGAGAGGTGGCCGTACCGGAGCGGCTCCCCGGAGTCGATGAGCTTCTCGTACGGCGCCAGCAGCACCGCCCGCGTCCGCGCCGCGAAGTGCCGCTGGATCGCCGGCAGGTCGATGTCCTTACGGGTCGGCGGCATCGTCACCACGCTGACCGCCTGCCGCACGAGCCGCTGCCGGCCGCTCTGCTCCAGGTGGTCGAGCATCCGCGCCGCGGTCTCCGCCGAGTCGTTACGGGCCGACATGGTGATCACCAGCTGGTCGGTGGCGTCCATCGCCGCCTGCCAGTTCTGCGCCCGTACGTTGTTGCCGGTGTCCACGAAGATCAGCTTGTAGAACCGGCTGACGATCTCCCGGATCTCGGCGAACGCGCTGGCCGTGAGCATCTCACCGGCGGTCGCGGACTCGTCGGACGCGAGCACGTCGAACATGCCCTCGCCCTGCGCCCGCACGTACTGCGACAGGTCACCGACCCGCCCGTGGGACCCCCGGAACAGGTGCAGGTCCCGCATCATGTCGCGGACCGTACGCGCATGGAAGTCCTGCTGGGCCCGCATACCGAGGGTGCCCTGGGTCTCGTTGTTGTCCCAGGCCAGCACGTACCCGCCGCGCTTCTGCCCGAACGTCATGGCGAGGAGAAGCACGGCCACGGTCTTGCCGGCGCCGCCCTTCGGGTTGACCACGGTGACCTGGCGCAGCCCGCCGAAGTTGCGCCGGACCATCTCGACGTCCTGCTTGTACTCCTGCTCCCGCTTGCCCGGCGCCAGCCGGACCAGGCCCATCGTGCCCTTCTGCACCAGCGCCCGCGCACCCATGGTCGCCACCGGCTCGGCCGGCTTCGCCAGCCGCCGCCGCGCGAACTCCTCGGCGGTCGGCGTCCCGTCCGAGACCCACGGCAATTGCTGGTACGGGTCCACCGGCGGCGGATTCGGCCCCGGTGGCGGATTCGGCCCGGGTGGCGGCTGCTCCCCGCCCTGCGGCGGCACGACGGTCGGCGGGTACGGTCCCGCGACCGGCCGCGCCGGTTGACCGTTGCCTGCCCACGCCGCCGGGGGTATGGGCTGGTAGGGGTTGGGCTGGTGCGGGCCGGCCTGGTGCGGGCCCGGCTGGTGTGGGTTTTGGGTCGGGGGGCCGGGTTGTCCCGGCATCGGGCCCGGGTAGGGGCCCGGCTGACCACCCTGCTGGGTGCCTGGCCCGCCTGGCTGCTGGATGCCCGGCTGTGGGTGGGGGCCCTGCTGGATCCCCGGCTGCGGCGGCACGGCCTGAGGGCCGGGGCCGGACTGTGGGGCGATGCCCGGCTGCGGCGTGCTCGGCTGCGGGCCGGAGTGGGGTGAGCCGACCTGCGGGCCAGGTCCGGGCTGTGGCGGCACGACGTGCGGGGCCGGGCCGGGCTGCGGCGGCACGGCCTGTGGGCTAGGCACCTGGCCGGGCCCGCCTTGCACCTGGCCGGGCCCGCCTTGCACCTGGCCGGGCCCGCCTTGCACCTGGCCGGGCCCGCCTTGCAGCTGGGCGGGCCCGCCCTGCGGCGGCACGGACTGTTGCGGCACGTGCGCCCGTGCGCTGTCGAGGCGCGGGGTGTCCGGGTTGACCGGTCCTGGCCGGTACACGGCCCCGGACGTGTCCGGCTCGTGATCGTCGGCGGCCTCCGCACTCTGCCGGCCCGGCACGCTGGCGCTGGCGCTGGCGCTGGTCCGCGTGCGCTGTGGCAGTTGGGCGGGGGGAGGGGGTTCCTTCTCCGCCGCCGGGGTGGCCGGCCGGGCTGGAGGCTGGGCCCACGGCGAGTCCGCCGATGCCGAGGGCTGGGCGGCATCACCGGGTGTTGTCGGCTGCGCGGTGGGTGTCTCGGGCGGCGTGCTGGATTTTGCGCTCTGCCCGTTCTTCTCCGGATCCTGCCCGTTCCGGACGGCGTTCTGGCCGGTCCCTTCACCGGATCGGGCGCCGGCCTCCGCAGATCGGGCTCCCGCAGACCAGGCCGACAGGTTCGGACCGGACTGAGCCACCGCGCCACGGAACAGGCTCGGATCCGACCCCGCCGTGCCCGACGAAGGAGCTGCGGGCCCGGCCGCGCCCGACGAAGGAGCTGCGGCGCCCGACGAGGGGCTCGCCGCACCTGACAAAGGAGCCGCTGCGGCTGATGACGGTCCGGCCGCGCCCGATGAGGGAGCTGCCGCGCTCTGCGACGGAGTTGCGGCGGCCGGCGGCGGAGTTGCGGCACCGGACGACGGGCCGGCACCGCCGGCCGATGCGCCGGCGTCGCTCGATGAGGGACCGGTCGCGGCCGGCGGCGGAGCGGGGACGACGCCGGCCTGTGCACCGGTCGCGCCGGATGAGACGGATGCCGACGCGGAGAAGTGTCCGTGGCCCGGGTCGCCGGGGGCCGGTGCCGGGGCTGCCTGCGACCACGGCCGGCCCGTCGAGTCGGGGCCGGGCGGCTGCATCGGCAGGCGCGGTGCGGAGGCCGGCGCCGGTGGGCCAGGTGTCTGGTAAGCCGGCGGGGTGGGAGCGGGGCGGTCCATCGGCCGGTACACGCCGGCGTCGCCCGGGTGTGACGGTGCCGGGGGCGACGGGAGCGGGAAAGCCGGCGACGCCTCGTGCGGCACCGGCTTGCCACCGTGTACCGGAGCGCTCAGCTCCTCCGGCGGCCAGAACGGCTCGACGTCCCGGTCGGGTGGTGAGCCGTTCGTGCCCGGGACGTAGACGCGGTCGGCGTTCTCGTCCTCCACGGATGCGACCTCCCCGTAAAACGGTTTCGTACCTGCGTGCTACTTCAGCCTCGCACAGACGCTCATGCTGCGTACACCGCCCAGGCGCCGGGCTCGGTCCACCACGAACGTTTGCGGTTCATCGACCCGCCGACGCCGTCGTCGAGGAACTGCAGATCGCCGTCGCGGGGGAGGACGGACACCGCTCGGCCGCGGGCACGGCGCACTTCCACGCGTACGCGAGGCTTCTTGAAACGCTGCTTGACCACGACCGGGACCGCCACCGCGACCTCGACCCGGCCGTCCGTCGGATCGCCGTCGGCGAGCAGCCGCAGGCCGTCGAACTCCGCGTAGGCCCCGCCGTTACCGATCGCGCACGCGATGATCCCCTCGGAACCGTCGGACAGCACCGCGTCGTCGACCTCGACCCGTCCGCGCCACGGCACGGCCCGCCCGGCGTCATCCACCCCACCGACCAGCGCACCGTCCACTGTGACCGAACCACCGTCGTTGCGCAGCAGGTCGAGGCGGCGCACCTTGCCGGCCAGGACAACGGCGGCCACCTCCGCCGGGTCGCGGGGCAGCCCCAGCTGGGCGGCCAGGTCCTCGGTGTTGCCGGGATCCAGCGGCAGGATCGCCACGGGCGGCAGATCCGGAACCGTACGGTTGTCCGCCAGGTCGGCCGGCCGCTTGCTCGGCGGCGGCGCGTACCGCCGGACCAGCCGGCGGATGACGGCCCGCAACTGCCCGTCGGCCGCGGTCGCGACGACCAGGCGCAGCTTGCTGTCCGCGTCGGGCCAGGCCAATCCATCGGTACGGGCCGCAGCATCGAACCGGGCGATGACGGCATCGATATCGGCGTCGGACGAAGCCACGACGGTCTCCACCCGAGCGCCGGCCTGCGTCAGCGCCTCGGCACACTTGAGCACCGGCACGCGCGGCGTCTCACAGGCTTCCTTCTCGGCGGAACCGCACCCACCGCACGCCGAGCCACAGGCCCCGCCTCCGAAACCGGAGCCTTCCGCGAGGCTGAGCAGAATCACGTCGTACACAATTCAGCCCTCGTCCGTCATCGACGGGCCTCGCTGAGGATCGGGTGGCGCTCGATGACCTCTTCGCGGCCCGGGCCGACGCCGACCACCGAGATGCGTGCGCCGATGCGGCTCTCCACGAACTCGACGAAGCGCTGGGCGTTCTCGGGCAGGTCGTCGAAGTGGCGGGCGCCGCTGATGTCCTTCTTCCAGCCCGGGAGCGTCTCGTAGATCGGCACCGCGTGGTGGAAGTCGGACTGGCTGACCGGCATCTCGTCGTGGCGCACGCCGTTCACCTCGTACGCGACGCAGACCGGGATCTCGTCCAGGCCGTCGTAATTGTCCAACTTGGTCAGGACGAAGTCGGTGACCCCGTTGATGCGCTGCGCGTACCGGCCCATCACGAGGTCGAGCCAGCCGATGCGGCGCGGGCGGCCCGTGGTCGTGCCGTACTCGTGGCCGACCTTGCGCAGGTAGTCGCCGGTCTCGTCGTGCAGCTCGGTGGGGAACGGGCCCTCGCCGACCCGGCTGGTGAACGCCTTGAGGACGGCGACCACCCGGTCGACGCGGGTGGGCGGGATGCCCGAGCCGGTGCAGGCGCCGCCGGCGGTCGCGTTGGAGCTGGTCACGAACGGGTACGTGCCGTGGTCGACGTCGAGCAGCGTCGCCTGCCCGGCCTCGCAGAGCACCACCTTGCCGGCGTCGATCGCCTGCGACAGCTCCAGCGCGGTGTCACCCACCATCGGCCGCAGCCGCTCGGTGTACGACAGCAGCTCCGCGATGACCTCGTCGGGCTTGATGGCGCTGCGGTTGTAGATCTTCGACAGCACCTGGTTCTTGAAGGACAGCGCCGCCTCGACCTTCTGCCGGAGGATCGACTCGTCGAACAGGTCCTGGATGCGGACGCCGAGGCGGTTCATCTTGTCCGCATACGTCGGGCCGATGCCGCGGCCGGTCGTCCCGATGCGCCGCGCTCCGAGGAACCGCTCGCTCACCTTGTCGAGCGACCGGTTGTACGAGGCGATGACGTGCGCGTTGGCGCTGATCCGCAGGCGGGAGGTGTCGAGGCCGCGCGCCTCCAGGCCGTCGAGCTCCTCGAACAGCACGGCCAGGTCGACCACGACGCCGTTGCCGATCACCGGGGTCACGCCCGGGGTCAGGATCCCGCTGGGCAGCAGGTGCAGGGCGTACTTCTCGCCCTTGATCACCACGGTGTGGCCGGCGTTGTTGCCGCCGTTGAACTTGACCACATAATCCAGCCGGTCGCCCAGCAGGTCCGTCGCCTTGCCCTTGCCCTCGTCGCCCCACTGGGCGCCGACCAACACGATCACCGGCACTTGATGACGCCTTCCGTTGAAACACGTCGTACGCGGAGAGGCCCGGGTACTGCCGAAGTTTACGCGACGCCGCCGCAGGCCGCGGGCGGGTTGTCCACAGGTCGGCCGGGTTATCCACAGGCTCCGGAAGTTATCCACAGGGTGTCATCTCCGCGTCGCACCGCGTGCATTGTGGACCCGCGGACAAGCGTCAACGTGGTCCACGGCGGCCCGTAGGATCTGCGGCGTGCGCGTACTTCTGATCGGATCCGGTGGGCGTGAGCACGCCCTCGCCGTCGGCCTGTCTGCCGACCCCGCGGTGGAGGAGCTCATCGCGGCTCCCGGCAACCCCGGCATCGCCTCGGTGGCGACGCTGCGTGATGTCGCCGCCGCTGACCCCGCGGCGGTCGCCGCCCTGGCCGTCGAGGTCGGTGCCGACCTGGTGGTGGTCGGCCCTGAGGCGCCGCTGGTGGCGGGCGTCGCCGATGCCGTACGCGCCAAGGGGATCGCCTGCTTCGGCCCGAGTGCCGCAGCCGCGCAGCTGGAGGGCTCGAAGGCATTCGCCAAGGACGTGATGTCCGCGGCCGGCGTGCCCACCGGCCGCGCCTACACCTGCACGACTCCGGACGAGGTGGCCGCCGCCCTCCAGGAGTTCGGCCCGCCGTACGTGGTGAAGAACGACGGTCTCGCCGCCGGCAAGGGCGTCGTGGTGACCGACTCGCTCCCGGCCGCGACGCAGCACGCCGAGGAGTGCGGCCGCGTGGTCATCGAGGAGTTCCTGGACGGCCCCGAGGTGTCGCTCTTCGTGGTCACCGACGGGACGGCCGCCGTGCCGCTGATGCCGGCACAGGACTTCAAGCGCGTCGCCGACGGGGACGAGGGGCCCAACACCGGCGGCATGGGTGCGTACGCGCCGCTGCCCTGGGCGCCCGCCGACCTGGTCGAGCGGGTGATGGCCGAGACGGTCGAGCCGACGCTGGCCGAGATGCGCAAGCGCGGCACCCCGTTCGCCGGCCTGCTGTATGTCGGGCTCGCGCTCACCCGCACCGGCCCGAAGGTCATCGAGTTCAACGCCCGCTTCGGCGACCCGGAGACCCAGGTCGTGCTCGCGCTGCTGGCGTCGCCGCTGGGCGAGTTGCTGAACGCAGCCGCGACCGGCACGCTGGCCGGCTTCCCGCCCCTGCGCTGGCACGACGGCGCGGCGGTCACGGTGGTCGTGGCCAGCCACAACTACCCGGGCACGCCCAGGACGGGCGACGTCATCGAGGGCGGCGAGCGGCCCGGCGTGATCCACGCCGGCACGGCCCGGCGCGAGGACGGCGCGCTGGTGTCGGCCGGCGGGCGGGTGCTGAGCGTCACCGCGACCGGCGCCGACCTGGCCGCGGCCCGCGCGGCGGCCTACGACCTGGTGAAGGGTGTGACCCTGGAGGGCTCGCACCACCGCACGGACATCGCGCTGGCCGCCGTGGAGGGCCGCATCCAGCTCTGAGGCGGAGTGCCTATCAAGCTTCGATGTGGGGCTGCATCAAGCCCTGAGCTGGGGGGCCGCGTCGAGCCCTGAGCTGGGGGGCCGCATGGAGCCCTGAGCTGGGGGGCCGCATGGAGCCCTGAGCTGGGGGGCCGCATGGAGCCCTGAGCTGGGGGGCCGCGTCGAGCCCTGAGCTGGGGGGCCGCATGGAGCCCTCAGCTGGAGGGCGCATCGAGCTCTGAGAAAGCCGAACGCCGGCTCGGACCGCCGCACGCTCGCGCGCGAGACGGACCGGGCCGGCGTCGGAAGATCTGAGCCGGGTCAGCCCTTCGGGATGTCGAAGAGCTTCGCCACCTGCGCCGCCAGGCCCAGGTCGCCCTTGGCCTTGATCTTGCCGGTCATGAACATCATCATCGGGTTGCCGTCGCCGGAGACCACCTTGAGGAACGTGACCGGGTCCATGGTCATGGCCAGCTTGGGCTCGCGGGCCGGCTGGTTGGTGACGGTGCAGCCGCCGTTCTCGATCACCGTCTCGTAGGTGTCGGTGGAACCGCCCGGGCCGCCGTTGATGTTCCAGTGGATGACCGCCTGGGTGGACCCGGCCCGGTCCGCGCGGAACAGCGTGGGCATCCGGCCGAAGACCTCGTCCAGGATCTTGGTGCGGCCGTCGGAGCCCATGACCTCGGCGATCTTGGAGTCCGGGGTGGACTTCACCACCTGGGCGAACTCCTTGGGACCGATCGTGGCGAGCGACTCGGGGGTGAATTCAGTCATCGGTGGACCTTTCGGGATGAGCGCCAGACCTACTCACGAGTAACCCTAGCGATTACCGCGTCGTCCTGCAGTCTCTCAACCGCCCAACAACTGTTGGAACGTGAGCCCCGTCTCTCCTAGACTCCCCAACATGTCTTTGGGTGATCCCCCGGGTCGTCGGCAGGCCGCTCTCCGCGCCATGGCCCATCCCGTACGGCTGCAGATGCTGTCCTTGCTGACGGGCGCCTCCCTGACGGCCGCCGACATCGCTCGTGAGCTGGGCCTGACCCACGCGAACGCCAGTTATCACCTGCGCAACCTACTGGCCGGTGGCCTGATCGTGCAGGACGGCGAGGAGCGCATCCGGGGCGGTATCGCGAAGCGCTACCGGTACGACTCGGCGCGTGATCGCGTGCGGGAGCGGGACGCCTTCGATCCCTCGTACGGGGAATCGCAGCAAGCCCTCTTCGCCGCAGTCGCCAACGAATTGGTCCGGCGTACCGCGGAGGCGGACTGGTCCGTCGGCGACACCATGACCGACGCCGAGCTGTGGGTGGACCCGGAGGTCTTCCGGGTGATCCGGGATCGGATCGCGCAGGCCATTCAGGAGTTGCACGATGCGGCCCGCATACCGCGATCGCCGGGCACGATCCGTACCAGCACAACCATCGCGATGTTCCGGATGGGGCAGCCGTAACCGCGTTCCGGCTTCTGCCCGCCGGTCGCACGACCACTTCCCTCTCGCGTTCGCAGGTTTTCGTGCTCGGCCTGGGAACTCGGGCTGGTCGCCGGCGCCCGGATGCTGGTGAGCGTCCTCTTCCCACTCTTCGGCGGTGCGCTGATGCTGAGCAGCGGGGACGTCCGCGACCTGCGGCACAGCGCGTCCGAGCGGCGGAAGCCGTCGATGGCGCCCGTGGAAGAATCGGCCGTGTGAGCATCCCGAACGTTCTCGCCAGCCGCTATGCCTCCGCCGACCTCGTCGCCCTGTGGTCGCCGGAGGAGAAGATCCGGATGGAGCGGCGGCTGTGGCTCGCCGTGCTGCGCGCGCAGCGCGATCTCGGTGTGGCGGTTCCGGACGGGGTCGTCGAGGCGTACGAGCGGGTGGTCGACGATGTCGATCTGGCGAGCATCGCCGAGCGGGAGCGGGTCACCCGGCACGACGTGAAGGCGCGTATCGAGGAGTTCAGCGCGCTCGCCGGGCATGAGCACATCCACAAGGGCATGACCTCGCGCGACCTCACCGAGAACGTCGAGCAGCTGCAGATCCGGGCGTCGCTCGAGCTGATCCGGGGCCGGGTCGTCGCCACGCTCGCCCGGCTGACCGAGCGCGCGGCCGAGCACAGCGACCTGGTGATGACGGGCCGGTCGCACAACGTCGCGGCGCAGGCCACGACGCTCGGCAAGCGGTTCGCCAGCGCGGCGGAGGAGCTGCTGATCGCGTACGAGCGCCTCGACGATCTGATCGCCCGGTATCCGCTGCGCGGCGTGAAGGGGCCGGTGGGTACGGCGGCCGACCAGCTCGACCTGCTCGACGGCGACGCCGGCAAGCTCGCCGAGCTGGAGCGCAAGGTGGCGCAGCACCTCGGCTTCGAGCGGGTGCTCACCAGCGTCGGCCAGGTGTACCCGCGCTCGCTGGACTTCGACGTGGTGTCGGCGCTCGCGCAGGTCGTCGCCGGGCCGTCGTCGCTGGCCACCACGATCCGGCTCATGGTCGGGCAGGAACTGGTGACCGAGGGCTTCAAGCCGGGCCAGGTCGGTTCGTCGGCGATGCCGCACAAGATGAACACCCGCTCGTCGGAGCGGGTCAACGGGCTCGCCGTGATCGTTCGCGGCTACCTGTCCATGGTCGGCGAGCTCGCCGGCGACCAGTGGAACGAAGGCGACGTCTCCTGCTCGGTCGTACGCCGGGTCGCCCTGCCCGACGCGTTCTTCGCCACCGACGGGCTGTTCCAGACGTTCCTGACCGTGCTCGACGAGTTCGGGGCGTACCCGGCCGTGATTGCGCGCGAGCTGGACCGGTTCCTGCCGTTCCTCGCCACCACCAAGATCCTCGTCGCGGCCGTGCGCAAGGGTGTGGGGCGCGAGGTGGCGCACGAGGTCATCAAGGAGCACGCGGTCGGCGTGGCGCTGGCGATGCGCGAGAAGGGTATCGCCGAGAACGACCTCTTCGACCGGCTCGCCGCCGACGGCCGGTTGCAGCTGTCCCGCGCCGAGATCGACGCGCTGGTCGCCGATCGCGCAGCCTTCGTCGGCGCCGCCCCGGCACAGGTCGAGGCGGTCGCCGCCCGGGTCGCGGAGATCGTCGCCGCGCACCCGGAGGCGGCCGGCTATGCGCCCGCCCCGATCCTGTAGTTGGCTTTCGCCACTCACTCAGAATGAAGGGGCCAGGGCCAGCGAATGCTGGGCCCCGGCCCCGGCCTCGACGGGAGTTGCGGTCAGCACCACCCGCCGAGCTACGACCTGAAGCTCTTGATCTTCTAAACGCCCGCCACCTGCGTGATCCAGCTGCGGTTGTACGCGACGCTGCCGTAGTTCTGGATGCTCTGGCCGTCGGCGGTCGATGCGACACCGACCTGCGCGCCGTTGTAGACCTCGGGCCCGCCCGAGTCGCCGCGCCAGGCGTTGCCGCTGATCGCGGTGCTGCGGATGGCCTGGCCGCCGTAGGCGTCGGTGACGTTGGTGCTGGTCACCCGGACGGTGGCGGTCTTGAGCGTCGCGGAGGCGTCGCAGCCGCTGTAGCAGGTCATGCCCCAGCCGTAGATCGAGTTCGTCGACCCGACCGGCGGGTTCGAGGCGGCCAGCGGCATGTAGGTCGTGGAGACCGAACTGCTGAGACGCATCAGCGCGAGGTCGTTGCGGGTCGTCGTGGAGGAGACGGTACGGGTCACGCCGCCGGAGGAGCGGCTGACGCTGCCCACCCGCACCGACATCGTGCCGCCGATGCAGTGCCGCGCGGTGAGCACGTAATTCGCGGAGATGATCGTGCCGGAGCAGGTGAAGCGGCCGTCACTGAAGACGGCGGCGACCCAGGGGGCCGAGGAGACGGTGCTGCCGCCGATGATCTGCTGAGGTCCGTCGTCGGCGGCTTGAGCGGCGGCGGGTACGGCCAGCACGCCGGTCAGGGCGGTGGCCAGAGAGGCGACAGCGATGCGGATGCGCACGCCGGGCTCCTTCCGATGTCATCGATGCGGGGGAATACATCGAAGTGGTGACCGAACGTTAAAGTTCTTGCCGCCGCGGGACAAGACTTCAATTGACACCTATCACCGTGGGATGGGGCGACCTCGCGAACCGTGATCACCCGGTCGCGTACCGTCCGGGGCTCGTGTTCGAGATCACCGTCGAGATCCCCTGCTCAGCGCCCTGCCCGTCAGCCGGCCGACACCGGCCGATGGGTCGATCGGCGGCCGTACAGGGTAGGCTTTGGCCGCTCGCCCCTTAGAGGGCCACCCAACTGCGCGCCTACAGTCAGGAGTGCCCGTGGCTCGCGTCGTCGTCGACGTCATGCTCAAGCCGGAGATCCTCGATCCGCAGGGCCAGGCAGTCGCGAACGCACTGCCGCGGCTCGGCGTGAGCGAGGTCTCCTCCGTTCGCATCGGACGCCGCATCGAGATCGAGTTCGCCGGTGAAGCCGACCTCGAAACCGCCCGCGAGATCGCTGACAAGCTGCTCGCCAACCCCGTGATCGAGGACTTCACGCTCCGGGTCGACGAACCCGCCGCCGCGCAGACGAGCGCGTGACCATGCGGATCGGAATCGTCACCTTCCCCGGATCCCTGGACGACGGCGACGCGGCCCGTGCCGTGCGCATCGCCGGCGGAGAAGCCGTGCGCCTCTGGCACGGCGACGAGGACATCCACGGCGTCGACGCCGTGGTCCTGCCGGGCGGGTTCTCGTACGGCGACGCGCTGCGCTGCGGCGCCATCGCCCGGTTCGCGCCCGTCATGGAGACCGTCGCCGACGCCGCCCGCGGCGGTATGCCGGTGCTCGGCATCTGCAACGGCTTCCAGATCCTCTGCGAGGCGCACCTGCTGCCCGGGGCGCTGACCCGCAACCAGCATCTGCACTTCCGCAACCGCGACCAGTACCTGCGCGTCGGCACCACGGCGACCGCCTGGACCAACGCCTTCAACGAGGGCCAGGAGATCCTGATCCCGGTGAAGAACGGCGAGGGCTGCTTCGTCGCCGACGAGAAGACGCTCGACGAGCTGGAGGGCGAGGGCCGGGTCGTCGCCCGCTACATCCGCGGCAACCCCAACGGCTCCCAGCGCGACATCGCCGCGATCACCAACGCGGCCGGCAACGTGGTCGGCATCATGCCGCACCCGGAACACGCGGTGGAGGCGCTGACCGGCCCGTCCCTCGACGGCCTCGGCTTCTTCACCTCCGCCCTGCGGCACCTGGCCGGGACGGCCGCGGGCGGGCAGCTCACAGGGGGAGCCCACCGATGACCACCCAGCCCGACACCGCGACCAGCGGCGCGCCGGCGCCGAGCGGGGTGCCGAACCAGCCGGCCACGCGCAGCGGCTTCGCCGCCACCGACGTGCTGGTCAACGAGTTCGGTGGCGTGGACACCGTCCAGCAGGCGTTCGACACCCCGGACGAGCTCCAGCCGCACACCGAGCTCGGGCTCAAGGACGACGAGTACGAGCGCATCCGCCAGATCCTCGGACGCCGCCCCACCGCCTCCGAGCTCGCGATGTACTCGATCATGTGGAGCGAGCACTGCTCGTACAAGTCGAGCAAGGTGCACCTGCGCCAGTTCGGCGAGAAGGCCCCGAAGAACACCCGCATGCTCGCCGGCATCGGCGAGAACGCCGGCGTGGTGCAGATCTCGGACGACCTCGCGGTCACCTTCAAGGTCGAGTCGCACAACCACCCGAGCTACGTCGAGCCGTACCAGGGCGCCGCGACCGGCGTCGGCGGCATCGTGCGCGACATCCTCGCCATGGGCGCCCGGCCGGTCGCGGTCATGGACCCGCTGCGCTTCGGCGCCGCGGACCACCCCGACACCGCCCGGGTCCTGCCCGGCGTCGTCGCCGGCATCGGCGGGTACGGCAACTGCCTCGGCCTGCCCAACATCGGCGGCGAGATCGTCTTCGACCCGTGCTACCAGGGCAACCCGCTGGTCAACGCGCTCTCCATCGGCGTCCTGCCGGTCGAGCGCCTGCAGCACAAGGAAGCGGCCGGCGTCGGCAACGTCGTCGTGCTGCTCGGCGCGCGTACGGGCCGTGACGGCATCGGCGGCGTCTCCGTGCTCGCCTCCGCGACCTTCGACGAGGGCGCCGAGCAGCGCCGCCCGTCGGTGCAGGTCGGCGACCCGTTCATGGAGAAGCTGCTCATCGAGAGCTGCCTCGAGCTGTACGACGCCGGCCTGGTCGTCGGCATCCAGGACCTCGGTGGCGCGGGCCTGACCTGCGCGCTCACCGAGACCGCCGCCGCGGCCGGCACCGGTATGCGGGTCTGGCTCGAGCGGGTGCCGCTGCGCGAGGCCTCGATGTCGCCGACCGAGATCCTGGCCAGCGAGTCGCAGGAGCGCATGCTGCTGATCGTGGCGCCGGAGAAGCTCGAGCAGGTGCTCGCCGTCGCCGAGAAGTGGGGCGTGTGGGCCACCGCCATCGGCGAGGTCACCCCCAGCGAGAACCCGGGCGTGCCCGGCCGCCTCGTGATCACTTGGAACGACCACGTCGTCGTCGACGTGCCGCCCGGCTCGCTCGCCGACGACGGCCCGGTCTACGCCCGGCCGATCCGCGAGCCCGGCGACCTGATCCTGCTGCAGGCCGACCGCGCCGAGACGCTGCCGCGCCCGGCCACCGCGGACGAGCTCCGCGAGACCGTGCTGCGGATGATCGCGTCGCCGAACCTCTGCGACAAGACGTGGGTCACCGAGCAGTACGACCGGTACGTGCTCGGTAACACCGTCCTGGCCCAGCCCGAGGACGCCGGCGTGCTGCGCATCGACGAGCGGACCGGCCTCGGGGTCGCGCTCTCCGTCGACGGCAACGGCCGGTACGCGCGGCTCGACCCGTACGAGGGCGCCAAGCTCGGCCTCGCGGAGGCGTACCGCAACGTCGCGGTGACCGGCGCAGAGCCGGTGGCTGTGACCGACTGCCTCAACTTCGGTTCGCCGGAGGACCCCGCGGTCATGTGGCAGTTCGCCGAGGCCGTACGCGGTCTCGCCGACGGCTGCCAGGAGCTCGGCATCCCGGTCACCGGTGGCAACGTCAGCTTCTACAACCAGACGGGCGCCGCGGCGATCCACCCGACCCCGGTGATCGGCGTGCTCGGCGTTCTCCAGGACGTCGCCCGCCGCGTGCCGATGGGCTTCCCGCCGCCGCCCAGCTCGGATGGCGACCTGCTGTTCCTGCTCGGCGACACCCGATGCGAGCTGTCCGGCTCCGAGTGGGCCTGGGTCACCCACGGCCACCTCGGCGGCCGCCCGCCGGCGGTGGACCTGGCCCACGAGCAGCGGCTCGGCCGGCTCCTCGCCCAGGCCTCGGAACGCGAGCACGTCGTCGCCGCCCACGACCTGTCCGACGGCGGCCTTTCCCAGGTCCTGGTGGAGTCCTGCCTGCGCCGCAACGTGGGCGCCCGCATCACGCTCCCCGAGCAGGACGAGGCGACCACCCCGTTCGTCTGGCTGTTCAGCGAGTCGGCGGGACGCGTCCTGGTCGCGGTGCCCCGCGGCCACGACAAGGCCTTCGCAGCCCTGGCAGCGGAGCACGGCGTCTCCTGCACCCAGATCGGCGTGACGTCGCAGGAGCCGGCCCTCGACATCCAGGGCCAGTTCACCATCGCCCTGGACGACCTCCGCGAGGCCTTCACCTCGACGATGCGTACCCTGTTCGGCGGCTCGGCCGAGATCGGCCCCCGCCCGGCAGCGGTCTCGCCGGTCGCGGAGCCGGCGGTGTCCACGTCGGTGGGTGGCAACACGCCGGTGCCCCCGCCGGTGCCGGCTTCGCGCGCTCCCGAGGCCTCGGCTTCGGCTTCCGAGGACGACGCGGGAGCGGGGCGGTCGGTGACGCTGGAGATCAGCGACCCGGCGGCGTCGCGCGGTGAGGGTGCCTCGCCCACGGAAAAGCCCGGCTCCGGGACGACCGCCGCGGCGTCGGAGGATGCGACAGCGTCGGCCGGCGTCGAGGGACCTGTGGGGGAGGTCGCGGAGGTTCCGGCGGAGCAGCCGGAGACCGAGGCCGCTCCGCAGAACCTTTCGGCGGGGAAGGACGAGCCGGCGGCCTCGCTGCAGGGCGGCCCGATCGACGCCAAGCCGGCGGACGCCCCGGCACCGGCGACGAAGGAGACCGACGCCACGGCTGCCTCGTCCGAGCCCAAGGCCGGCGAGCCCGCAAGCGGGGAGCCTGGAAGCGGGGAGCCTGGAAGCGGGGAGCCCGGAAGCGGGGAGCCCGGAAGCGGGGAGCCCGGAAGCGGGGAGCCCGGAAGCGGGGAGCCCGGAAGCGGGGAGCCCGGAAGCGGCGGGTCGGAGCCCAAGGTCTGAGTCAGTCCCGGCTGGGAAGGACCGTGAACGCCACGGCGAGCTCCTGCTCGCCGTGGCGTTTCGCATCACCGCTCTGATGCGCGCTGTTCAGGCCGGTGCGGCCGAGCCGGGTCAAACCGCCGAGCGGGCCTGCGGGTCATGACAGCGGCGGCGCCGACGTATCTGATCTCGCCGCCGTCCATGGGCCTGCGCGGGTCCATGCTTGCAGGTCCGCGCGGGTTGACGCTTGCGGGTCCGGGCTTGTGCGGCCACACTCGTGGGTCCGCGTTTCGCGGGTCCGCGTTTCGTGGGTCGCCGTTCGGGCAGGCCGCGGGATTCGCCGAGCCGCCAAGCTGCGAATTCGCCACGTCGTGTCCTGCAGCCCAGCCGCGCCGCCGCGCCGCGCCAAACGGCTGCGCCGCGCCGCGCTGAGCCGAGCCACCCTGCCGGGCCGGGCCGCGCCGCCAAGCCGCGCCGAGCCGAGCCACGCCGCGCCGAGCCACGCCGCGCCGGGTCGTGCCACGCCGGGCCGGGCCGCTAAGCCGGGCCGAGCAGCGCCGAGCCACGCCGCGCCGGGCCAAGCCGGGCCGCCGATCCGAGCCGCACCGCCAAGCCACCGCGCCGCTGCACCGCTCGGCCATGGGACGCTCACCAGAGCCGAAAAACCGGCCCCCGCCCTGATCGGCGGAGGCCGGTTTCGTGTCCTTCGGCCGGCTCGGCTGTCAGTCGTCCATCCAGTCGATCGGCCGTCGCTGCCCCGGCTGCTGCGGGCCCTCGGGCTGCCGCGGTGCCCCGCGCCTGCCCTGCTCAGCCCCGTACGTGCCGCCGCTGCCTGCAGGGGCGCCGCCGTAGGTGCCGCCGCCCGCAGCGCCGCCGTACGTGCCGCCGCCGGCCGGAACGCCGCCGGCGTACGGAGCGCCACCGCCGTACGTGCCGCCGCTGCCGTTGCCGCCGCGCTGGTCGTAGTCCTCGCCGTAGCCGCCGTCCTGGTCAGCGCCGTACCCGCCGGCACCGTAACCGCCGCCACCACCGGCCCCGCCGCCGTAGGTGCCGCCGCCCTGGGCGCCGCCACCGCCGTACGTCCCGCCGGCTGCACCGCCGTAGGCGCCGCCGTCCGCAGCGCCGCCGCCGTACGTGCCGCCGCCCTGAGGGCTGCCGCCGTACGCGCCGCCGCCGGCCGGAGGGCCGTACGCGTTGCCGCTGTCCATGCCGCCGGCGTCGTCCCAGGAGCCGTAGCCGCCCTGGTCGTCGCCGCCGCCCTGCCCGTAGCCCGCGCCCTGGTAGGCGCCCGCCTCGTACGCGCCACCCCGGCCGGAGCCGGCGTAGTCGTCGGCGCCGGGCTGGCCGCCGGCGTAGTCGCCGCCCTGGCCGTAGCCGTTGTCGTAGCCGGGCTCGCCGTAGCCGCCCTGGTCCTCGAAGCCGTTCGGGTCGGGCCGGTACATGCCGGTGGGCTCGTCGTAGCGCTGCGGGCCGCCGTTCGCGGGGTAGCCGCCCTGGTCGCCGTACCCGTTGGGGTCGTCGTACCCGCCGGCGTAGCCGTCATCGTCGCCGTAGCCGCCGCTCTGGGCCGGCACCGGAGCCCCGCCGTACTGCGTCGCCGTGCCGTAGGCACCCGCGGCGCCGGCCGCGCCCGCGGCTGCCGTGGCGCCATAGCCGCCGGGGGCGTTGTACGCGCCGTTCTGCGGCAGCGGTGCTCCGTACGGGTCCGGGAACTCGTCGACCGGGTCGGCCACCGGGGCACGGTGGATCATCGTGGGAGCGTCCGCGATGGACGGTGCGCCGGAGCGCGGGGCGATCATCGTCGCGTCGCTGCCCCGGCCGCCCATGGGTGCGGCCACGCGGGTCTCGTCGGCGCCGCCGAAGCCTCGGCTCGCCGGCGCGGCACCGCCGGGGCCGCCGCCGTCCGGGTCGTCGGGGTCGCTGTTCTTGCGGCGCATGAGGACCAGCACGATCGCGCCGACGCCCGCGGCCACCAGCAGACCGCCGAGGAGGATGAACAGGAGGGAGCCGTTGCCCTCGTCCTCGCCCGCAGTCTTGTTCTGGTCGGGTGCCGCGGCGGCGGTGTCTTCCTCCGTGGCGGCTTCCGTGGCTTCGTCGGTGAGGTCCTCGGTCGGCGTCGCGCTCGGGGTGGCGGTGGCCGACGGGGTCGCTGACGTCGGTGCGGCGAGAAGCTTGATGGTCAGCGGGACGTTGATCGACTTGTCCGCGCTGCCCTGAATGGTCGCGGTGGTGGTGTTGTAGCCCTGTTTGGTGGCGCCGACGACGATCCGGCCCACCGCGATCGGATCGCTCTCCGAGCCTTGGATCGAGTAGCGGCCGTCGCTGCCGGACGTGGTGTTGTGCGCCCGGCCGGCGCTGTCCTGCAGACCCACAGCCGCTCCCGCGACCGGGTTGCCGTCCTGGTCCCGGACCCGGCCGCTGACCTGGCGCACCGTCTTGGGCTTGTCCGGGCCGCGGACTGTGATGGCCCGGCTCGCGCTGCTGCTGTCCTCGCCGATCGAGGCGTTGATCTGGACCTGCACGCTGCGCGTCTGTCCAGCCTCGACATTGCCCGCCGTGAGCGTCGCCGTGTACTGCTTGCTCTGGTTCGGCGGGATCGTGTCGTTGAAGTTGCACTTGCCGCTGCAGCTCATGCCGTCGGCACTGACGACGACGGTGACGCCGTCCTCGGCGTTCGGCGTGGGCGGGTTCTGGTTGGCGATGGTGAACGTCAGCGTGGTCTTGCCACCGGACGGGATGTCTCCTGACGACAGGCTGCTGATGGTGACCTTGGGGTCCACCGCCAGGGCAGCCGAGGGCCCTGCGGCGATGATGCCGCCGACCAGCGCCAGGAACGCACCGGCCTGGACTGCCCGGGCTCGTAGGTGCGTTGTCACGTCCACCGCCTTCCGGTCGCGCGGTCCCCGGTTGCCTTTGAGTCGGCCCCCTGGATCCCGCGACGAGTACACACCGTCGGCCACTATGCCCTGTCGGACGACGTCCGCGCGACCCAGGGCCGCCGCCTTGTGGTCATTCGCCGGGTCGTATTGTCCCGACGTGTCTCCTGCGCACAATAAATCCGAGTCGGTGAGGGACGCGCTGGACGCGCTGGACGGCGGTGCCGAACCCGAGCGTTCCGTGCTTCGTGACGCTGTGCGAGCACTGCTGGGTGAGCTTGCGCGAACGGCGCCCGGCCGATCGGTGGAGGTCCGTATTCCACCTTTCGGTGCGATTCAGTGTGTCGCCGGTCCGCGGCACACCCGCGGCACACCGCCCAATGTGGTCGAGACCGATCCGATGACTTGGCTGCTCGTCGCAACGGGCAGGCTGAGCTGGGCCGAAGCGGTGGATTCGGGCCGCGTGCGGGCCAGTGGGATACGCACTGATCTCACTCCGTACCTCCCCGTGCACCCGAGCTGAACGCCCGTCACCTCGCGTACACTGGTCGGTCGGAACAGACCAGCAAGTCCGAGCAGATCAGCATGAGGGAGCAAGCGCGTGCCCCGAGGCGACGGCCGGTTGACCGACGATCTCGACCCCCAGGACCGCGGACCCCAGGATGCCTGCGGCGTCTTCGGCGTCTGGGCCCCCGAGGAAGAGGTTGCGAAACTCACCTATTTCGGCCTCTACGCCCTGCAGCACCGCGGTCAGGAAGCCGCCGGCATCGCTGTGAGTGACGGCTCGGGCGTGGTCGTGTACAAGGATCTCGGCCTGGTCTCCCAGGTCTTCGACGAGCCGACGCTGGCCAGCCTCCGCGGGCATCTCGCCATCGGCCACGCCCGTTACTCCACCACCGGTGGTTCCAACTGGGAGAACGCCCAGCCGACGATCCGGGCCACCACTGCGGGCACCACCATCGCGCTGGCGCACAACGGCAACCTGGTGAACACCGCGGAGCTGGCCAAGGAGATCGCCGAGCGCGGGCTCGAGGTCGACGCCGCCACCAACGACACCTCCCTCGTCACGACGCTCCTCGCCGCCCGCCCGGACCTCTCGGTCGAGGCCGCGGCCATGGAGGTCCTCCCGCGCCTGCGGGGCGCGTTCAGCTTCGTCTTCATGGACGAGAGCACGCTGTACGCCGCCCGTGACGCCCAAGGGGTACGCCCGCTGGTGCTGGGCCGGATGGAACGCGGCTGGGCCGTGGCCAGTGAGACCGCCGCCCTCGACATCGTCGGTGCCAGCTTCGTCCGTGAGGTGGAGCCCGGCGAGATCCTCGCGATCGACGAGCACGGCCTGCGCTCGAGCCGGTTCGCGAACCCCGAGCCCAAGGGCTGCCTCTTCGAGTACGTCTACCTCGCCCGCCCCGACACCACCATCGCCGGCCGCAACATCTACTCGGCCCGCGTCGAGGTGGGCCGCAAGCTCGCCAAGGAGCACCCGGCCGAGGCCGACCTGGTGATCGGCGTCCCGGAGTCGGGCATCCCGGCCGCGATCGGGTACGCGGAGGAGTCCGGCATCCCGTACAGCGCGGGCTTCATGAAGAACGCGTACGTGGGCCGCACCTTCATCCAGCCCTCGCAGACCATCCGCCAGCTGGGCATCCGGCTGAAGCTCAACCCCCTGCGCGAGGTCGTCCGGGGCAAGCGCATCGTGGTGATCGACGACTCGATCGTGCGTGGCAACACCCAGCGCGCGCAGATCCGCATGCTGCGTGAGGCGGGGGCGCTCGAGGTGCACGTACGTATCTCGTCCCCGCCGGTGAAGTGGCCCTGCTTCTACGGCATCGACTTCGCGACCCGCGCCGAGCTGATCGCCAACGGCCTGGAGATCGACGGCATCCGGCGCTCGATCGGCGCCGACAGCCTCGGCTACGTTTCGCTGGACGGCCTGGTCCAGGCGACCGAGCAGCCGAAGACACGGCTCTGCATGGCCTGCTTCGATGGGCAGTACCCGATCGAGCTCCCGGCCGGTCATCTGATCGGCAAGCACCTCCTCGAGAGCGTCGGCAAGCGCGCTGCGATGCCGGACGCCTCCGCGGAGGCGGCGACCGCCGCGGTGGCGGGGCTCGAGCAGGAGTACGAGGATGAGCAGTACGCCGAGGGCGAGCGGGAACGGTCGCAACCGCTGGTCGGCAGCCCGGGTGGGGTCGACGCCCTGCACCGCCCGTAGGGTCGCCACGGAACCACCGCACCACCGCCAGACGTCGAAACAGCGGCCCAGCCGAGCAGCACCACCATCAAAGGGGAGAACCGTGACGCACGTGTCCGAGCGCAACAGTGCCGGATCGAACGGCGCCGAGGGCGCCGACCGCCAGCCGTGGTCGGCGGGGTCCGGCCGCAGCCGCAAGCGCACGGTGACGTATGCGGACGCCGGCGTCTCGATCCACGCCGGCGACCGCGCGGTCGAGCTGCTCAAGTCCAAGGTCAAGAAGACGTCTCGGCCGGAGGTCATGGGCGACCTGGGCGGCTTCGCGGGCCTCTTCAAGCTGAACACCCAGAAGTACAAGAGCCCGATCCTCGCCTCGTCGACCGACGGCGTGGGCACCAAGCTCGTCATCGCGCAGCAGCTCGACATCCACGACACGATCGGCATCGACCTGGTCGCGATGGTGGTCGACGACCTGGTCGCGTGCGGCGCCGAGCCGCTGTTCCTGCTCGACTACATCGCCTGCGGCGAGGTCGTGCCGGACAAGGTCGCCGAGATCGGCGCCGGCATCGCGGACGGCTGCCGGTACGCGGGCTGCGCGCTGCTGGGCGGCGAGACGGCCGAGCACCCCGGCGTGCTGCGCCCCGACGAGTACGACGTCTCCGCGACCGGTGTCGGCGTGGTCGAGGAGAGCGAGATCCTCGGCGCCCACAAGGTCGAGATCGGTGACGCGGTCATCGCGATGCGCTCGTCGGGCCTGCACTCGAACGGCTACTCGCTGGTGCGCCACGTGCTCCTCGGCGCGGGCCGGATGCGCCTCGACACCGTCGTGGACGACTTCGGCAAGCAGCGCACCCTCGGCGAGGAGCTGCTCACCCCCACCAAGATCTACGCCAAGGACTGCCTGGGCCTGATCGAGGAGACCGACGTCCGCGCGTTCTCGCACGTCACGGGTGGCGGCATCCCCGGCAACCTGGTCCGCATCCTCCCCGAGCACGTCGACGCCGTGGTGGACCGCTCGTCCTGGCGCCCGCAGCCGATCTTCGACCTGATCCAGGCGAAGGGCCGCATCGAGGACGTCGAGATGGAGGCCACGTTCAACATGGGCGTCGGCATGTTCGCGATCGTCTCCTCGGACGACGCCGACCGCGCGATGGCCTACCTGACCGGCCGCGGCGTGGAGGCGTGGCAGGTCGGCGAGGTCATCGAGGGCACCGGCCAGGTGCAGATGGTGGGCCAGTACACCCGCGGCTGACCCGCTCCGCGGCACGGGACCGGTCGGGGCCACCCGGCCGACCCGCTCCGCGGCACGGGACCGCGGCGACGCCGGCCGGTGACCCGCCCGGTGCCGGCCGACCACGGCCGCGGAAGCCCGCGACCCGCGCAACGGCGGCGCGCTGCAGCCCCCGGGCCGGCGACCCCGGCCAGCAAGCCGAAGCCGCCGCCCGGGTTGACGGTGACGCCGGCGCGCAACGGCGGGGCACTGCAGCCGCCGGGCCGCCGACCTGCTCAACGGCTGCTCGCAGCGGCCGCGCCGGTCGGGCGGCCGCACCCGGCGATCCCCGGCGGGCGATTCGCCGGGAAAGGTGGAGGGCTCCGCTTCTGAGGATTTCTCGTGCTTCGTGTGAAATGATCCGCGTGTGTCGATGGATCGGCACGCACGGATCTTTTCGTCATGGATGCGGCTGCGGGGCAGACCCGGGTGGACGCGGGCACATAGCCTGGCCTGGACCGGGGACGGCGTGGACGAGGAGGTGACTGTGGGGCTCGGCTGGAGCGGTATGCGGGGCATAGCCACGGTTCCCACGTACGTCGTCATGCAGCCCACCACGCTCTGCAATCTCGACTGTTCCTACTGTTACCTTCCGTTGCGGCGGGCCGACCGGAGGATGCCCGTCGAAGTCGCCCGCGCCGTTGCTGCGTCTGTGCGCCCCTGGGCCCGTACCGGACGATTTTCGGTGGTGTGGCACGGCGGCGAGCCCCTCGCCGCGGGACGGGAGCACTTCGCCGACCTGATCGCGCCCTTCGCCGAAGGCGTCGAGCACCATGTGCAGACCAACGCGACGCTGATCGACGACGCGTGGTGCGAGTTCTTCACCGAGCACCGGATCCGGGTCAGCGTGAGCGTCGACGGGCCCGAGCCGCGCAACGCGGAACGGGTGACCAGGGGCAACAAGCCGGCGTACGACCGGATCCTGCGCGGCGTGGAAGCGCTGAAGCGGCACGGCATCCCGTTCTCGGCGCTGTGCGTGGTCGCGCGGCCCGAGCCGGGGCTGGCCACCGAGTTGTACGGCTACTTCCTCGAGCTGGGTTGCGAAGTCCTCGGGATCAACGTCGAGGAGATGGAAGGCGTCAACACCCGGGCCAACCGGCATCCCGAGCGGGACGTGACCGCGTTCTGGGCGGAGCTGGTGAGCGCGTGGCGCCGGGACCCGCGCATCCACCTGCGGGAGATCGAGTGGTCGCTGCGCTACGCGGCGGCGGTGCTCGACGGTACGGCGGACGACGTGCTGCCCCGCAGCCTCGACCCGATCCCGACGGTCGCCCACGACGGCAGCGTGGTGCTGCTCTCACCGGAGCTGGCCGGCTTCTCCGACCCCCGGTACGGCGACTTCAGCAGCGGCAACGTGCTGACCACCCCGCTGGGCGAGATCCTGGCCGGCGCTACCGGTACGCCGTGGATCGGGGAGTTCCTCGACGGCGTCGAAGCTTGTCGCGCGCAGTGCCCGTATTTCGGCTTCTGCGGCGGCGCACACGCGGCCAACCGCTACTTCGAGCACGGCCGGTTCGACGTGACGACGACGGACCACTGCCGCAACAGCAAGATTCGCCTACTGGAGGGAGTGCTGGACCATGCCCGAGATCACGAGCCCACGGCCGTCTGACCGCGTGGAGACCGATCCCGTGACGGCGCGGGTGCGCGAGACCCGTACCGGCCTGGCCGCCCTGATCGAGGAGGCGGAGGAGGCCCGGGAGCGGCGCGCCGAGTCGGCGGCCGGCGACGGGTCGGCGGTGTGCGCCTGGAATCACTTCGAGAACATCCCGACGTTCTACAACTGGAACAACCGGCCGCGCTGAACGGGCGCGGTCGGTACCCCGGAGCGCAGATCGATAGACGACGTCTCGGCGATCGTCAATGGCCCTTGTCCGAAGATGATCAGCCCGGACGCACTGCCCGTCGAGGGCTCCCGCCGTCGGGAACGCTGAAGGCAGCGCCTGGACAGGTGCGAGTCGGCACTCCGACAGGTCGCGGGGAAGCGCCGAGCTCGGCACCCGGACACGCACGTAGGAAGGCGTCGAGCCGACACTCGGACATGCCGAGGAAACGTCGAGCCGGCACTCGGAGCATGCCGCGGGAAGACGCCTAGTCGGTTCGCGCGCAGCCCGGCGCGGCGAAGGCACCCGAGGTCTCAGCAGGTGACCGAACGGCGTTGTCCGGCCCACCTGCGGAAACGTGATGACTTCTGGAGACCGCTTCACCCACGTCTCGGACGTTCCGTGCGGAGGACCGCACACCACACCGCCCGGACCGCATGACGGCGTCCGGGCTGTCACCCTCGCTTGGGCAGCGACGGAGGGAGCGGGACTACGAGCAGGACACGACGCCCGCGCGGTCAGACCACGTGGGCATCATGAACTGCCGGAACGACCGCGACACACGGAAGCACGCGGGAAGCCGCGTGCTCTGTGCAATACGGGTCAGCGCCTTGAAGGCGACCAGGCGTCGTGCTCGTCGTCCAGGTCGTCGTCATCCTCGTCGTCGACGAACTCGTTGTCGTCGGCGTCGAAGTGACGGTCGGACTTACCAGCACCCGCCAGTTCGCGCTGCAAGGCGGTGAGGTCGGTGTTCGGGGAGTGGTACTTCAACTCCCGGGCCACCTTTGTCTGCTTGGCCTTAGCACGGCCGCGCCCCATGGCTCGACCCCCTCGCACAGAATTCGGGGCAGCCCGAAGGCGGGCCCCGATGACGTCAGGCATCTCTCGTGGGTCTTACGGTACATGGACGATGCCGCCTTCGGCACCTCGGGTTACGTGTACCACCGTCGCGCGTCGTGGCTTGTCGGGGACTCGACGCGCGACGGCGTACAAAAGCCTCAACCCAGGTAGATGCTGCGGAGCCGTCCGACTTCGGCCATGCGGCGCTCGGCGAGCCGGTCGGCGGCCACCGCCGGTGGGACGCCCTCGTCGGCGGCGAGGCGCAGGATCTGACCCGTGGTGTCGAAGATCTTGGTGGCGCGCAGCTTGGCGCGTTCGAAGTTGAAGCCCTCGATCTCGTCGGCCACCTGGATCACGCCGCCGGCGTTCACGACGTAGTCGGGCGTGTAGAGGATGCCCCGCTCCTCCAGCATCTTCTCGATGCCGGGGTGGGCCAGCTGGTTGTTCGCGGCGCCGGTCACGATCTTGGCGCGCAGCACCGGCACGGTGTCGTCGTCGAGCGCCCCGCCCAGCGCGCAGGGGGCGTACACGTCGATGTCGCTGGTGATCAGGGTCTGCGTGTCCGGGACGAGATCGACCTGGGGGTACGTCGTGCGGGCCCACTCCAGCGCGGCCGGGCTGACGTCCGTGGCGACCACCGAGGCGCCGTCCTCGATCAGGTGACCCACCAGGTACTTGCCGACCTTGCCGAGGCCCGCGACGCCCACCCGGCGGCCGGCCAGCGTGGGGCTGCCCCACGTGTGCTCCGCCGCGGCGCGCATGCCCTGGAAGACGCCCCAGGCGGTCAGCACGGAGGAGTCGCCGGCGCCGCCGTGCTCGACGCTGCGGCCGGTCACGTAGCGGGTCTCGCGGGAGATGATGTCCATGTCCGGCACGTACGTGCCGACGTCGCAGGCGGTGTAGTAGCGGCCGTGCAGCGACTCGACGAAGCGGCCGTACGCCCGCAGCAGCGCCTCGGACTTGTCGGCGGCCGGGTCGCCCCAGATCACCGCCTTGCCGCCGCCGAGGTCCAGCCCCGCGAGGGCGTTCTTGTACGCCATGCCGCGCGAGAGGTTCAGCACGTCGGTGAGCGCGGCCTCCTCGCTCTCGTACGGGTAGAACCGGGTCCCGCCCAGCGCCGGCCCGAGGGCCGTCGAGTAGATGCCGATGATCGCTTTCAGACCGGTGTGCCGGTCCTGGCAGAAGACGACTTGCTCGTGCCCGGCGGCGTCGGTGCCGTCGCTGCTGACGAACACGCCCATGGCTGCTCTCCTGAGTGTGTGTGGGTACGCCTTTGTGGGGCGCCTGCGGTGTTCCGGCGGGGTTCTGCCGGACACCAGCGAGCCTAGTCGTGATCCATGCCGCCGGAATGGCAGGCGACCGGGAAGTCAACCGGCGGTCAATTCGTGAAAGGATCGCGCCGTGCCGTCACTGTTCGCGTCGTACCTGCGGGTTTACGAACCGCTGACCGCCTTCGACCGCGACCGTCAGATTTTCTGGCGCCGCTATGCCCGGGAGGGCCGGGCGCTGGGCCCGGTGGAGGGTCCCGTCCGGCAGCGCACCGCGGTGCTGGAGGCGCTGGGCGCGGGGTGGACCCGCCTGCCCGATCTGCCAGACGAGGCGTACGTCATGGAGTGGGGCGACACCCTGCTGGTCTGCCCGTGGAACCTGCGGCTGCGCGTCGCCGAGGCGGCCCTGAACGCCCGTGACGGCGTGCCGAGCGTGCTGGCCGACGCGTTCGTCCCCCCGGTGCTGGCCGGCCAGGCCAAGGCCGTGGTCGACGACTGGCGCAGCGGGGCGAAGGTGCTGGAGCGCGGCGTCCCGAGGGTGCACGAGCAGATCGCCACGTGGGGCGTGCCGCTGCGCTGGTTCGTCTTCGTCGATCTGGACGAGCGGGAGATCAGCCTGACCGGCGGCCGGCGGGTGCTGCGCTACCGCACGGAGATCTCGAAGGCCCGCCGCCGGGCCCACCGCGGCGTCTCGGTGCTGCGCAAGTCGCTCGGCGACGCCCCGATCACCGAGGCGGTGGAGGAGGGCACGCGGTGGCTGGAGGAGTTCCACCCCCGCTCGATCGTCGAGCTGGACTACGGCGGTCTCACCGGCATCCTCAAGGACGCCGATCTGCAGGAGGACGATTCGCCGGGACTGGTGGCCGCCGGCCTGTCCGCGCTGTCGCGGGGGGATGCCGACGCCGCCACGGAGGCGTACGAGAAGCTCGTCGCCCGCTGGCGGGCGGTGCAGTTGCTGGAGCGCTGCAACTGATAGACGACCATCATGCTGTTGAGCTGCGGAAACGGGACGAACGGGCACGGAACGATGCCCGCGAGGGCCCTGTCGAGGTGAATACTCTTCGTAACGATGGCTCCGCGAAGCGTGATATTCGGTCCAAACAAGACACTTTCTGGCGTAGAAAACTCGTATAAATCGGTCATGCTTCAACCGTCTATCTAGGGACGTTCGGCCGTTCGGCCCATGTCGGACATCGGGGACTAGCCGGACCATGAGAGACGCACCGGCCGGCGGGACCCCGGCCGATGTCTTTAGGTACCTGTGGAGGAGTGACCGATGGCATCGCGTACGCACGATCCTGAGCCGCTACTAACGCCGGCCGAGGTGGCGTCGATGTTCCGTGTCGACCCGAAGACCGTCACCCGGTGGGCCAAGGCGGGCAAGCTCAGCGCAATTCGCACGCTGGGCGGGCACCGTCGCTACCGGGAGTCGGAGGTTCGCGCCCTGCTGCAGGGGCAGATTCCCACGCAGCGTCAGGGCGACTGAACGGACCGCAGTCGACCGAGAGATCGATAGAGGGGCGAACGCCGGGGAAGGCGATCGCCCCTTCGTCGTCTATGCGACCAGGATCGTCGTCGTGCCGTGCAGGCCGCGGCGCAATCGGCTGCCGAGCAGGACAAGGCGTCCCGGCAGGCCGTACTTGCGCTTGATCGCCTCTCCGATGCGGACGCGGTCGTCCTCGTTCCCGATGCGCGCGGCGGCCTCGATCGCCTCACCGTGGGGATTGCCCCGGACGTCGCACGGCGCGACGGTCACCCGTGGGCTGTTGCGGATCCGCTTGAGCTTGCCCGCCTCCTTCGGCGTCCAGAACGCCAGCCCGTCGCCGTCCGGTACGACCCACAGCGGCGTCGGCACCGCCTTGCCGGTCCTGCGGAATGTCGTCAGCAGGACGTACTTCTCCGAACCGAGTTGCCCTAGCGCCGCCATGGATCAAGAGTAGTAGCGGTGGAAGAGCCGGTCGTCGGAGACGTGTTCGGGGAGATGATCCGGGACGCGTACGCCGTGCGCACCGGAATCGGCCCACGCCCCCTGGCCGGCGGGCGGTTGCCCCGGCCGGTCATCGAGGTCATCGAACGGGACGACGGTCTGATCAACGGCGCGCCCGCCGACCATTATCTGGACGAGCCCGCGCACTGGCAGCCGCACGACCACCGCGCGCTGCGGTTGTGCCGGGGCGCGGTGCTCGATATCGGGTGCGGGGCCGGGCGTACGGCCGTCGAGCTGCAGAAGCGCGGCATGGCCGTGACCGGGCTGGACACCTCCGCAGGTGCCGTCGAGGTGGCGCGGGCGCGCGGTCTGCGGGACACCGTGATCGCCGACGTCGACACGTACGCGTCCCGCGCGGCCTCGCGCTACGACACGTTCCTGCTGCTGGGCAACAACCTCGGGCTGCTCGAGGGGCCTGAGCGCGCCCCGGCCTTCCTCGCCGCGCTGGCGGAGCTGTCCCGGCCCGGCGCCCGGATCGTCGCGCACGGCACGGATCCGTACGGGACCAAGGATCCCGTCCACACGGACTATCACCGGCGTAACCGCGAGCGCGGCCGGCTCGGCGGCCAGCTGCGGCTGAGGCTGCGATACCGGCGCCTGACCACCGAATGGTTCGACTACCTGGTGTGTTCGGTGGACGAGCTGGAGAAGCTGCTCGAGGGCACCCGGTGGCGCCTCAAATCGATCGACGACCACGACCGTCCTTACTACCTTGCGGTCATGGAGCTTCAACCATGACCAACCTGACCAAGGAGCAGGTACGGATCAGCCGGCGCATGTCCCTGGTCCTGCGGCACCGCGGCTGGGTGCCCGTCGCCGACCTGCCGTCGGGCGTCGCCGCTCGTCCGAGGTCGCGGTTCTCGAGGTCGACGCGGCCGCCATGGTGTCGGCCGGGCACGTCTTCCACCGCAGCGAGAACGGCGTGTGGCTGACCGCCGCCGTGCCCACCGCCCAGCTGCGCGAACGTTCCGAGTAAACGGACAAAACGTTCTACACCGCGAGCCGGCGCCCGAGGCCCGATAGCGTAACGGTATGGGGAGCGTTACTCGGCGTCAGCTGACGAACCTCCTCGGCGCGCTCAGCCTGGTGGCCGGGCTCGGCGGCCTCGCCTTCGGGCTTCCCGCGCTGAACCACGCGCTGCCGGCCGAGCGCCCGGTGCCGGCGGACCGCCCGTACGAGGTCGGGGGCGGGGTGACGGTCGTGCCCCCGCCGGGGGCGCGCGTGGACGTCACCGAGACCCGCCCGTCCGACACGTCCGGGACCGTGCTTTTCCGGCTCGGCCCGGTCCGCTACTTCATCAGCGTCCAGCCGTTCGACGGCGACCTGCAGGCGGCGGTCGCGCGGCTGCGGCAGCGCATCACCGGCACGTCGGGCTACCAGGTGACCGGCACCGAGCTGACCGTCGCGACCGCGGGCGGCCTGGCGGGTCTGCAGGGCGCGTACAGCGGGCCCGGGCGCGGCGGCCGGTACTCGGTCTTCGTCACCGACGGCCACACCATCGAGGTCACCGTGAGCGGCGCCGACCTGGACCTCGGCCGTACGTTGCCGGCGATCGACGCCAGCACCCGTACGCTGCGGTCCGGGGCGGAGCCGGCCCGGTGACCGCGGAGCCCCGTTTGCGCAGCGCCCGGTCCGCGCCCGTGCAGCCCGGGGCGCCGCCGGACCTCGGCCTGCTGCGACTGCCCGGGTTCTGGGTCGTGGCGGTGCTGCTGGCCGTGGGCGCCGTACGGATGTCCATGATCGCGGGGCGGTACGCGGCCGCGTACCCGATCGCGCTGCTCACCGCGACCGGGCTGTTCGCGCTGCTGGCCGTGCCGTTCTGGTTCGTCGTCTCGGAGCTGGACTTCCTCGAGCGGGAGCCGCTCGGGCTGCGGGTGCTGGCGTTCGGCTGGGGTGGGCTGGTCGCCACCGCGGTCTCCATCCCGGCCAGCGCGGCCCTCGACGACCTCATAGCCAAGCTCGGCTCGCCGCACTTGGCGGCCGACTGGGGCGCCGCGCTGGCCGGGCCGACCGTCGAGGAGATCGCCAAGACGCTCGGCGTGGTCGCCATCGTGCTCGTCGCCCGGGCACAGGTGAACAGCGTGCTGGACGGCGTCGTCTACGGCGCGCTGGTCGGCCTGGGATTCCAGATCGTCGAGGACGTCGTGTACGCGATGGGCGCGGTCGCCCTGGCCGGCCGAGGCGATCACGTCGAACCGGTGATCACCACGTTCCTGCTGCGCGGCCTGCTCTCCGGCCTCTGGAGCCACACCCTGTTCGGCGCGCTGGCCGGCGCGGGCATCGGTTACCTCGTCGTGCGCTGCGAGCGGACGCTGCGTACCCGGGTCGGCGTGGCGATGCTGGGGGTCCTCGGGGCGTGGGCGTCGCACGTGCTGTGGAACTCGCCGCTGCTGCGCGACGGCCTCGGCAACGGCGCGGTCGCCCTGCTCGCCGTCCTCGTCCTCAAGGGCCTGCCGCCGCTCGTGCTGATCTGGCTGCTCGTCCGGTCGGCGCACGACCGGGAGGCCGACTACTACGCCGAGCAGCTCGCGACCCTGGACGACCCGGAGCTCATCACGCCCGCCGAGGCCGAGGCCCTCAAATCGGGGTCGCGGCGGGCCAGCGCGCGCTCGCACGCCCGGGTCCGTGCGGGGTTCCGCGCGCGGGCAGCCGTACGGCGCCTGCAACGCGCCCAGGCCCGGCTGGCGGTCGAGCTGAGCCGGGGCACGCAGGACCTCGGCCGATGGTGCCGGGAGGTACGCCGGCAGCGCCGCATCCTCAACCGGCTGGGCCACCCGGAGGCGATCGCGCCCGCGGGCAAGGGTCCGTGGCGGCGTACCGCCTCGGCGGTCTTCTCCACGGCCCTGGCCGTCGCGGTGCTGTGGGCGGCGGTCAGCACGCTCGTCGGCGGCGGCTGACCGGCGCGGCTCAGACCACCGGCGGGATGCCGCCGTCGCCGTCGACCACGGTGTCCGGGGTGCCGTCCTCGTCGAGGTCGACCATGGTGATGTCGACCTTGCCGTCGCCGTCGGTGTCGAACTGGAACAGGTCCGCCTTGCCGTCGCCGTCGGTGTCCGACACCCAGACGTCCGGCTTGCCGTCGCCGTTCGTGTCGGTGGCGAGCAGGTCGACCCGGTCGTCCCCGCGCGTCTCGACGATCTCCTGCGGCTCGCTCATGAACTGTCTCCTCGCTCGGGCTACGGATCGGTCGGTACCAACGTAGGGCCCAGGGGGTACCCCCGCGACCCGGGCGGCCGCGCATGCTGTGACCGATGTCGCTGGATCGAGCGGAACTCGCCGGTAACGTTGCGCCTCGTGAGTACAACGGCGGACGGCATGCAGGCCCTCCTCGGCAGCGGGGGCGCGGGCTCCCTGGGCGAGCGGATGGGCATCCGGATCATCGAGGCCACCCCCGAGCGCGTGGTCGCCACGATGCCGGTCGAGGGCAACACCCAGCCGTACGGGCTGCTGCACGGTGGTGCCTCCTGCGTGCTCGCGGAGACGCTCGGCTCGGTGGGGGCGGTGCTGCACGGCGCCACGGTCGACCGGCCGCTCGCCGTGGGTGTCGACATCAACGCCACGCACCACAAGGGCGTACGGTCCGGCGAGGTCACGGGCGTCGCGACGCCGGTGCACCGCGGGCGTACGGCGGTCACCTACGAGATCGTCATCACCGACGAGGACGGGGACCGGGTGTGCACCGCCCGCCTGACGTGCCTCCTTCGGGGCGCCTGAGCCGCGTTTCTTGACGAATCCGCGTACCTTTCTTCACGTGACCGACGTACCACAGCACGCATTGGACGACGCGGCGCAGGTGCTGCACTGCGCGCTCAGCGGCGACACCGACGCTGTGGTCTGCACCTTCGACGCGGTCGTGGACCGGTCGGGTGTCGTGGGGGCGTACGACGTGGCGTGGTGTCTCGCTGCGACCATGGTGGGACAGAACGTGCCCACCGGCGGCGCGTGGACCCTCGACTTCCCCGGCATCGACGACGCCCGGTACGACAAGCGCTGGGTGGCGCGGTTCGTCAGCGCGTACGTGAACGGCGACATCCCGACCGGCGAGGCGCTGTTCGGCGCCGCGATCGCCGACGGTCAGCTCCCGGACTGCCTGCTCGCGCTGGCCGGTTCGACGGTGGCCACGCTGCGCCACCGCGCGGCATGACCGCATGACCGACCGGCTCCTCGAGCGGGTCAGGAAGCTCCTGGCGAAGGCGGAGAGCCCGGCCTGCACCCCGGCCGAGGCCGAGGCTTTCACCGCCGAGGCCGCCGAGCTCATCGCCAAGTACGGCGTCGACCAGGCGCTGCTCGCCGGCGCCGGCCCCGCCCTCGACCCGGTCGGTGATCGGGTCGTGACGGTGTAGCCGCCGTACTCGAGGGACAAGGCCGGGTTGCTCGGAGCCGTCGCCATCGCGCTGCGCTGCAAGGTCGTGCACCTGGAGCGGCGCGGCGCTGGCCGGCACCGGCCGCGGTCAGGGCTACGCGGCCGGCCGGACCGCCGACCTGGGCGGCAGCCGGCCGCTCGACGCCCGCTGGATGCCTTCAGCTCGGTTGTGGGTGGTGGGTGGGGCGGACGGATGGCTTTTCGGTGTTCTTGAGATAGAGGGCCTTGGCGTACTGCGCGGCCGCGGCCTCGTTGTACATCGAGGCCTGGGCCATGTACCACTGGTTGTCCGCGAGCGCCTTCTTCGCCTGCGTCATCCCCGACCACCGGATGTCCGCGTCCACCTCGGACAGCCCGCGCGCCTTGAAGTTCCGCCGCATCTGCATCTTGCCGAGCCGGAAGTTCTCCGCGGCCTGCTCGGCCTCACGCATGCACGCCATGCCCTTCTCGCTCAGCGCCTCGGCCAGATTCCAGGCCCCCTGCTCCTCCGCGTTGTTGAATGTCGGCACGTCGTCGTTCCTCCCCGCGAACTCGATTCACGGATAGCAGTACGTAACAGGTGCCGGTTGCGCTAGGTGCGTGCAAGAAAGGTCAAACTGCCTGGTCCGGCGTCACGGCCGGAGATCGGTGGAGGCTTTGAAGGTGCCGTCCATCTCGAACGGCACCGATTCGTGCTCATGGGTCACCAGCCACCGGCCCGCCACCTTGCGCAGGCCCAGCGTGGAACGGAACCACAGGCTGAAGCTTTCCGACCTGCCCTTCGGCGTGGCCGTCAGGCGGTTCAGGCTCGTGCAGAACGCCACGTCGTCACCGGCGGTCACGGCCAGCTCGGTCACCTCGAGGCTCATCGGGCCCTCGAACGTCGCGAGCCACGCCGACACGGATGCGACGGTGCTCTCGGGCTGACGCAGCGGCGGCGCGAGCGTGTACTCCACGATGCCGGGCGCATTGTGAGCCAGCATCTTGTGGGGGTCCTTCGCCGCCACGGCGGCCGCGCGTTCCAGGACGACGGTACGGATCTCTTCCACGGTTTCCTCCTCGCGTACGGGTCGGTCACCGTGATGTCGAAGCGGTGGTCGCGGTTTCGACATCACGGGTGGAGGATCCAACCGAACCCCTGGAGCAACGATGAGATACCTGATCCTGATCCAGTCGAACGAGCGCTCCCTCGCCGTCTGGGAGACGCTCACCGACCAGCAGCGCACCGACTTCGGCGTCGGGCACCTCAAGCTCACCCAGGAGATGGCCGACGCGGGTGTGCTGGTCGCCTCGGAAGGGCTCGCCGACCCGTCGCTGGCCACGTGGGTCTCCGTGCGCGAGGGCCGCACGATCGCCTCCGACGGCCCGTACGCCGAGGTCAAAGAACACCTCGCCGGGTTCTACCTGATCGACTGCGCGGACGCCGACGAGGCCGTCGCATGGGCGGCCAAGGTGCCGGACGCCGCGTACACGCAGGTGGAGGTGCGGCCCGTCCTCGACATGAGCGGCTGGGAGTTCTGAGCGCCCCGGCGACCCTCGAGGAGCTGCTGCGCGAGTACGCGCCGCAGGTCCTGGGAGCGGTCGTGCGCCGGTACGGCGACTTCGACACGTGCGAGGACGCCGTCCAGGAGGCCCTGCTCGCCGCCGCCCAGCAGTGGCCGGCCGAGGGCATCCCGGCGCAGCCGCGGAACTGGCTGATCACCGTCGCGTCCCGGCGCCGCATCGAGGTGCTGCGCAGCGAGAACGCCCGGCGCCGCCGTGAGGACGCGGTGAGCCACGAGCCTCCCGCCGCGGTGGTGCCGTCGGTCGACGACTCACTCACCCTGCTCGTCCTCTGCTGCCACCCCGCCCTGACGACCGCCTCCCAGGTCGCGCTCACCCTCCGAGCGGTGGGCGGGCTCACCACGGCCGAGATCGCCCGGGCCCTGCTCGTGCCGGAATCCACGGCCGGGCAGCGGATCAGCCGGGCGAAGCAGAAGATCCGGGAGGCGGGGGCCACGTTCGCGCTGCCGCCGCCGGACGAGCTCGAGACGCGGCTGGCCGCCGTACGCCAGGTGCTGTATTTGATCTTCAATGAGGGGTACACGGCCAGCTCGGGCGCGCGGCTGCACCGGGTCGAGCTGACGGCCGAGGCCGTACGGCTGACCCGGCAGCTGCGGGACCGGCTGCCGGACGACGGCGAGACGGCCGGCCTGCTCGCGCTGATGCTGCTCACGGACGCGCGAAGACCGGCGCGGACGCGACCCGACGGCGCCCTGGTGCCGCTCGCCGAGCAGGACCGGTCGCTGTGGGACCGCGCGGCGATCGCCGAGGGGACCGCCCTGATCACCGAGACGCTGGCCCGCGCGCCGATCGGGCCGTACCAGCTTCAGGCCGCGATCGCGGCGGTCCACGCGGAGGCGGCGCGCGCCGAGGAGACCGACTGGCCGCAGATCCTCCGGCTGTACGCGATCCTCGAGGCGCTCGCGCCCGGGCCGATGGTGACGCTGAACCGCATCGTCGCGCTCGCCGAGGTACGGGGGCCGGCCGAGGCGCTGCGCCGGCTCGACGCGGCAGGGCTGGGCGAACACCATCGGGTGGCCGCGGTTCGGGCTCACCTGTTGGAGCGAACCGGCGACCTCGCCGCCGCCCGGTCCGTCTACCTCGAAGCCGCCCGGCGGACGCTCAGCGTGCCCGAACGTCGGTACCTGACCGCCCGCGCCGCCCGTCTTCCTGCACCGTGATCACAACCTGCGGCTACCTGCTCGAAATCGTGTCGTGGGCCACGCCGCCGATGGTTCGGATGTCTGAGCTGCCGGCGATCGATGGGGGCACGTCGTGGGGGTACGCGAGCAGGAATGGTCCGGAGCGCGCCGGTTCGGTGTCAAGGCGATGACGGGCCTGCTCGCCGCGGGTCTCGTCGCCGGCATCGGCGGCACGCACATGGCCGCCGCGGACACCCCTCCACCCGCTGTGGTGCAGCGTTCCGTGCCCGCGCAGCCCTGGTCCGTCCCGATGGCGTCGACCCCGGCCCAGCTCTTCACCACGACGCCGACCTCCGACGCGGGCACGAACGACTTCGAGGCCACCCGCGTCATGCCGCTCGGCGACTCGATCACCCGCGGCACCGGCTCACCGACGCGCAGCTCGTACCGGATGGCGCTGGCCGACCGCCTGATCAGGGGCGGCATGGAGATCAACTACGTCGGGTCGCAGCGGAACGGCACGGGCAGCGACATCAACCACGAAGGCCACGGCGGCTGGACCATCGACGAACTCTCCGCCGAGCTCGACGGCTGGCTCGACGCGTACCGGCCGGACATCGTCCTGCTGCACGCCGGCACCAACAACATCACGCAGGGCGACTCGGCCACCACCACGGCCCGCAAGCTCTCCGCCATGATCGACCAGATCCGTACGGCCCGGCCCGCGGCGTACATCTTCGTCGCCCAGATCATCACGAGCCGCGTACCGCGCGAGGCGGCCGTCGACCGCTCCTACAACCGGCTCATCCCCCAGCTGGTCGCGGCGAAGCAGGACGACCGCATCACGGTCGTCGACCAGTCGTCGGTGGCCGGCATCGACCTCCACGACCTGCACCACCCCAACGACTTCGGCTACTCGAAGATGGCGTGGAACTGGTACCGCGGCATGTCCCGCGTCTTCGGCACCTCCGGCGACACCGGCCCCAACCCGTACCTGATGACCCGCACGGTCCGCTGCCTCGCCACCAAGGTCATGATCAACGGCGAGCGGCACCACCGCACGGAATGCCGCTCCTGGACGCTGCGCACCACCACGGTGGAGACCAACGGCGTGAAGCGACGCGTACGCGCATGGATGACGCTGCGGGAGACCAAGCAGACCTATCGCGTACGGGTGAACGGCGAGCTGCAGACACGGACGCGGGTGGTCCAGCGCTGGACGGGCCCGGGCAACCTGCTCGACATCTGACCGTCCTTGCGCTGCTCTTCCTGCCGCCCGCGCTCTTGGTGACCGCGCTTTCGGGCGATCGCGCCTTTGGGCGATCGCGCTTCGGGTGACCGCGCCTTTCGCCGGCCCGCTTTCGCCGGCCCGCTTTCGCCGGTCCGCTTTCGCCGGCCCGCTTTCGCCGAGCGTCAGCTGGTCTCGAACATGTCCAGTACGCCGGAGACGTCGAGCACCCGGTGCACGAGGCCGCGCGCGTTCACGATCGACATCTTCACCCCGGCGGACCTCGCTGCCAGAAGGCCTTCGATCAGCGCGCCCATCGCCTCGCTGTCGAGGAAAGCCGTGTCACCGAAGTCCACGACGACGCCGGACCCGTCCTCCCGTACGGCGGTCACGAGAACGTCCCGCAGCTCCTCACGGGCGTTGATGTCCAGGTCGCCGGACAGCCTGACGGCACCCGCCTCCCGGGTGATCTGGTAGCTCGGCTCGGTCACGCACAACCCTCTGACTTGATCAATCGTCCTGCGATCATAGGTCAGCGGGGCATCGGGAACTCGGCCCAGACGTGCTTGCTGTCACCCTGGACATACCACCCGATCTCCAACGCGAACCTCCTCGCCAGCTGCAACCCCAGCCCACCCTGCCCGAGCGGCCGCCCCTCACTGAACTGCGGCACCGCCTCGGGCGCCTGATCTGCGACATCGAGCACGTACCGCTCACCGGAGCGCCCGAGCCGCACGGTAGTCGGCGGCAACCCGTGTCGCAGAGCGTTGGTGGCCAGCTCCGTCGCAACGAGACAGACCTTCTCCGGTACCTCGTCGAGGGCGGCCCCGTCGGCGAGCGCCTCGCCGGTGACGGCCTCGTGCAGGGAAGCGCGCAGAAGCTTGAGCTGAGCGGGACTGTCCAGCACCCACCGGCGGAGCTCGGTCATCGGCGGGGGCAGCTGGGCGCTGAGTGAAGGCATGACTCTCTGTTGCCCGAAGGGCTCGCGGATCATGTATTTCGCCCATCATCTGCCGCCGTGGGATGCCCGACGCTCTCGCATGAGACCAGCGATCGGGGCCGCTCGTGGTCGGTGGCTGTTGCCGGTTGGGGAGGCCGCGGCGAAGGTCGGGTGTGCGTGGGTCGGTCGGGCGGAGGCCAGGGGTCTCGGGGCCGGTGCGGATGTGCGCTGCGTGGGCCGGTCGGGCGGAGGTCGGGTGCGCCCCGGGTCGGGCGTGTGTGGGGGAGGCCGCCGGCGCGGGCTGGCTGGGTGAATCGGGTGCGCGCGAGGCCGGGCGGCAGAGGGCTGGGGTGCTCGAGGCGATCCCTCGATCAGTGCTGTAGCTGCGAGGGCAAGCGCATCTTGGTCCACTTCCCGTTCTGCCCCATTAGGCGATCATGCTTGGTTGGGCCGGTAAGGGTTAGCCTTCCAGCTCTTGGAATCTGTCCAAGAGTTCCCACCTACGGTGCTGGCTGGTGCAGGGACAGCATCGTGGCCGCGAGTGCCGATATCAGGGCGTTCCCTGCGCTCCTGTTCGTCGATTCTCAGGAGGGTGGCCGCGAGGACGACGGCGTTGCGTTCGGCGTCGAGCAGGAAGCCGGTGAAGACGTCCACGGCCGTTAGGAAGGCCTTCTCGGGGTTGCTGCACGCGCTGAACGGGCTTTGGACGGCCTCGATATACGATTTCATGGCTTCCAGCAGTGTTCCGATCCGTTCGAAGCCGGCGGTGGCGTAGGCATTGCGGAGGCCTTCCAGCATGGAAGCTGCCTTCTTGCCTTCCTCGGCGAGCCATGCGGCCTGGGCTTGGATCTGACTCAGCCAGGTGTTGACGGATTGCGCGTGCTGACTGAAAGCCTGGGAGGCAGTGCCTTCCCAGTAGAGCTCCAGTCGCTTGGTTTCGCCGCTGAAGTTGGTGCCGGTCTCGCTGTAGGTGTTGGCGACGGAGTGGATGAGGTCTGCCCGGTTACGGATGACCTCTGGTGCGCTGCGCCAGGCATGCACGATGAGATCACTGAGTGGCATGCGCTGGCCGGTGCCGAGTTCGGTCAGCAGCCCTTCCAGTTGCAGCAGCTCGCTGCGGTATTCGTTGACGAACTGGTCGAGAGGGTCCTTCGCGCCGTTTTCGTAGTAGGTTGTGCGGCCACCGCCGATGCCCAGGTTGTTTCCGTCGCTGGTGCCGACGGTCAGCGGCTCCTCGACGATCCTCGTGCTGGGCAGAGTTTCGTGGCGAGTAGCCGTGAGCTTGTCGTTGCCGGACGGGATGATGACGGTCGGGCGTTCGTAGCCGGTCTGGTGTGGCTCTGTGGGGGCGATGACTCCGGCTCCGCTGTGGTGCACGCTGATTTGGGAGGTGTAACCGTCGGCGGCCGGCAGGTACGGGCTGAGGTCCTGGTTGACCACATCAAAGCTGGCCGCGACCGTGATGTCGGTGCCCTCGTAGTCGGCGGCGACCTGGAGCAGGCCGTCAGCCATCCGCTCCATTTCGCTCCGGGCGCTGATGGCCTCGTCGACGCGGTAACCGAGTGAGGTCTGCCAGTCGCGGGCCAGCTTGTCGGAGACCCCGGGCAAGGTCCCCCAGGCTTCGGCGGGGATGGCGCCGATGTCGTCGAGGTACCGCCGGATGGCTCCGTACGTCACGGCGTCCTCGTACCGTTCGGTGCCGAAGGCGGCCAACGCTTGGGACTCGACGCGAAGCGCGGACAGGTTGGTCATGATGGTCCGGTGGTGTTGGCAATCTCGTTGAGCTCGGTGGTCGCCGCGCCGACCGGTGAGCCGAAGTAGTCCAGGCGAAGCCGGACGTACTGGCGCCGATGGTCGGCGAGGGCGGCGAGCAGCGCGGTTCGGATCTCGGCGGCCACTTCGCGTTCGTCGAGTCGGCGTAACATCCCGGGCCTGACGCGAACGTCAAGGTGGCCGTCCTCAGCTCGGGTCACATTGACCCATCCGCCGGTCGAGGTGCCATGAGCTCGGATGGCGGTCACGGCGTCGAAGTACCGATAAAGTTTGTTCACGTCAGCCCTATCCGTTTTCGGGGAGGGTGAGACCTAGGTCGGCAAGCTTGGCGAGCGTGCCCTGAGCGAACCCAGCGACGTCTTCGACTGGGCTGCCGGCGGGAATGGACGTACGCAGCGTCACGCTCAGGGACCGCTGACCCTTTGCGGCCCTGATCGAGCTGCTGATCCGTTCGCCGACGAGAGCGTTGCAGGCACGCAGCGCCGCGTATCCGGCAGGCACTGCGGCGGGCCACGCCGATCCCGGACAGTCCCCGGTCTGCGCCTCCCGGCGCGCTTCATCATCGTCGGTCATACCGCTGATGCGTACGCTGACAGTGCCGCTGAACCGCTGGTCGGCCGACGTGAACGCCAGGTCACACAGGGCCGAGGAGTCGCTCGCCCGGTGGGAATCATCGTCTCTACCGGCTCTATCGGCGGTCGCCCACGCGCCTCCCGCGGCCGCCTGCATCGGAGCGGCCAGATCGGAGCACGTAGGGACCCAGGCGGGCTGGTCACGGAACGGGTTGAGCTGCCAGAGGGCAGCGCCAGCGACGATCAGGGCAAGAATGCTGAACCCAGCGATCGCAGACAACCGGGTCTGAGTCACGGACGCGGATCGTCCTGCAAGGAGGCCAGCGCGACCCGGGCAGCAGCGCGAACCTGACCAGCCAACGACGACTCGCTGTGCCGCTCCAGGTCCCGAAGCTCAACCGAGAGCCGGCCCCGGCGATCAACGAGCAACCGCACCGAACGATCAGGCGAAGAGACGTCCACGTCTGGGCGCCACGAATCTTCATGTTGCATCGCTCTGTCCCCCGATCCGCGCGTCGATGCATGGGCTTGACCCGTTTCGATGGACAGGGTCCATGAGTTGATCTTCAGGCTACCTTGAGCGCGGGTAGCACGCTGATGACGTGCCGCCTTCGTAAGCGGCGGGGCTGAGGTAGCCGAGGCTGGAGTGCCGACGTCGGGTGTTGTACCAGCTCTCGACGTACTCGAATGTCGCCTGGTGAGCGGCTTTGCGAGTGGGCCACGGCTGCCGGTGGATCAGTTCCGTCTTCAGGGGTCGAGAAGAACGATTCGGCGACGGCGTTGTCCCAGCATTGCCCGCGCCGGCCCACGCTCAGAGCAGCACGCCGTGCCGCTTCGCGAGGCGGGCGTGTTGGGCGCTGGTGTAGTGCCTGCGGTCACTGTGCCAAGATTCTTCGTCGCTAGAACAGCGAAGTCCTCACCTGCGGAAACGCAGGTGAGGACCGTTGAAGCCCGGCGAAAGGCTTGGTGGCCAGGGGCGGGGTCGAACCGCCGACCTTCCGATTTTCAGCGAGGGATGTCTGCGCAGCTCAAGAGCGGTGAGAGCGGGCCGCGTGTGTTGAACGTGCACCATCGGCCCGTCGTGCGTCACGCCGCGATCAAATCCACCGCTTCAGCTGTGGGCGCCGGGACCGGTTCGCCGGCCTCGCGCAAGCCCTCCAGGTGGAAGGCGATAGCGCCGCGCATCTCGTCCAACGCTTCCTCGCGGGAGTCGCCCAAGGCGACGCAGCCGGGCAGGTCCGGCGACCAGGCACCGAATCCGCCGTCCTCGGCGCGTTCGATGATCACTGCATATGCGCTCACGGTGTGCCCCCAGTCAGTCCCGCTTGTTTCAGGATGCTTCGCTCCAGGCCGGGCGGCAAGTCCCGGCTCGGTTTGCCGGCGATCGTGACCCGGCCCGGCTTCGACGGATGCTTGTACTGCCGGTGACTGCCGCGCGTGGCGACCAGCACCCACCCGTCCGATTCGATCATCCGAATCATCTCCCGCACCTTGAACGGCATATCACCACTTCCTGGTCGCGGTGACGGATTGCGGAAGACGCGGTCTTGACAGCAAAACGCCCACCGTGCGTTTCCGCAGGTGGGCGGTGCTCAAAGCCCGGCGAAGGACTTGGTGGCCAGGGGCGGGGTCGAACCGCCGACCTTCCGATTTTCAGTCGGACGCTCGTACCAACTGAGCTACCTGGCCGTTGCCGCGGTTGATGCTTGCGGCTGGGCTTGTTGCGGTCCTGACGGGACTTGAACCCGCGACCTCCGCCTTGACAGGGCGGCGAGCACTCCAACTGCTCCACAGGACCTTGCTTGGTGCTGCTCTTTTCTACCACCTGCACTGACCCAGGTGGTCCGTACCCCCAACGGGATTCGAACCCGTGCTACCGCCTTGAAAGGGCGGCGTCCTAGGCCACTAGACGATGAGGGCAACCCCGCCATCATTGCACATCGGCAATTCCTGCGGTGTGGCCCCAACCGGCCCCGCTTGAGGCTTGGAAAGCATACGTGATGCCGGGGCCGTCATCCAAACCGGTATCCCCCTCGCCGTGGCAAGCCCCTGACCAGCGAAAACGTCGGCCCTCCGAGAGGCGAGGGGAGGATGGTGTGCCGAGCGCCACTGGCGGGGAATCGCCGACGTGCTCCGCCCTGCACCGTCTTCGAGCGCCGGCCACTCGTTTCACCGGGCACCGGGCGTCGCCCGTTCGCTCCGGGGCCCGTGACGCCGACGCGCTGCCGGTGTAGCCCGTTCTGCGCCTGTGGGCGCGAGCCGACGCGCCGTCGCTGTCGCCCGCTCGGCTCGTGCTCAGCGAAGGCATCTGGGTCGCCGGGGTCGCCCGCTCGGCGAGGCGAACCCGGCGACCGGGGCTCGCGCGCTCGGTGAAGACAGATCCGGCGCCGCGGGCTCGCTCGGCGAGGGGAGATCCGGCTCGCCCGCTTGGTGACGGCAGACCCCGGCTCCCGGCGTCAGCCCTCTCCTTCGCCGCGCCCCGCGGCAGACACCCCCGGATGCCGGTCCTCGGCAGCTTTGCTCACACCGCGTCCGGCGTCACCGCGGCCGAGATCAGATGGACTCCTTCGCCGAGGCTGCGGAGCCGTACGACGCCCTCCGGCAGGCCCTCCGCCGGCCATCCCGGCCCCGCGGCCGCCGACAGCAGCGGGGCGTGCCCCGATGACAGCAGCCGGTCCCATTGCGACGGATCGCCCGTCTCGGGCAGCTGCGACCACAGCACCACCGCGATGGGGCCCGTACGCGTCACCGCGTCCGCCAGTGCCTGGGGTGGCACCCGGGCGCCCAGAAGCCGGGTCGGTACGCCGCGCTCCGCCAGGCCGGCAGCGAGCGCCTCGAGGGGAAGCGTGTGCTGCTCCTCGTCCGCTGCGGCGAGCAGCACGCGGGGATCGCGATAGCTCGGTGGGCGGGGGACGGCGCTCAACACCTCCGTCACACCACGTGACATCAGGTGCTCGACCTCGATGAAGCGTTTCGTGGCCTCGTACCGGTCGCCGATGCCGACGAGCACCGGCATGATGACCTCGTCCCAGGTGGCGACCACACCGCGGCTGACCACGGCCATCTCGAGGATGTCGCGTAGCGCGGGGGCGTCCAGGCGCATCGCTGCGCGGGCCAGGCCGCGGGCGGCGGGACCGGCCCGGCCGGTACGGATGGCGTGCCCGCCGCCGTCACGGGTCGTGACGGTGAGCCGTCCGGTGAGCTCGGGCCAGATCGCGTCGATGCGCGTACGTTGCGGCGGGGCCTCGCCGGGCGGAAGCTCGGGCCGGGCGTCCGGCTGGGCGGCGATCCCGGTCTCCGGCATGTCGATCGGCACGGGGACCCGGCGAGCCCAGGCGGCGGCTTCCGCGGGCGGCACTCCCTGCGCAGTGAGGCGGCGCATCACCTGGAGGCGGTCCATGTCCTCCGGGGTGTACCGGCGGTGATGCCCGGGGACGTGCCGGCTCGGGCCCAGCCCGTACCGCTGGTGCCAGGTGCGCAGCGTGGTGACGGCGACGCCGAGCCGGCGCGCCACCGCTCCCGCTGTCAGGGCCTCATCGGCCACCTGAGGACTCCGCCGCGTCCGTACGGTCGAGGAAATGCTGGAGCCGTTCGGTGACCCCGGCGAGCCAGGGTGCGTACGCCCGTGGCTCCCGCGCGATCGCCTGTCCCAGCTCGTCGAGCGGCACCCAGCGGACGTCCGCCACCTCGTCGGGGTCGGCGAGTACGGCCAGGTCCGCGCCGACCTCGCCGACCAGCACGTGGTCGTACTCGTATTCGACCCGCCCGGTGGTGGGGTCCTCCGCGTAGTAGGAGTACACGCCGACCTCGGTGAGCGGCACCCCGTCCACGCCGACCTCCTCGACGAGCCGCCGGCCGGCCGCCACCTGGAGGGATTCCTCCGGCAGCGGGTGGCCGCAACACGTGTTGGCCCAGCGCAGCGGGAACCGGGTCTTGACGGCGGCCCGCTGCTGCAGCAACACCCGGCCCGCGGGATCGCGCAGGAACACGGAGAATGCCCGGTGCAGCATGCCGGGGGCGGCGTGTGCCTCGTCGACCGTCACCTGCCCGACCGCATGCCCGTCCGGGTCGACCAGCTCGACCAGATGGGTCTCGCGGGAGCCGGTAACGGTGTCCCCGCCGTGCGTCCCGCTCACGCGGACCTCCCGACGATGTCGCCCTGCTGCCCGGCCGGTCCGGCGACGCGGGTGGCCGCCAGCTTTCCGGAGATCAATACCATGGGTACGCCCACACCCGGCTGCGTGCCCGACCCGGTGAACACGACGTTGGGCAGGGTCGGGTGGAGGTTCCCGGGCCGGAACGGGCCGGTCTGCGCGAACGTGTGGGACGAGGCGAACGGCGTTCCGGCCGCCATGCCCTGCGCCGCCCAGTCGTCCGGCGTGATGATCCGTTCGACCTCGACGCCGTCCCGGAAGCCCACGTACCCGCGCTGCTCCAGCACCCGCATCAGGTCGTCGGCGTACCGCCTGCCCAGCCCGCCGCTCCAGTCGAACGGCGCGACGTCGAGATTGGGCGTCGGGGCGAGCACGTAATACGTCTGCCGCCCGGCCGGCGCGACGCCGGGGTCGCTGCGGCTCGGGTTGGTGACCAGCAGCGACGGGTCGCTCATCAGCAGGCCCTGCCGGATCACCTCGTCGAAGGTGCCGCGCCACGCGGCGCCGAAGTGGATGTTGTGGTGCGCGATCTTCGAGTAGGCGCGGTCCGATCCGATGTGGAGCACCACGCACGACGGCGAGTAGCGGAGCTTGCGGGGACGCCGGCTCTCCGGCAGCAGGTCGCGATACGCCACCGGCAGGTCGGGGTTGAGCACGACGACGTCCGCGGGGATGCGTTCGCCCGTGTCGGTCCGTACGCCGGTCGCACGCCCGTTGGCGGTCTCCACGGCCGTCACCGTCGTCTCGTACCGGAACTGCACGCCGTGCTTCTCCGCGGCGCCGGCCAGGGCCTTCGGCACGGCGTGCATGCCGCCGCGGGGGAAGAACACCCCCGCGACCGAGTCGAGATACGCGATCACCGCATAGATCGCGAGAGCGTCGTGCGGCGCCAGGCCGGCGTACATGGCCTGGAAGGAGAAGATCCGTTGGGTACGCGGATCCCGGAAGTACTCGTTGATCTTCGGCTGGAGCCGCCGGAACCCGCCCATCCCCAGCAGCTTGACGAGGTTGAGGTTGATGAGGTCGAGCGGGGTGTCGAGATTGCGGTCGATGAAGTTGTCGCGCTCCAGGCGCCACAGATCGCGGGCGAAGTCCACGAACCTCAGGTAGCCGTCGGCTTCCCGGGGCCCGCAGACACGTGAGATCTCGGCGGCCATCCGAACGGTGTCGGTCTTCACGTCCAGCGTGGAACCGTCCGGGTAGTACGCCCGGTACGCCGGGTCGAGCGGCGTCAGCTCCAGCCAGTCGGACAGCTTCTCCCCGACGGCGGCGAGGGGCTCGGCGATGAGCTCCGGCATGGTCAGCACAGTGGGGCCGGTGTCGAACTCGTACCCGTCGACCGAGAGCCGGCCGGCCCGGCCGCCGGGCACCGCCTCCCGCTCGACGACGGTCACCTGCCGCCCGGCGGCGGCCAGGTGCAGCGCGCAGGCCAGGCCGCCGAGTCCAGCACCGACGACGACGACTCGGTCGGTCGGTCCGGTCACTCTTCGCACGTCACCAGCTCCAGAGGGGGTCGGCGAGCCGCCGGTCGGGGCTCGAGGAAGAAGTCGATCTCGAGGGCTCGCGGGGAGAAGCCTCTCGTCGGCGGCTCGCGGGGAAAGTTCGGTGGTCGGCGGCTCGACGGGGGACCACTTGCCCGGCGAACACGTTCATCGCCGGTCTCGGCGCCGTGATGTCGCATGGACCGGGATCGGGGTGCCGAAGCGTGACCATGTCCATCATGCTGGGCGGTGGGTCGCTGTGACGGCAAGGTCGGTCAGCGCGGCGCGGGCGCCATGGTCGATCGGCGCGTCGTGCAGCGCCGCGACCGCCTCCTCGACCCGCTGCCGGATCATCGCCTCGATCCGTGCCACAGCTCCCGTCTCGATGATGATCTCCGCTTGCCGCGCCACCGCTTCGTCCGTGCCACCGGGCGACGCCACGCCGAGCGGGCGCGACGAGTCGTCGGCGTGGGGAGCCCAGGGGGAGAGGGGGCCGCCGGAGCCGTCGGCGGGGATGACGGCTCCGGCGGGGTCTTTGATGAGCTCGGCGCGCTGCGCGGGCGTCGCGAGCTGGCGGGCGAGCATGAGAAGAGCGGTCGGCTTGCCGGTGCGCAGGTCGTCGCCGGCGGGCTTGCCGGTCACCGCGGGATCGCCGTACACGCCGAGGAGGTCGTCGCAGAGCTGGAACGCCTCGCCGACCGCTATGCCGTAGCGGTTGTAGGCGTCGTCGATCGCGGCGACGTCGGCGCCCGGCGGGCCGGCGAGAGCGAGGCCGAACTGCAGCGGTCGCTGCACCGTGTAGCTCGCTGTCTTGTGCCGGGCCACGAGCAACGCCCGGTCGACCGTCCAGTCGTGCGGCTGGGCCTCGCCGAGCACGTCGAGGTATTGCCCGGCGACTGCTTCGACGCGCATCCGGTCGTAGCGCGCCCGCACCGCGAAGAGCGTCGAGGTGGTCAGCGCCGCCTGCGCGAGCAGCTGGTCGGCCCAGATCAGGCAGAGATCGCCGACGAGGATCGCCGAGGTCTCGCCGAAGTGGTCCGGGTCGCCGAGCCGGCCGGCGCTGCCGTGCTGGGCCGCGAAGAGCCGGTGCGCCGTGGGCCGGCCGCGGCGGGTGTCCGAGGCGTCCATCACGTCGTCGTGCACGAGCGCGAACGTGTGCATGAGCTCGAGCGCCGCCAGGGCGGGGAGCACCGGGTCGACCGGCTCGCGGAAGCCGACCACGCCGCGCCAGCCCCAGTGGGCGAAGGTCGGCCTGAGTCGTTTTCCGCCGGCGAGCACGAGGTCGCGAGTCGTTCGAGCGAACGCGCCGAGCGCCGGGTCGACGGTGTCGAGGGCGGCGATCTGGCTGGCCAGGAAGTCGGCCAGCGTCCCCTCGACAGCATTCACCAGGCCGTCCGCGGGGATCGGCTGATGGGAGGTCCCGCAGCGCGGGTTGCCCTCGAGGATGTCGTTGGCCACGACGACGACATTACCGTAGGCTGCGTGTTGCGTCGATTCGTGAGTCGATTTGTTTTCTGGAGGCGTGATGGAGACGGATCTGGCAGCCGCCTACGAACGCTGCCGCCGGCTGCATCGCAGCCACGGCCGCACCTACTACCTGGCGACCCGGTTGTTACCCGCCTGGAAGCGGCGTCATGTGCACGCCCTCTACGGCTTCACCCGCTATGCCGACGAGATCGTGGACCGCACCGAGGACCTGCCCCCCGCCGAGCGGGCGGAGCGTCTGACCGAGTGGTCCGGGCGCTTCCTCGCCGGCCTGCGTGGCGAGCCGGTCGACGACCCGCTGCTGCCGGCAGTGCTTCACACGATCGCGGTGTTCGACCTGAGCATCGACGACTTCGACGCGTTCCTGCGCAGCATGGCGATGGACCTGACCGTCACCTCGTACGCGACGTATGACGACCTGCTCGACTACATGGAGGGCTCCGCCGCGGTCATCGGCACGATGATGCTGCCGATCCTCGGCTCCACCGACCCGGCCGCAGCCCGGGAGCCCGCCCGCCAGCTGGGCCTGGCCTTCCAGCTCACCAACTTCATCCGGGACGTGGCCGAGGATCTCGACCGCGGCCGCACCTATCTGCCGGACGCGCACCTCGCGGAGTTCGGCCTCACCCGCGACGACCTTTTCGCGGCTCGCGCCGCCGGTCGCTCCACCCCGGCCGTCAAGGCCCTCATCCGGGCCGAAGTGGCCCGCGCCGACGAGCACTACGCCGCCGCGGCGCCCGGCATCCCGCTGCTGCTGCCCGGCTCGCAAGCCTGCATGCGGACTGCCTTCGAGCTGTACGCCGGCATCCTCGACGAGGTGGTCGCCGCCGACTACGACGTCTTCGTCCGGCGGGCGACCGTCCCCAACCGCCGCCGGGCGCGGGTCGCCGTCCGGTCGTTGCTGACGCGTCCCGGCAGCCCCGTGCCCGAGCTGGTGCGTGGCTGACATGCGCACGGCGATCGTGCTCTTCACCCGTGACCTGCGGGTGCACGACAATCCCGCGCTGGCCGCCGCCTGCGCCAGCGCGGAGACCGTCGTGCCGTTCTTCGTCCTCGACCCACAGCTGCAGAAGCTCTCCCCCAACCGGGCCCGCTTCCTGCATCAGAGCCTCGCCGATCTGCGCGAGAGCCTGCGCGCCCGCGGCGGCGACCTGATCGTCCGGGAGGGCGAGCCGGTGGCGGAGACGATGCGACTCGCCCGGGAGGTGCAGGCCGAGGGTGTTGCCCTCACCCAGGACGTGAGCACCTATGCCCGGCGCCGCGAAGAGCGACTGAACGACGAATGCGAACGGCACCGCATCTCACTCCGTCTGTTTCCCGGCACCACGGTCGTGCCCCCCGGTGGAGTGCGGCCCGGTGGCGGGGATGGGCACTACAAGGTCTTCTCGCCGTACTACCGGGCGTGGGAGTCGGCCAAGTGGCGCGACGAGGTGGCGACTCCCGAGCGGATCGCCCTTCCCGCCGATCTGGCCGCCGCCCCTCTGCCGCCGCTTCCCGACGGGGAGTCGCCGGCGGCGCTCAACGGCGGCGAGACCGAGGGGCTGCGGCGGCTCAAGGCGTGGCCGCGCCACATCCACACCTACGACGATCTGCACGACGACATGGCCGCCGATGCGACGTCACGGCTGAGCGCGTACCTCCGCTTCGGTTGTCTTTCCCCGCTGGCCGTGGCGAACCGGGCGCGGGATCTGGACGGCGCCGGACCCGCGGCGTTCCTGCGGCAGCTCGGCTGGCGCGATTTCTACTATCAGGTCACCCAGGCGTTCCCGAAGATCTCGACGCAGCCCTACCGCGCGAGCGGGGACACCGGCTGGCGGTACGACCAGGACGCGCTGCAGCACTGGAAGGACGGGCTGACCGGCGTGCCGATCGTCGACGCCGGGATGCGGCAGATGCAGGCGGAGGGATGGATGCACAACCGCGCCCGGCTCATCACCGCCGCGTTCCTGACCAAGCACCTCGGCCTCGACTGGCGCGACGGCGTGAAGTGGTTCTTCCGCTGGCTCGTCGACGGCGACGTGGCGAACAATTCGGGCAACTGGCAGTGGGTCGCCGGCACCGGCAACGACACGCGGCCCTACCGGCGGTTCAACCCGATCCGCCAGGCCGAGCGCTTCGACCCCGACGGCGTGTACGTTCGTCGCTACGTACCGGAGTTGGCCTCGGTCGCGGGGAAGGCTGTGCACCAACCCTGGCGCCTGCCCGATACGGTTCGATCAGGCTTGGACTATCCCGCACCGCTCGAGTCGCATCGCGACGAGGCGGTGTGGCTGAGGCCGTGAAGCTTCCGTCCGGTTCGCCGGGCGGAGGGCGGGTCCTGCCGGCCCGTTGCGTTCGTCCGTTGTTGGGCCGGCGGGACCCGCGCCACCTGCCCGCTGCAACCGGGCGGGATGGGCATCGGCCTGCGCCGTCCGCCCGCCGAGACCAGCCGGACGGGCGGTGGGCCCGCGCCGTCGATCCCGCCGGACCCGGCAGGACGGGCGTCAATCTGCCCACCGGACGAACGCCGGAAACCTCAGCGGGGCAACGTCCGCCAAGCGCCGTAGTGGTGCACCGCGATCCCGCCGAAGGCCGCCGTGCTTCGCGTCGCCGCGTCCACCTTCGACAGCTCCTCGTCGAGCCGGGTCGCGCCTTCCTCGGCGAACGTGCAGTACGTGCAGTCCGCCAGCGCCCCGGTCTCCGCGCCGAGTCGTACGTGCTTGCCCAGCGCCTTGCCCCGCGCCAGCCAGTCCTGGCTGACGTCGAGCATCGAGTTCGCGCCCGTGCCGGTGTCGCGGTAGCTCATCACGGTCACGCCGTTGACCCGGCGGAGCACCTCGTCCGCGAAGTTCTTGCGGCCCAGCTTGTACTGGCCGTACCAGAACGGAACGTCGGCATCGAGCGGCAGGCTGCCGGCCGTACGCATCTTGTCCAGAAGCCCGAGGTACGCGGTCTGCGTGCCGCGCTGGTCCGTGGTCCAGCCCTCGGTGGCGTACGGCTCGACATCGACGTGGATGCCGGAGAAGAGCCCGGTGGAGACCACAGCTCGTTGCCATGCGAGCGCGGCCGCCTGATCGGTGACCCACCCGGGGTCACCGCCGAGCGCCCGCAGCTTGATGTCGAAGGGGGCGACCCGCACCTTCATCTCCTGCAGCCGGGCCAGGTCGCCGTTGGTGAGCACGGCCGGCGACACGTACACGAAGATCTCCGAGACGCCCTTCGCCACGGCCCAGTCGACGACCTCCGCGGCCGGGTCGGCGCCCCAGAGCCACATGGCCCGGGTGCCGGCCGGCGCCGCGGTGAGGCCGGCGCTGCCCGCGGACGACGCCCCGGGCACCGCGAAGGCGGCCATGAGGATGGCAGACACCAGCCATGCCTGCCATCGCCCCCTCATGACCGCCCCTCTCGGTGTTCCTCTTCCGCGGGGGTTCTGAATCGGCGGCGCCGCAGGTCAGCTGAGAAGTCGTACGGAGGAGATTGCGGCGTCGAGCGCGTCCACCCGCCGGAAGCCACCGAGCCGCCTGGTGACGTAGGCGATGGCGTGGCCCCGAGCGGGATCAGCCCATCCCGCGTTGCCGCCCAGGCCGCCCATGCCCCACGTGCCGTCACGCTCGAGCTGCACGCCCAGACCCCACGTCGTCTCCTGGCCTATGAAGTGGTCGAATCCCGTGAAGTGCGCCGAGGTCATCTCCGTCACCAGATCCGCGCTGATCAGCCGATGCCCGTCCAGCTCGCCACCGGCCAGCAGCCCCGCATGGAAGCGCGCCACCGCCGCGGCCGTCGCATGCAGGTTGACGGCCGGCACGACCGCCGTACGCCACAACGAGCTGTTGACCACCGCCAGGTCCCGCGCGCCCTCGGGGTTGGCGACCGCCCGTACGCGCATCGAATCCGGTTCGCTCTGCCCGTTGTCCGGCCAGTCCGCCCCTCGTACCTCCAGCTCAGCGCACCGTTCCTGGTCCTCGGCGTCCAGCCCGAAGCCGAGATCCAGCCGCCACGGCCGGGCGATCTCCTCGGCCACGAAGGCGCCGGGTTCGCGGCCGGTCACCCGGCGGATGAGCTCACCCAGCAGGTGCCCGTACGTGAGCGCATGCTCGGCCGCAACCGTGCCCGGCGGCCATTCCGGCTCGGCGGCGGCCAGGTCACCGCAGAGCAGCTCCCAGTCACTCCACGCGGACGCGTCCCTCGGCACCGGAAACACCGGCAGTCCAGCCGTATGCGTCAGCACGTGCCGTACGGAAGCAGTGGTCCGGAATTCCGGCCAGTGCCGCGCGACCGGATCGTCCAGGCCGACCAGCCCGCGATCGACCAGCAGCAACGCCGCCAGCGCGATCACCGGCTTGCCCACCGAATAGACGTTGACCAGCGTGCACTCGTCCCAGGCCCGGGTACGCGCGCCGTCCCGCCACCCCTCCCGCAGATCCACGACGACCTCGCCGCCGCGGAGCACGCACAGCGCCGACCCGCCGCACGCCTGAGCCTCGAACTCCTCCCGTACAGCTTCGTAGCCGGGAGCGACGTACCCGATCAAAGCGCGACCACCGCCGTGACCGTCGTGCCGCGGCCGCCGGTCGAGATGTGCAGGTCCGACAGCCGGCGGGCGAGCCACAGTCCCCGGCCGCCCGGCGCCGCGTGCGCCGGCAGCTCACGACCCACGGTGTCGGGATCGGCCAGGCCCGGGCCCTGATCGCTGACTTCGCAGTGCACCGCGCGCCCGGCGACCCACATCCGCAGCCGGCCACTGCCGCCGCCGTGCCGTACCGAATTGCTGGAGAGCTCGTGCGCGACAAGGATGACCGACTCGGCCGTACCCGAATCCGCGACATCCCGGGCCAGGGCCGCGACAGCGGTCCGCAGGGCGGCCAGGTTGTCCCCGTCGAACGCCTGATCGAGCAGGATCCGGGGACCGGACGTCCGCGGACGTCGTTCCCCTGCCCGGGGAGGCCGGTTCTGTCTGGCCCGCCTGGGCGCCGATCCGGTCCGTTCAGCGTTCACCATCGCGCACCAGCATCCGCAGGGCCGGCACCCCGGTGGCGCCGGCTTCGATCAAGGTCCGCTCGACCCGCTCCGCGCAGACCACGACCATACTGCGACCGTCCGGCAGGTTCGCCGCCGTCTGCAGGATGACCGCTGCCGCGCTCGGGTCGAGGAAGTGCAACTGGTTCAGGTTCAGATGAACGTCCGGATCCAGGCGTACGGCCTCCGCCAAGGCGTCGCGCAACGCTCCCGCATGGGTCCGGTCCAGCTCACCGGCCACGCGTACGCCGGGAGGCACGTGCTGCCGGCAGATCCGCAGTACGGGGTCCTCGTGGTAAACCCGCGCCGCCACGGTCCGCGCATGGACCCGGGACGCATAGCCCAGCGTGACCGGGTCGAAGCTTTCCCGGTCGTACTCGCACACAGCCGTCAACCGCCCGTCCGCGAACAGCCGGGCCACCTCGGACTCGAAGACCAGCAGTTGCTCGGCGTTCGCCTGCGGCCGGGCGGCCCAGCACATGTCCGCCGTGATCCGCAGACCGCTGCGCCCCTGCTCCAGCGCCCGCCGCAGCTCACCGGCGAGGAGCTCCACCATGGTGGCCGCCTCGGGAGCCGCCCCACCGCCCCAGAGCTGGTCCGCGCTGACCACGCGGAGCTGCGTACCGCCCTCGATCCCACGCTCGAGCAGCTCGGCGCGCAGATCGTCGACGCCGACGGCGTCCGTGAAGCAGATGATCTCCTCGTCCCGGCTCCGGCCCGCGGCCACGAACGCGGCCAGGATGTCGAGCCGTTCCTCCGGGTCGGAGAAGGTCAGGCACGCATGGTCGCCCGAGGCGAGCCGATCCACCGGCGTCATGGCCGCCATGTGTCCTCCCAGGTCGCGGAGTTGCTGCATACCCGTCCGTACCGGACCTCATGCGCCGCGAATGGGCGAGCCCCAGCGGGGTACCACTCACCCATGTTGCGGCAGACGATATCCCGGCTCGAGAAGACCACCGCCCTGGACGCCATCAGCAACCGCCTCCAGAGCGCCGTCCAGAAGGTGGCCCAGCCACGGGCCCTCCGTGATCTCCTGCACGGCACCTGGTTCGGCCACCCATTGCATCCCGTCCTCGTCCAGCTCCCGGTCGGCTCGTTCATGAGCGCCGCGGTCCTCGACGCGCTGCCCGGCCAGCGGAAGGCGGCCACCACCCTGATCGCCGTCGGCACCGCCTCCTCGGCGCCGGCCATCGCCGCCGGTCTCGTCGACTGGTCGTCGCTGTCCAAGGACCAGCGCCGGGTCGGTCTCGTGCACGCGGCGGCCAACACCGTCGCGCTCGGCCTCTACGTGTGGTCGCTCTCGGCCCGCAACAGCGGGCGGTGGGGCACCGGACGTCTTCTTGCGTACGCAGGACTTTCGGTGGCCGGCGCCGGGGCTTACCTGGGCGGGCACCTGTCGTACCAGCAGGGCGCGGGGATGAACGTCGCCGTTCCGCAGCTCTTCGAGCTCCCGGACGACTGGGCCGAGGTCGGGGAGGTCGCCTCGCTGCCCGAGGGCCGTCCGACGGTACGCACGATCGAGGGCGTACGAGTCCTCCTCTACCGCCACGGCGACGACGTGACCGCGATGCTGGAGCAGTGCGGGCACCAGGGCGGGCCGCTGGGCGAGGGAGAGGTCGAGGGTTCGGGGGCCGACGCGTGTGTCGTCTGCCCGTGGCACGGCAGCACCTTCCGGCTCGTCGACGGCGTCGCCCTGCACGGCCCCGCCTCCACCGACCAGCCCACCCTCCGTACGCGCATCCAGGACGGCGTTCTGTCGGTCGCAGCGCCCTGATCCGCGTTTTCCCAGCTCATCGGTCTGTGGCCCGGGACACGGGGGGCCGATTTGGCCGTGCGGAAACGAGGGGGTAATGTTCTCCGAGCCGGCAGGGAAACGGGCGAGGCAAGCGGAACGACCTGGGAGACCAGGGAGGTCAGCTACACCGGCCGTCCTGCCAAATCCTTCGAACTTCGGGATCGTAGCGATGCTGCCTTGTGCGGTACCGCCCCGAGCCCGGGACGAAGGGTGCGCTAGGACAGATCGGCACGAACCGGGAGATACCGGTTGACAGGGCCAGGAAGACCTAGTAAAGTTGAACGAGTGCCCCGGGGGCAGGTCGCCGAGTAAGGCGGCAAGTTTACCGGTGTGTGGTTGTTCTTTGAGAACTCAACAGGGTGCTTGATAAGCCAGTGCCAATTGATGATTTACCCCGGCCGGGCTTGATTGTCTGGTTGGA